>BTUX01000167.1:0-10534 GCA_045863315.1 Candidatus Hydrogenedentota bacterium | reverse complement strand
GGGCGTGAGCGGCGTGCTGCTCCGAAACTCGTCGAGCGTGTTCGATACCGCACTCGCCTTGTGCCAAGGCGTCGCCATCGTCGTCATCGTCATGGTCCTCATGGCGACCGCCGCCCGCCGGCACCGAGACTATGTGGCAAGCGAAGTCTTGCACTTGCATGCGGAACTCCAGGCATCGGGGCCCGGCGCTCGCAGCAGCGCCAAGCCAATCGAGGATCAAGCGCCGAACTGCCTCAGATGATGCTCGAAATGCAGGACGTGCAACCTCGCCCACCCGTCGATTCCGATATCGCCAAACAAGGGGTGCGGCGGCGGGGACAGCGCGCCCGCTTGGACGAGATTCAGATAATCCTCCAACTCGGCGTGCAGCGCTTCGATGTCGCCGTGGGGCGCGGCAGCCGGTTCTCCCGCGGGCTGGGGAATCCCGACGTTCGTGGGCAGCTTCAGGATGCCGTTCAGCACGAGTGGACCGAGCACGCGGCTGCTGAACCAATTCCCGACATAGGGCAAGGCCGGCCCTTTGCCTTTGGCGAATCGCACGGTCGCGCACAGATGGGCGATCATCTTGTCACGGGACATCGTGCCCCACCGGGGTGTGGATTCGGGATCGATTCGCCCGAGCCGCGTGATGAGTTCGTTCACATAGTCGTGATCGAACGCGCGCATCGAAACACTAAGGGGCCGTTACGGGCCGGGCTGCGGCGGCGCCTGTTGCTCGGGATCGGAGACCACGCTTTCGACCTTCCGCTTGCCCGCGAGCGCGGCAATCCCCAGGGCAATCAGGGCGACCACCAAGATCTCGAGTGTGATGTACGTCGTGTGAAACTCATATCGAATAGGGCGCGCATCCTCGCCGGTCGCTTGCTGTGGGGCCTTCCAGATTGCATGCCAACCGGAGAAGGTGCGGACGATACCACCCTTGGAGTTGCTTGTCACTTCGTATCTGGGCGGGTAGATGAACACCGCCACAATGCCGAGAACTAACACGCCGGCTACCCAACTTGGAACTTCCTTCATGGCAGGAGCCTTCCCTTTGCCGGCCCGCGGGCCGGCCCTCTAACGATAACCCCGCGCGTCTGTCGGCCCGAATCCCCACATTTGTTTGCTCGGGACGAATAGACCCCGCTTTAACGCGCCCCTGGATACTGCGGCGTCGGTAGCGTGTTACTCATACCGCAAGGCCTCGACCGGGTCGACGCCGGCGGCTTTCAGCGCGGGATACGCACCGAAGAATACTCCCACGGTCGCGCTAAAAGCAAAGGCGACAATAATCGACCACGCCGATGCGGATATCGGAAACGAAGGATACGCCAACCGCATGCTGTAGGTGCCCACGTAGGAGAGCAGAATGCCGAAGACTCCCCCAAGGCAGCTCAAGGTAACGGCCTCGATAGCAAACTGCAGGCCGATATCGCGGCGCGTCGCGCCAACCGCCTTGCGAATGCCGACCTCGCGCGTGCGTTCACGCACCGACACCAGCATGATGTTCATGATCCCGATGCCCCCAACCAATAACGAGATCGACGCAATGCCCGAAAGCATCACCTTCAACGCAACGAAGATCTTGTCGAGCGTCGACAGCATCGAGGTCTGGTCGATGATCGTGAAGTCCTCGGTGTAATCATGGGCCGCCGTGAGAATCTGGCGGATTGACTCCGCGGCCGCATGCGTCTCTTCCGGGCTGTTCGCCTGCACGACAATCTGGTAGAGTTCGTCCTCTCCTCCGTAGAACATCTGCTGTCCGCTCAGCAGCGGCACGATCACAATATCGTCGGCGTTTATGCCCAGCGTGACCCCCTTGCGCTCCATTACCCCGACGACGAGGTGCTTGCTGCGGTTGATCGATACGCGTTCGCCCAACGGGTTCGCCGTGCCGAAAAGTTCGTCTTTTAGTTGCGCCCCGAGAACGCAGACCCGATTGTTTTTCTCGAGGTCCTTGTCGTCGAGGAAGCGCCCCGTCTCGACGTGCATGTCGCGGATTCTCTCCAATGCGGGCGAAACCCCCAGGATCATGCAGTTCCGTTCCCGGTCGCCGAAGCGGACAGCCCCCGCGCCGACCACCTCCGGCGAAACGTCTTTCACACCCACCGCGCGCCTCTTTATTTCCTTCGCATTTTCGTGCGTCAGTTTGCGGAAACTGCCCGCGACGATCGGCATCATGCCCGAGGTTTCCTGTTTGCCGGGTGTAATGATGAGCAGATTGGTGCCCATGTCGGCGAATTCCTTGGCAACGTATTTCTGGGCGCCCTCCCCCAGCGCCACCAACAGCACGACCGCCAGTACGCCGATCGTGACGCCGATCATGGTCAGAAACGAACGGACTTTGTTCTGCGCGAGCGAATCGAGCGCGATTGCGAAATATTCCGCAAAGGTCATGGAACGCACACCTTGTACCGATTCAGACCCAATTGTAGCATCTCGTTACCTTCCGCTCCCAGCGTTTCGGGACACGAGAATCTCGCGTCCAATTCGTATCGGAACCTTTGACATGGAACCGTTTGGCCCTTATCATACACCGCTTATGGGGCGGGTCGTTTTACCCCCGATTTGACACGGGGTTTCCACCGCATTGGACTACGGACGGCGTGCGCATGTTTCCATGCAATCGGATAGGAAAGTGGGTCGAATCGTCGCGATAGCGAACCAAAAAGGCGGGGTCGGGAAGACCACGACGGCTATCAACCTGTCGGCGTGTCTGGCCGATGCGGGGAAAAGAGTGCTTCTGTTGGATCTGGACCCGCAGGGAAATACCACCAGCGGCCTCGGCATCAACAAGAACCAAGTCGAACACACGCTGTACGATGCGATGATCGGCGCGGCTACGCTTGGCGAGACGATTCAGCCCACATCCCTACCTAACCTGGAGTTGGTCCCATCAAACCGGCAGCTCGTCGGGGCCGAAGTCGAATTTGTCATGATGGAGGGGCGGGAATACAAGTTGCGCCAATGTCTCGAAGGCGTGCGCGACCGATACGAACACATTCTGATCGACTGCCCGCCGTCGCTGAGCCTGCTGACAGTCAACGGCCTTGTTGCGGCCAATGGAGTGATGATCACGTTGCAGTGCGAGTATTATGCGCTGGAGGGGCTGAGCGAACTGCTCCAGACGATCAAGCTGGTCCGCGACAGTCTCAATCCGGGGCTGCGCGTGGATGGGGTGCTGCTGACGATGCATACGCATACCAATCTGTCGAGGCAGGTCGTGAACGATGTTCGCGCCCATCTGGGTAGCAAGGTGTACGAAACCGTCATACCGCGCAACGTCACATTGAGCGAAGCGCCGAGTTTTGGCAAACCCGTCATTCATTACGACGCCCGATCGCCGGGTGCGCTCGCGTATCAGGCCCTCGCCAGGGAGGTCATTGGGCGTGCTTAAGCCGAAAAAAGGGGGCTTGGGGCGCGGACTGGGCGCGCTGATTCCCGGCCCATCCGAAAACGACGCGGTGCCTCAGTTGGCCGAACCGCAACCGGTTGCCGCGGGCGGCCAGGTCCTGCAGCTTGACCCGCACACGCTGAAACCGAACCCAAAACAGCCGCGACGTTCGTTCAACGAGGAGACCCTGAACGAACTGGCCGATTCAATCCGGCGCGACGGTGTGTTCGAGCCCATAATCGTCCGCCAAGTGAATGGCGGATATGAGATTGTCAGCGGCGAACGCCGCGTCCGCGCCAGCATCCTCGCCGGCTTGAGCACCGTGCCCGCCATCGTACGGGACGTGTCCGATTCGGAGATGCTCAAGTTCGGGCTGATCGAGAACATCCAGCGGGAAGACTTGAATCCGATTGAACTCGCGCACGCATATCAAACGTTGATCAGCGAACTGGGATGGACGCAGGAACAGATGGCCGTGGAGGTGGGCAAAAAGCGCGCCACGATCACAAACACGATGCGGCTGCTGCAATTGCCGGAAAGTGTCCAGCGCGGCGTCGCCGAGGGCGCCATCAGTATGGGGCACGCGAGGGCCCTGCTTGCGCTGCCCACGGCAAGGGAGCAAATCGCGGCGTGCAAGGCCATCATCGAGCGGGGGCTGTCGGTACGCCAAGTAGAGAAGATGGCCGCTCCGGATCCGGCGCGCCGAAAAGCCATTCAGGCCAGGAATCCCAATATCGTGGCGCTCGAAGATGAACTGCGCCACAGCCTCGGGACGCGTGTCGCATTACGGCCGCAGGGCAAGGATATGACGAAAGGGAAGATCGAAATCGAGTACTACTCGCTGGACGACTTGGACCGAATCCTGGACATCTTGCGAAACAAGAACCGTTAGGATTGCCGGGTCGATCCCGCACGAGCACGGGAATGAGACCTTGACCCAATGATCGACATCAAACTAATACGCGAACAGCCGGAAATCGTGCGCGACTGCCTGGCGAAACGCGGGGCCCCGATGGACCTGGAGGCCGTGCTGAGGACCGACGCGAAGCGCCGAGAACTTCAGTTCGACATGGAACAGTTGCGCGCACAGCAGAACAAGGCAAGCGAAGAAATCGCCCGATTGAAGCGGGACAAACAGGACGTTGCCGCCGTCCTCGCCACGATGAAATCGGTAAGCGCGCGGATCAAGGAACTGGAGGAGGAGGTCCGCCGGGTGGACTCCGACGTGCAGGACGGCCTGCTCGCGATCCCGAACCTGGTGGACGGCAGCGTACCCGTGGGTCCGGATGCGAGTCACAATCGCGTCGAACGAACCTGGGGCGAACCGCCTCGCTTTGACTTTGAACCGAAGGACCATGTCGATCTGGGCGCTGCGTTAGGGATTCTGAATTTCGAACGGGCCGCCAAAATCGCGAGCGCGCGGTTCTGCCTTTCGATGGGCGCCGGCGCGCGATTGGAACGCGCGCTGATCAACTTCTTCCTCGACGTCCATACGGCCGAACACGGTTACACCGAGGTCTTGCCGCCCTTCATGGCGAATTCCGATAGCTTGCGCGGTACGGGGCAGTTGCCCAAATTCAAGGAAGACCTGTTCGTGATCGGAAACGAAGGCAGGGACTTGTTTCTGGTTCCCACCGCGGAGGTGCCCGTCACCAATATACACCGCGACGAAATTCTTCGGGCGGAGGACCTGCCACTCCGATATGCCGCCTATTCCCCTTGCTTTCGGAGCGAGGCCGGCTCGTACGGAAAAGACACCAGGGGCATGATCCGCCAGCACCAATTCAACAAAGTCGAACTGGTGAAATTCACGACGCCGGAAAGTTCCTCCGCCGAACTCGAGTCCCTGACCGCGGACGCGGAGCGCATCCTGCAAAAGCTGGGGCTTCCGTATCAGGTGGTGAGCTTGTGCACGGGCGATTTGGGTTTCGCATCCGCGAAAACCTACGACATTGAAGTGTGGTTGCCCGGACAGAACGCATACCGGGAAATCAGTTCGTGTTCCAACTTCACCGACTTTCAGTCGCGCAGGGCGAACATCCGCTTCCGTCGGGGCAAGAAACCCGAGTTCGTGCACACCCTGAACGGGTCCGGATTGGCGGTCGGTCGCACCGTGGTCGCGATTCTCGAGAACTATCAGCAGGGCGACGGCTCCGTGGCCATTCCCGAAGCGCTTCGTCCATACATGGGCGGATTGGATTCCATCCGGCCGCCGTCATGAGCAACGAATACGAGCAGGCCGCGGTAGCCATTCATCGCGGCGATTGCGTCATTGCGGTCACGGGCGCGGGCATCTCCGCCGAAAGCGGGATACCGACCTTTCGCGGACCCGAGGGCATTTGGGCGAGATACTCGCCGGAGGAATACGCAAGCATCGACGCATACATCGAGAATCCGAACAAGGTATGGGGGTTTTGGTGCGAACTGGCCACGCTCGTGCGTGGTTGCGGACCCAACCCCGGACACGAAGCGCTGGCCAAACTTGAGCAAGCGGGGTTTCTCGATGCGGTAATCACGCAGAATGTGGACAACCTTCACCAACTGGCGGGAAGCCGAACCGTTATCGAGTATCACGGCAACGCGGGCCGTCTTGTATGCCTGAAATGCCGTGCGCGCCGACCCATCAACCCGGAAAATGTGACGAACTCGCCGCCCCTATGTCACCGCTGCAACAATCTGATGAAGCCCGACGTGGTGATGTTCGGCGAGGACATTCCGCCGTACGCGCTGTACGAATCGTCGGCGCTGGCGCAAAAATGCGACGTCATGATCGTGGTCGGCACGTCGGCGCAGGTTTATCCCGCCGCGGAACTGCCGCATACCGCCAAGGCCAACGGCGCGTACATCATCGAGTCCAACACGGAACGCACCCATTTCACCGACACGGTCACGGACGCGTTCCTCGAGGGCCCGGCCGGGGAAACCCTACCGCGTCTGACGCAGTGCGTACTCGACTCCTGAGGCGTACCCGCGCCGGCCGCGACCCTGCAAGCATGCATCCATCGATAACTTCTGGTATTCTAGGGGCCGTGTATTGTCCTCCCTCTCGTGTACCCATCAACACGGTATTTGGAAAGACAGCATCATGATGCGTGTTTCAGTCATTCGATTCGGCGGGCCGGAAGTGCTCGCGGTGGAAGACGTGCCCGCGCCCGAACCGGCGGAGGGACAAGCCCTGGTAAAAGTTGCGGCGGCGGGCATCAATTATGCCGACATCATGCAACGGGAGGGGCTGTACCCGAACGGCCCCAAACCACCGTTCGGTGCAGGATTCGAGGTCTCGGGCGTAGTCGAGCGCGTGGCGGACGACGTAACCCAGTGGAAGCCGGGCGACGAAGTCCTGGGCATCTGCGAGGCCGGCTACAGCGAATACGTGGTGGCCGATGCGGCCCGCTTGCTTCCCAAACCGGCCGGTTTGAGTTTCGCGGAGGCCGCGGCGATCCCCTGCCAGTACTTGACGGCCTATCATGCGTTGTTGACCTTGGCGGGCCTCAAGGCCGGCCACACCGTTCTGCTGCACGCGGCCGCCGGCGGGTTGGGCTCGGTGATGGTGCAGATCGCAAAGAACGTCGGGGCCACCGTCATCGGGACGTGCAGCAGCGACGAGAAGTGTGAACTGCTTGCCGAACTGAATTGCGATTATCCCATCAATTACGCCAAGCGGGACTTTGTCACGGAAGTGAAGCGGATTACGAACGGGGCGGGTTGCGAACTGATAGTCGAGTCCGTAGGCGGAGACGTGTTCGACAAGAGCCTGAAATGCCTGAAGTCGCGAGGCCGACTTATCACCATCGGCGTGGCCAGCCGGCAGCCGTCCAGCGTGACGACCCTGCAACTGCTGCCTAACAATTACACCGTGTCGGGCTTCCATCTCATGGGCTACGCGGGCGATGCGGAAGCGATGATGAACGCCATCCGCGATCTGCACGAATGGCTCGGCGCCGGCAAACTCCGCTTTGTGGCGAAACACACGTTTCCGCTCGCGAACGCCGCGGACGCGCAGCAATTCATCTCGGATCGAAAAAGTGTGGGTAAGGTCGTGTTGCTGCCGGCCACGTAGTCCGCATTTCCCGTCACCCGTCTGCGACGAGCGTGGACCGCAACAGCAAACGCGGTGGAGAGCGCACTTGAGCACACGCGGAAAGAATTGCTCGTGGAGGCCGCTCGATCGGCCTGGCGGCCCGACGTATAGGCGCATGAAGGACCGGTCGGCGGAGCTTTGTCTTCTCGACGAAAACCGTGGCCCTTCAGCGCGGATACGACCGGCAGGCGGGTGGCGGCGGCGCGATTGGCCATGAATCATAAACTCGTCCTAAAATACTTGGGTTTCATCTGCACCGCAGTGGGTATGCTGATGCTGGTTCCCGCGGGGTGGGCGGTCCACTTCGAGGAGCGGGGGCCACTCGGCGCATTCGCCGCTTCACTCGTGATCTGTGTCGTCGCGGGCCTTGCGCTGTTGCGGCTCGGGCGGGGTGCGCCGAGCTTCATGTACGAGCGCGAGGCCGTCGCGCTGGTAAGCGTCACCTGGATGCTCGCGTGCGCGTTTGGAGCGGTCCCCTACATGCTGTCGGGCACCCTCGGTCCAATCGACTCCTTCTTCGAGAGCGTTTCCGGCTTTACCACGACGGGGTCGACCGTCATTGCCGACATCGAGGCCGTTCCCAAGAGCATACTGTTCTGGCGATCCTTCACGCACTGGCTGGGCGGGATCGGCATCGTCATCATGTTCATCGCGGTCCTGCCGTATTTCACTGCCGGCGGGAAGCTGCTGGTGAAATCCGAAACGACCGGCCCTGCCGCGAGCAGCCTGCGGCCGCGTTTTCGCGATAATGCGCTCCTCCTGTTCAAAGTGTACATGTTTCTCACGGTCATCAACGTGTCCTGCTACCTTATTGCGCAGATGGACCTGTACGATTCGCTGTGTCATGCGTTCGGGGCGCTGGCGACCGGCGGGTTCTCGACCAAACAGGACAGCATCGCGGCGTTCGACAGCCTTTCCGTCGAGGTCATCACGATTGCGTTCATGATCATTGGCGGCACCAATTTCGGCCTGTTCGCCCAGATGTATCTGGGAGATTGGAAGGCGATATTCCGAGACTCCGAATGGCGCCTGTATTTGACGATACTGGTGATTGCCACGTTCTTGGTGACGCTCAATCTAACGGGAGTCAGCGGAACGTATCCGCAGGGTGGCGCGGCGTTTGAGCCCGTGGACGCTCCGCGAACGTATTCCGATGTCGGCGAGGCGTTTCGCGTTGCGGTATTCCAAGTCACCTCGTGCGTGACCGATACAGGCTACGTGACGGAAGATTTTGATCGGTGGCCGTTTTTTTCCAAAATGGTGCTCGTGGTTTTGATGTGCCTCGGCGGCAGCGCCGGATCCACCTCGAGCGGCATCAAGATTGTGCGCGTGCTGATGTTTCTGAAGCTGGTCTATTATCGGCTCGAATCCACGTTCCGGCCCAAAACCGTCCGGCCGTTGCGCATAAATGGGGAAGTCGTCAGCGATGACATCCAACGCAAAGCGCTGATCTTTTTCTGTCTGTATATGATGTGGTTCGCGCTGGGATGTCTGGTGATGTCTTACTACGGACTGCCCTTCGAAAGCGCGGTTTCGGCCGTCGCCGCCTGCTTTAACAATTGCGGTCCGGGGCTCGAACACGTGGGCGCTGTCCGGGACTTCCACCTCATCGGGCCGGGCGGAACGATGTTCCTTTCACTCACCATGCTGCTCGGGCGCCTCGAGCTGATCCCGATTCTCGTCCTGTTCGTTCCGGCGTTCTGGCGCCGGTAAACGCGGCCGCGGGCCCGGGCCCTCAACGGTGAAAGGACGCCGGAGAATCTGCTCGATTCGTCGATCAAGCCCGGCAAACCGCCGCGTCAGTGCCCGCACTTCCGCTTCGTTTGCGCCGCGATTGCGCTCGGCAAGCCGCAGCACGTCCTCCAACTGTACCCGCTCCCGGGCGGTAAACAGGCCGTCCTCGACGCCGCGCTCGATAACGGCCGTGCACGCCAGTACGACCCACATGGAAGCCCCCTCCTGCTGCGAAGCGCGAAATACGGCGTCAAACAGATCCTCATGCCCCTCGGGCAATCTGTCCGCCTGCTTAAGCTGGTCGTATCGAAGCGCGAGCTCGGCCGCCAGGGTTTCGGCGGAGATCCGTCCGATCATGCCCGCGAGGTTGGCGATCAGCACGGCGCCCAATGCCCCAATCAACGCAGATAGGAATGCGGCAACGGCGCAGCCGATGGCGCACCCCTGCAACCATCGGCGTGACGCAGGCTGTTCCGCATCATTCCGATCATCCATTGCATGAGCATTTGGCATAGAGATCGCCTCTACGTTCGCTCACGATTTCTCCTGAACCTCGGTCACTTCGGGGGCGCGGTGAGCAGACTGTTGGCGAATCGATTCACTTCAAGCCGGAGGTCCCTGTGTGTCTCGAGGAATTGCCCGACCGCTCCCATCGGAGCGCGGGGGTTCTCGCGCAGAAATTCGAGCACCTCCTCGGCCTGCGTAACCTCATCATCCGTCAGTTCGCCGTCCGCGAAGTGACTTTGCATGAGTCCGCCGCAGAGCAATTGCCCCATGGCGCCCATGTCGCCAGATTGGGCGAGCGTGGCAATCTCCGTGTACACCGCAAATCGATCGCCTTCGTATCTGCCGCTGGCCCTGGCTTTTTCGAACACCTCTTGCACGACAGTCGCCACACGGGCAGTCACCTTGCCGGCAGCGAAGTAGGCTCCGATTCCCACCATGAACAATAACACCACGATCACGCCACAGCCGATGCCACAACCCGCCAACAATACGTTTCGCTTGGAGCGCGCCGGCGCCGGCGGTTGCGCTGCTCCATCGTCCGACAATTCACTCACGCAGAATCTCCTTCCACAACGCCGCACGTTGATCGGCGCGCGAACACCATCCACAATACAAGGCCCCGGCGCGGGGTCAAACGAACGCGTTTGTATCCGCAATTCTACGCATCGTACGACGACGCAACAACCCGCGGCGGCACAGGACCGAACGAGCTATCGCGTTCGGGGGTCTATTCATTCTCGCATGTTGTTCCCTTTACCACCCGCATCCCGGCGGAACTTAGCCCGCATTTCTCACCAGTCGCCCCCGATGACGGGGACGACTGGTGAGAAATGCGGGCT
>BTUX01000166.1:0-10544 GCA_045863315.1 Candidatus Hydrogenedentota bacterium | reverse complement strand
TTGTCGGACTTTGCTTGTAAGTCCAATCATGGCAATGGCGCTCTATTTTGGGTCGCCTAGCGACGAGCATTGATACATAACGACTTACACATTTGTCCGATGCCAAGTCCGACAAACTGCCAATCACTGATTTTATAGTTGATCGGCTTGAGATTTTGACACGGAAACTGCGAATTCTGTACTAAATGGTCAATTTGTATTTAGTGCTGGACATACCAACAAAACTGTGCTATCTTTAAGGCAGAGGAGCAAGGTATGCCTCGCTACGACGTCAACGCCGAGTGGGTTGATCCCTTCGAACCGCCTCCTCAACGGCGGAGCGCGGAGCGCTTTCGGTTTCGCATCAAACTCTCCATCACCGTGGAGAGCGAGGGCGGAGAGGGCGGAAAGGCACGGCTGATCGGGCCGGGGATCGTGAAAGATCTCTCTTTGATGGGGGCCTATCTTGTCACGAAGCATGACTTGTCGCCGGGGCAGCGGATAACTGTTGCCGTACCCACCCAACACTACCCTGTCGGCAAGATTCTGCCCGCCTATTTTGTGGGTCCAGCGGAAGTGGTGCGCGTGGAACCGGACAAGGAGAACCGAATCAAGGCGGCGATAAAGTTCGGCGAAGCCCTCACGCAGAACATGGATTTTGCCGTTTTCGTCAACTCGCTTCAGGAGATTCGGGAAGCATTCACGAAGTCCAAGTAGCACCTGCATTGGATCGAGTTGGCTGCCCGGCGCGCCCGTTGTGCCGGGCCTTTTTCTTGTTGCGGCCCTGACGAACCCTATGCTAGCTTGATTCTGCATGGCCTCATCGGTCGGCCATGCGTGTGAGCCGGGTTGAGGGGCCCTGCTCGCCGGGGACCAGGTTGGTGGAGGAATCTTGGCGTGAAATTGGGTGAAGCCGATGTCAGGCACTACGAAGAGGAAGGCTATCTCGTCGTAAAAGGGGTGCTGAGTCCGCACGAGATCGAAACGTACAAGTCGCGGGCGCGCGAGCTTGCGCTTGGGAATGTGCCGCCCGGCGCGGAAAAAATGATCGTTCGGGACGTGCGCGTCGTGAAGGGAGAGGTCCAGGTGGACGATCCCGAGAAGGGGATATGGAAACTGCTGCAGCCGGACTGGTACGACCCGGTATTTGAACCGTACCCGGCCACGCCTGCGTTGCTGGACGTGGTCGAGGGCCTGATCGGTCCGGATATCAAAGCGTTTCTGACGATGATGATCTATAAGCCGCCGGGAGTGGAGGCGGACCATCCGTTTCATCAGGATTCGTTTTATTTTGCGTTCGGCCCGCACGATTGGATACTTGGTTCCTGGATCGCGCTGGATCCGACCGACGTGGAAAATGGGACGCTCATCGTCGTGCCGCGTTCGCACCGGCTCGACCTGATCGACCACGATACTCCGCGCGGGGACCTTGTGAACTTCGGTGTATTCGGCGCAGTCGGATACGAGGGGCCCCATCCGGACGAGGTGGCACTGAACCTTGAGCCGGGGGACGGCGCGTTTTTTCATTCCCGCCTGTTGCACCGGACCCCGCCGAACCGCAGCCAGCGGCATCGCCGCGTGTTGACGGTGCACTTCGCGAGCGCCAAGTGCAAAGCCGAGGGCGGCGTGCTGCCTCAACTGAAATTTCGTCTGGTGCGCGGCCAGGAACATGCGGGCTGCATTTGATCCGCGGCAAGATTCATCTGACGCTGTAGTGACCGAGTGATTGCTTGATTTTGCGGGACGGCACCCCCAGAGTACGGGGGTGCTGTCCTTCCTGGGAGGTGACGTGTTGCAGGGAAGTCTCAGCCCCGAGCAACAGATGTGGCGCTGGAAGGTCTTGATCTCGACGTACCTTGGGTACGCGGGGTATTACTTCTGCCGCAAAGTGTACGGTCTGGTCAAGACGTCGTTGCAGGACGAATTCAATTGGCCGTACGACGCGATCGCGCGCATTTGGGCCGCCTACCTGATCGCGTACATGGTGGGGCAGTTCATCAATGGCTTCATCGGGCGCAAGTGGGGGCCTCGGGTGCTTTTGTTGGGCGGTCTGGCGCAATCGATCGTTTGCAACGTGGTTTTCGCCTCGACGAGTTCGTATTGGCTGTTCTTTTCGTTCATGGTGTTCAACGGGCTGTTTCAGGCCAGCGGCTGGCCGGGCTCGGTCGGCGGCGTATCGCAATGGATTCGGCCGCACGAACGCGGATTCATCATGGGGGGATGGGGCACCAGCTATATATTTGGGAATATAGGGACCAAATTAATCGGTTCCACATTACTGGGCTTCACGATTTTGGCCGTTGCGCCCTGGAGGATAGCGTTCCTGGGGTGCGCGGTGATCGCGTGCGGAATCTGGCTGTTGTTGCTGGCGTGGCAGCGCAACAAACCCGAGGATGTGGGGCTGCCGCCGATCGTCGACGTGCGTGCGGACGAGGCGGGCCGGGCGATTCGCGCGTCCAACGAGGAGCACGTAGGCGTCAGCGAGTACCTCAAACTCGCTTTCAATCCCCTCATTCTTGCGATGGGCACGGGGTATTTTTTCATCAAGTTCCTACGCTACGCGCTGGATTCCTGGCTGCCCACCTTTCTCGAGTTTCAGGGCCTGACCAAGCAGCACGCCGGGTATTGGTCGATGGGGTTCGACATCGGCGGGATTTTGCCTTGCCTGCTGATCGGGTTCGTGTTGGACCGTTATTTTCGCGGCAACTGGGCGAAGCTGTGCTTCATTGCGTCGATTGGGCTGATCGCGGGATATGTGTGCGTACTGCAGTTCGAGGAGCGGCCGATCGCCCTTGCCATTTGTTTTGGACTGGTCGGGTTTATGGTGTACGGCCCCGACACACTGCTGTGCGGCGCCGCGTCGGTCGCGGTGGCCGGCGAGCGGAACGGCGTGGCGGTCGCGGGTCTGGTGAACTGCA
Source organism: Candidatus Hydrogenedentota bacterium (assembly GCA_045863315.1). Taxonomy (GTDB): domain Bacteria; phylum Hydrogenedentota; class Hydrogenedentia; order Hydrogenedentales; family SLHB01; genus JABWCD01. The sequence continues at coordinate 7,647 of BTUX01000166.1, read as the reverse complement.
TCGGCAGCATCGGTCCGATAGTACAGGAACTCGTGATCGGCGAAATCCTCGCCAACATGGACAAACAGCAGAGCATTCACTACACCAATGTCCTCGCGCTCTGGATGAGCATCATCTTCTCGGTCATGATGCTGGTGACGATGTGGCGCGTGCGCGCGGCCCATGCGGGCAATCGCCGGCGTGACGAGGCCGCGGCGCAGGTGCTTGAGGCGAAGTAGGGCTTGATGCGCCGGCCGCCGTATCCGCCTTCTGGATGGAAGGACAAGGTGCTGTTCACCCCCGGCCCTCTTACCACCAGCCGGACCGTGAAACAGGCGATGCTGCGCGATCTGGGGTCGCGCGATTTCGATTTTATCGAGACGGTGCGGGACATCCGGGAGCGGCTTGCCGCGTTGACGGGCCACGCCGATCGTTTTACGACGGTGTTGATGCAGGGCAGCGGAACGTTTTCGGTGGAAGCGGTGTTGTCGTCGTGCGTGCCGCCCGCCGGCAAGGTGTTGGTGGCAGTTAACGGTGCCTACGGCAAACGGATGGTGCAGATGTTGCAGGCGCTGCGCATCGCGCATACCGTGGTGGAATCGCCGGAGGACCGATACCCGGATTTGCATGACGTCGAGAGGGCGCTCAACGCCGAACCGGCGATTGCATTGGTGGCGGTAGTCCATTGCGAAACGACGACAGGCATCGTCAATCCCATCGCTGAGATTGGCAGGCTGGCGCGCGCGGCGAATGCTCGGTACTTCGTCGACGCGATGAGCAGCTTCGGCGCCATCCCCATCGATTTCGAAGCCTGCTGCATCGATTATCTGGTGTCGTCGGCCAATAAATGCATCGAAGGGGTTCCGGGGTTTGGGTTTGCCCTTGCGCGACGGGACGCGTTGCAGAAAACCAAGGGATACGCGCGCAGTCTGAGTCTCGACTTGTTTGCGCAATGGCAAGGACTCGAAGAGAACGGTCAGTTCCGATTTACGCCGCCGACGCATGCGTTGCTCGCCTTTCGACAGGCATTGGTCGAACTTGAAGACGAAGGGGGAGTTGAAGGCCGGGCCGGCCGATACCGGCGAAACTATGAAGTGCTGGTAGAAGGAATGCGTGAGCTGGGTTTTGAGGAGTATCTGCCGCGGGAACGGCAGGGGTATATCATCACGTCTTTTCGGTATCCGCGGAATTGGCGGTTCGATTTTGAGGCGTTTTACCGGCGCCTGAACGAGATGGGATACGTCATATACCCGGGAAAAGTCAGCAACGCGGATTGTTTTCGAATTGGGAACATTGGAAGAATTTTTGAGAGCGACGTGCGGGACCTTCTGAGGGCGATCGGAGACGTGGTGAAGGCACAGCGAGGGACGGATTGCGAGTGACGAGCGGAAGGCCACTACAGAATCGCCAAACTACGGTACGTGCTGGATCTCGGGGTGGCGGCAACTGATTGATATTGAACGTGTGCGAGGGCGGACGGAGGACGATCCGTACGCCGGGGCGACTGCCTTGGGACTCGCTTCGAGTCGCCGAGTCAAGAAGGGAATGTACGTGTTGAATGAGGCATCTTCGCCACCTCAGATCGGGGTGCCGTGCGAATGGAGGCGGAGTTGACTGTGAAGGGGTATTACAGCGGGCCGGTCAAGGCCGTCGTTCTTGACTGGGCGGGGACCACCGTAGACTTTGGCTGCTGCGCGCCCGCGGCCGTGTTTTTGGAGGTGTTTCGCCGGAGGGGGATCGAAGTCTCACTCGAGGAAGCGCGGCGTCCGATGGGCATGCACAAACGCGATCATATTCGTGTATTGGCGGAGATGCCCGAAATTGCGGCACAGTGGGAGACGCAGTACGGTCGGCGTCCGACGGAAACGGACATCGATGGGATGTTCGCGGAATTTCTCCCGCTGCAGATCGACGCCATCAGCCGGCACGCGGACATCATTCCGGGGGCGGTTGAGACCCTTGCCAAGCTGCGCGAACGCGGGATTCGAATCGGAAGCACCACCGGTTACAACGCGGAAATGATGTCCGTGCTCACGCCCGCGGCAAAGCGCGCGGGGTACGAACCGGACGTGATGGTGTGCGTCAGCGACGTGCCCGCGGGGCGACCCGCGCCGTGGATGGCCCTCGAAGCGGCCAAACGGCTGGGGGTCTACCCGATGCGCGCAATCGTGAAAGTGGGGGACACCGTCGCGGACGTTCACGAAGGGTTGAACGCGGGCATGTGGAGTGTGGGCGTCGTCGAGCACGGCAACGAAGTGGGGTTGTCGCGCAGCGAGTTTGATGCCTTGCCCGCGGCGGATCGTGAATCGCTTTGTGGTCGCGCGCGGGCACGACTGGCAGCGGCCGGGGCGGACTTCGTGATCGATCGAATCGGTGAGCTGCCGGGCGTGATAGACGAAATCGAGAAGAGTCCGGGCCACACGCCATAGTTGCCGATGCTCGTTGCCCATATCCGAGGTCTTGGTCGGCAAGTTCCGCCTGTCGGGTCCTTCGAAGCATCGAATAGGGAGGGGCCGTGGGAAGACTACATTGGATATTGTTCTCGTGCGTTGGGTTTCAGTCGGAAGTTCAAACTCAATCGTGAAGACGCACCAAAACCGCGGCGGGGCATGGGACGTGTTTGAGAAGCCGGAAGCGCACGGCGGATAATGGATGTGGCGATGCTCGCATCGGGTTCACGCGAACGTGGAGGACACGTGATGGGCGCATGGGGCTGCGGCAGCTTCGAGAACGATGACGCGCTAGATTGGGTGTACCGCCTCGAAAAGTCCCGTGACTTCTCCGTGGTGGAGGACGCATTCGACACCGTGCTCAGCCAGGCGACGGACTACGTCGAAGCGCCCGATTGCTGCTGCGCGCTGGCGGCGGCGGAAGTGGTGGCGGCGGTGCGAGGACATCCGCTGCCGGATTTGCCCGAGGAAGTCGATGAGTGGGTGCGCATGCAGCGGGAGGTGAACGGCAAACTGGTGGAAAAGGCGCGACGGGCGGTGCATGTGGTGCTTGAAGAGTCCGAGTTGAAGGACCTTTTCGACGACTCGGGCCACAGCGGAGAGTGGTCGGCTTGCGTGAGGGATTTGATCGAACGGCTGGGCGGCTGACTCAGTGGCTGGTCTTGTCGACTTCGTGATCGAGGTAGGCGCGTGATCCGGTGGTTTCGCGCTGGCCTTGATACTTTCCGCGATAGGGCTGTTCGACTGGGCCGTCCGACTGCGCGATGACCAACTGGCAAATCCGGCGGCCCGCCTCGATTCGCATGGGGGCGTTGTTCGCGTTGAAGAGTTCCAGCGTAATAGCGCCTTCGAAGCCGGGGTCGACCCAACCCGCGTTCTGAATAAACAAACCCAACCGGCCGATGGAACTGCGCCCTTCCACGAACGCGGTCAGATAATTGGGCAGTGCAATGAATTCGTGTGTCGTCGCCAGCACAAAGCCGTGCGCCGGGACGACAAACGAAGGACCTTCCGACCTCTCGTATTCGATGGGATCGGACATGGAAAACATGCCGGCCGTCGTTCGCGGAACGAGAAAAGATCGGCCCAAGCGCAAATCCACGGATGCCGGACCAATCTGCACCGGTTCGATGGGTTCGATGCGAAGCTCTCCGCGCTCGAGCAACTCTTTTATTCTCCGATCAGGAAGGATCACGCCGGTTCCCCACGTTGCCAAGGCGGAATTGTAGGCGAGGACCTTGGGAGAACGCAACGAAAAGAACGGCGAATGACCGCGGCGGCAGGGCGCAACCTGGTGGAGCGGCAGGCCGGCGACACCGTACGGAGCAGGAGGGGCATATGGACGGTTTGCGCACCGCCCATGAGGCTTGGCGATCCGCGCGCCAATCTGCAACAATGGCGGGACATGGCGACGGCGGTGAAACCAAAGTATGATTTTGTTTGCTACGGGTGCGGGGCGAGCGCGCCCGCGACGTCGCGCGGAGAGAATTGCCCCGGGTGCGGCGAACCGTTCAGCATTCGAGTGAATCCGGCCGAGGGTTGCGACGCGGTCCAGTCAAGACCGCAATCCATGTGGTCCTACTTCGACTTGCTGCCGATCGAGTCCAGAGAGTATGTCGTGACCTTGGGCGAGGGTGCCACGCCGCTTCTGGAGGCACCGCGCCTGGCCGAGCGTTGTGAGTTGGGGCAGGTGCTGCTCAAGAACGAGACCTGCAATCCTACGGGTTCGTTTAAGGATCGACAGATATCGGTTGGCATCAGCCATGCCCGGGCGGTCGGGGCGCAGACCGTGGCGGTGGTGTCATCGGGAAATGTCGCCTGCGCCGCCGCGGCATACGCGGCCCGCGCCGGTATGCGGGCGATACTGTTCATGCACGCCATGGCGGCGCCGGGGAAGATCGCGCAGGCAGCGGCGTACGGGGCAACGGCAATCAAGGTGGACAGCCCATCGGCCAGCGCCGTCTTCTCCCTCTGTCTGGAGGCATGTCGCGAGTTCGGCTGGTACCATTTGTCCACCTCCGGCATGCATGAGCCGTATAACGTCGAAGGCGCGAAGACCATCGCATATGAGCTGTTTCAACAGACGGATGGGAACCTGCCGGACTGGATTGTCGCCCCGGTGGGAGGCGGAGGGCTTCTGGGCGGAATCTGGCGGGGGCTTCTCGATCTTCAAGACATGGGAATGATTCGACGTTTGCCGCGGCTTGCCGGCGTTCAGGCCGGCGGGTGCGCGCCCCTGAAGAAAGCCATCGAAAACGGCACGGCGTTCCTGGATACGCTCAAGGACCCGTGGCCGAACCCCAACACGATTGCAGGGGGTATCGCCGACGACATCCTGTTCGACGGGCATACGGTTCTTCCCGCCATCCGCACTACGAACGGTGCGGCGGTGGCCGTGGATGATGAAGACATCCTGAACGGGGAGGTGGAATTGGCGCAGACCGAGGGCATCTTGTGCGAGCCGTCCTGCGCCTGCGCGATCGCCGCGCTGCGTCGGCTGCCGGGTGCCGGGCGGAACAGCCGCGCGTGTTGCGTGATAACCGGGACAGGAATCAAGGATTTGGGCGTGTTGAAAGGCCGAATTCCGGAGCCGCTGACGATTGGAGCATCGTTGGAGGAGTTACGGCGGGCAATGCGGTGAATGACAGGGACCACAGAGGGAGCAGAGAAACAGACGAAACTCAGGTCGACACCGTTCGTGGTTGGACCGGTGGCTATTGTGTGAAGCTCTCGCCTAGGCACATTTGTTTGACACTCGCCGTTCTTGCGCTCGTGGGGTGTTCGTCTTCCCGCGAAATCGTCGTCGTATATAGTCCGCACGGTCCGGACGTTTTGAGGGACTATGAAGCCAAGTTCGAGGCGGCGTATCCCGAGGTCGACGTGCAGTGGGTGGACGCCGGGTCACAGGAAGTGTACAGCCGCGTCAAGGCGGAGCGGAACCGGCCGCAGGGCGACGTGTGGTGGGGCGCGCCTTCGACTTTGTTCATGGTAGCCGCTGAGGAGGGGCTGCTGGCACCGTACCGGCCGACGTGGGCGGACTCGGTGGAAGAAGGGTATCGCGACCCGCAAGATCGGTGGTACGGCACCTATCGCTCCCCGCTCGCGGTGATGTTTAACGCGCGGCGGTACTCGAAAGACGAAGTGCCACAGACCTGGGACGATCTGCTCAAGCCGGAGTGGAAAGGCAAGATTACGATCCGAAAACCGCTGGCGTCCGGCACGATGCGGACGTTCATCGGCGCGATGATTTTGCGCGCACCGACCGAAGACGAAGGCATGGCGTGGCTCAAGAGGTTGCATGAGTCGTGCGAGGCATACATGGAGAACCCGCAGCTTTTATACGACCACGTGAAGCGCCAGGAGGAGTTGATCAGCGTCTGGCTCATGCCAGACGTCGCCTTGCAACGCGACCGCAACGGATACCCGTTTGATTGGGTCGTCCCTCCACAAACGCCCGTGCTCACGGAGGGAATAGCGATCATCCAGGGAGCGCCGCACGCGGAGTGGGCCAGACGATTCTATGAGTTTGTAACCACGCCGGAGGCGCTGGCGCACCAAGCCCACGCCTACGCGAAAGTGCCGGCAAGGGATGACCTCGATCCGGCGACGTTGCCGGAATGGATAGCCGGACTCGAGATCGACGCCATGCCGATTGATTGGAAGCAGTTCGCGGAGAACGAGAAGCGCTGGTGCGGTCGGTGGGAGGCCGAGGTGTTCAACGCGCCATGAGTTCCGTTCGTTGCGATGGCCTGACAAAGGTGTTTCCCGAAGGCGGAGGCGTGCGGGAGTTTACAGTCGAGATCGGGCATGGCGAATTCTTCGCCCTATTGGGCCCGAGTGGTTGCGGCAAGACGACGACCCTGCGGATTATCGCCGGGCTTGAGGCGCCGGACACGGGCCGGCTCTACTTCGACGGGCGAGACGTAACCGATCTCGCGCCAGAACGTCGAAATGCCGCGATGGTGTTTCAAAGCTACGCGCTGTTTCCGCACATGAACGTGTTCGAGAACGTCGCGTTTGGGCTTCGCGCGCGGGGGATGGCGCGTTCCGGTATTGCGGGCCGGGTCCGCGAGGCGCTAGAGCTCGTTCAACTGGTCGGCGTCGAGCGGCGTCCGGTGACCGATCTGAGCGGCGGCCAGCAACAGCGCGTCGCGTTGGCAAGAGCTTTGGCTGTGCACCCGGACATCTTGCTGCTGGACGAGCCCTTGAGCAATCTCGACGCCGAACTGCGGTACGCCACGCGCGCCCAGTTGGCGGAGCTGCAGAAGCGGTTGGGCATCACGGCGATTTATGTCACGCACGATCAGGAGGAAGCGATCGAATTAGCGCACCGCATTGCCGTATTAAGAGATGGGACGTGCCATCAGATCGGCACTTCGGAAGATATCCTGCATAGACCCAAGACGGAATTTGTGGAGTCGTTTCTTGAACGTCAGCGACGTTTGATGCTTCGATCACAACCTTCTTAAACTGGACGGGAGGGGCATGAAGTTTGCCGCATGTACCGTCACGCCCGATGCGGAAGAAGGGGGATTGCGGATGGAATTCATGGTGAACCAGACCCGAATCGAGGTGGTGCTGGGGGACATTACCAAAGAGCACGTTGACGCGATTGTCAACGCCGCGAACACGAGCTTGCTTGGGGGCGGCGGCGTTGACGGGGCGATTCACCGCGCCGGCGGGCCCGCGATTATGGAAGAATGCCGAATGCTCGGCGGATGCGAGACGGGCGACGCGAAATTGACGACAGGCGGCAATCTCCCGGCGAAGTATGTAATCCACGCAGTCGGGCCGGTGTATCGCGGCGGCGCTCACGGCGAATCGACCCTGCTGGCAAGCTGCTATCGGCGAAGCATCGAGATCGCCGCCGAGAAGGGGTTGGCTTCGATAGCGTTTCCGGCCATCAGTTGCGGCGTCTATGGATACCCGCTTGAGAAAGCCGCGGAAATTGCCGTTCGTACGGTGCGGGAGAGTGTTGAAGCACGTCCTGCCCTTTCACTGGTCCGGTTCGTCCTTTTTACACACGATGCGTACGAGGCGTTTGCGGCAGCGGCAAGAAGGATTCTGGCGAACTAGTTCATCGACGAAGGAGGAGACGATCGTGCGTCACATTCGACGAATGGAGGCGGTTACGGGATTGGTGGTCTTTCTGTGTTCGGGGTGCGCGACGCCGGACGCCCAGCAGCCGGCGGCAAGTACGCTCGAGCCCCGGTCGCAG
>BTUX01000165.1:0-10569 GCA_045863315.1 Candidatus Hydrogenedentota bacterium | reverse complement strand
GTTTGCCGCCCGCTGCGTGAACAGTCGGGCTGACCGTCGCGGCAAAGTCAGCGAAGCGTTGATTCGCAATTTTTGATGGAACGCGGTGGCCGCCCGGTCAGCCGCCAAAGTCCGGCAGCTTCGAAATGATCGTGTCCATTGATAGGCCGGGGAGCGGATGGCGTTCATAGACCTCCCGAATCACCTCTCGCAGCGAACGGGTTTGTTTGCGCGCTTTTAGAAACACCACTGAGTGGCCCGAACGCGCGGAGCGCTTTTCGTCGGCGAGTAGCACCGCGAAACGGTTGCATTCGAACCAGCGCCACAAGTCCTCGGCGCTGTCGGTCCCTGTCAATGCCCTGATGTCCTCGCCGCGCACTGCCGCGATGAGTGTTCCGCCCGCTTTGAGGAGGTCCCAGGCCAGTAAGATGGACTTCTCGGTTACCGGGGAGCGGTTGCTTCCGGCAAGAATCGCTGTATCGGCGCGGATGCGGCCTGCATAAATATCATCGACGACCCAAACGTCGTCATATGAATTCCTGCGCATTGCCGCCGTTTCCCCAGAACCTACGACTCCGATGAATCGGTCGGCGCCGCGTCGGCGCATGGCGTATTTGGAGGTGTTTGCACTCATTTCCAGATCCACAACGATGCCGGGCGAGTTCGGCAAGTATGCGAGCAAATCCCCGCTTTGCCGTTGCATCGCTTGTGACACGTACCGTCCCGTGGGCAGCACGGTGTCAATGATCTGTCGTACGCGGTGTGCGTATGTGTGCTTGGCGACGACCTCCTGCCTGCCGGTCTGTGCGATTTGTGACCGGGCCTCGGCATCGCGAAGGTACTCGCGCGCCACTTCGAGCAGGGTGTCATCGTCATACGCAATCAGGTGTTTGCGATCGTCGAATAGCTCGAACAGGCCGTTGCAGGCCGCGTCACGGTTGGTCAGCAGGGGAAGACCCATCGCCATGACCTCGAATACCCGCATATTCACGTCTTGTGCCACGGAACTATTAAATGCGAGACGACCCCGCGCCAGTTCACTGCGCATCTCTTCTTCGGAGAGGCCGTCACGCAACAGGACCGTGAATCGCCGCGCGAGCCTCGCCAGCCGTTCCACGCGTTGCGCGTGCAGGGTACGTGAACAACTACCGACGAACGCGACATCATACTCCTTGGGAGCATCGACCGGACGGTGCACGAGCGGGTCGCAGGCCAGCGGCAGCCAATGCGTGTTGCCGCACCCGGCGGCGCGAAACCAATCGACGAACTCTCGCTGAGCCACAAACACGTGTTCGTAGGGTCGGGCGTTGATAAACTCGCTCGAGTCATGCCACGAATCCACACTGATGTATGCGGTAGGGCATGGCAGCCGCTCGATATCGCGCGGGGGCTCCATTCCGGACTGTATGGTGACCAGCAGGTCGGGGGTCCAATCTCCCGGAAGAAGCGACTGCAGTTCGGATATGTCTTGGAGGTCGTTGCAAATGTCGTTAGGGGCGACGAGATGCGCGAGCCGCGCGCGTCCGTCCTTTTCGAGTTCGGAAAGCGTCGGGGTAGGACCAACGGTGATTACTTCGCAGCAGGCGCGAAACGCCTTGACGTAATGATGCACCCAGATGAACGGAGTCGCTTTAGCGATCAGGAGGACGCGGGGTCGTGGGGTGAGCGGCTCAGGCGACGTCGCCATGTTGGATGAGATCGACTAACGCTCCGGCCACATCCGGATCAAACTGGGTGCCGCTGTTCCGGCGGATTTCCTCGATGATCTGCGCTCTGGGCAGGGGCTCCCGATACGGCCGCTTCGTCGTCATCGCGACGTAGGCGTCCGCCACGCACATGATTCGGGCGACCGGTGAGATATCGTCACCCGCGAGCCCGTCAGGATAACCATTTCCGTCCGGGCGCTCATGATGATTTCGGACAATCGCAAGATGGCCCGGGGAAAGAAAACCTGCGCTGCGAACGATATCGTAGCCCAGTATCGGGTGCCGCTTGATTATCTCCCAGTCGCCTTCGGAAAGCTTCCCGTTCTTGGTGTAAACGGCCGATTCGAGGAAAACTTTGCCGATGTCATAAATAGCGGACGCCTGCTCGAGGGCTTCAATCTCCTCACGGCTCAGCCCCAGCTTTTGCCCCATCATGGTCGACACCTCGGCCACACGCTCCCGGGACGCCCTGTTACCGGCGCCGCGCGCATCTCCCAGTTCGGCGATGAGCCGCAACGTGGCAAAGTAGCCGGCTTCGCGCTCACGCACGCGCCGGATGTTTTCGATGGCGGCGGCCGCGTGCCGCGCCATGATATCCAGCACTTTGAGGTCGGCCTCGCTGAACGCATCATGGTCTCGTTTCGCACACACGTTGAGGACCGCAAGCACGCCGCGGGTTTCTTGTGCGGCGACGACCGCGGGGGTATCCGCCTCAAACCGCTCGAGCGGCACCGAGACAAATGAAGGTTCGGCCAGGTTGCGGCTGATGGAGGCCACTTCCGGATGCTTGGTTATATCGCCCACGAGCAGAGGACGGCACTCCTGCGCGACCCGGCCGGCGATGCAGCCCGTCACGTCCACTCGAGCGCGCGCCGCCTCGTCCGGTAGTCCCCGGCTGGCGACGACTTCGAGCGCCCGGCCGTCCGCGGTCAATAGCATCAGCGAACCGCGCTCGGCGCCGACCTGTCGCAGCGCTGATTCGAGCACATACTGGTGGAGCTTCGACTCCTCACGGATGTTCGCCATTTCGTGGCTGATCGTGAAGATCTCGGTGAGCTGATGGAGGCGGGCGTTCTCATTGGATAGCCGGTGCCGTTCCAGGGCCTTTGCCACGGCCAGCTTCACTTCGCTCAGGCTGAACGGCTTCAGCACGTAGTCGTATGCGCCTTCCTTCACGGCGGCGCGCGCAGTCTCGATCGTCGCAAAGCCGGTCATCACGATGGGAATCAATGCGGGACGAATCCGCCGCGCCCGTCGAATCAACTCAATTCCGTCCATATCCGGCATCATGATGTCGGTAAACAGAAGGACGAAGTCGTCGCGGTTTCGGAGGATTTCCAAGGCCGAGGGAGCGTTGGCCGTTGTTTCGACGGGATAGCCGTCGTCAACGAGAATGTCGCATAAGAGATCTCGAATGACGGCTTCGTCGTCAACGACCAGAATCTTCTTTTCCGTATTCATCATCCCCTGACTACTTGGCCGCCGATCGACCGCTGCAATCATACCATATATTCGGAACGCGCGACGGGGCCATTGCGTTAAATCATGCGCTTGGCACGCCTTAGCGCGGCGCGGACTGACCGTGGCGAGGTCCCGCCTACCTGGTCGCGGCGGCGTACGATCTCCCGGGGATTCAACCGACGATGAATGTCCGAGGAGAAGACATGGGAGAAATTCTTGAATTCCTCGGTTGTGAGGTCGGACAGGCGCTTGCCCGTCTTGGTGCAGTACAGTACGAGGCGTCCCGCGATTTCGTGCGCCTCCCGGAACGGCACGCCGTGTTCCGCGAGGTAATCGGCAACATCCGTGGCTTCGAGAAAACCTTCGCCCAGTGCTTCCAGCATGGCGCTCGTGTTCACTCGAATCGTCGGCAACATCCGGGTGACTACGCTCACACAGAGCTGCACGGTGTCCGAAGCGTCGAATAACGGCTCCTTGTCCTCCTGCATGTCTCGGTTGTAGGTGAGAGGGAGGCCCTTCATCATCGTAAGGAGAGACATCAAATCGCCGAATACCCTCCCCGACTTGCCGCGGACCAGTTCGGCCACGTCCGGGTTCTTTTTCTGCGGCATGATGCTTGACCCGGTGGTGAACGCGTCGCCGATTTCGATGTAACCGAATTCGGGCGTCGCCCATAGGATGAGTTCCTCGCACAGCCGCGACAGGTGCATCATGGTGATCGCGGCGGCCGAACAAAACTCGATGGCAAAGTCGCGATCGGATACCGCATCCATGCTGTTGATCGTGACGGACTCGAAGCCAAGCTCTTGGGCCACGCCGGCCCGATCGATCGGGTATGGCGTGCCGGCGAGGGCCGCCGAACCGAGGGGCATCACATTTACTCGCCCGCGGACCTCGATGAAGCGCTGCCGATCGCGGTTGAACATTTCGAAATAGGCCAACAGGTGATGGGCCAACAGGACCGGTTGCGCATGTTGTAAGTGGGTGCAGCCCGGCAGCATCACCTCGATATGGGTTTCCGCGAAGACGACGAGCGCCTTTTGAAGCGCGCGCAGTTTTTCAACGACGGCGTCGATCTGATCCCGCATCCACAGCCGGACATCGGTCGCTATCTGGTCATTGCGACTGCGCCCCATATGAAGACGTTTTCCGGCGTCGCCGATGAGTTTGACGAGTGCCGCCTCAATATTGGTGTGCACGTCCTCCAGCGCGGCATCGAAGGAGAACTTGCCGGATTCAACTTGTTTGGCGATGGTATGCAGGCCCCTGACGATTCTCTTCGCCTCTGTGGAGGGGATGATGCCCTGCCGGCCCAGCATACGCGCATGGGCGATACTGGCCCGAATGTCCCACGGAGCCAACCGGGCATCGAAAGTGACCGATTGGCCGAGTTGTACAACGAGTTCGTCTGTTTTTTCCTCGAACCGTCCGCCCCACTGTTTGGCCATGTTGTCCGTTATCCTTCTATGTAAAGACCAGACGCAAGAGCACGAGCATTCCCGAGGCTAACGCAATCAGCAAAAGGACCCAATGGATAAGCCGGCCAAGCGTCGCACGGTCGGCGAGTTGCGCGTAGCACGCGTCGCACCACGCCCCCGTATAGGGGACCGGCCCGGGATAATGCCGGGTGTGGCCGGCCGCTCCGCAGACCTGACACATGCCGCAGTATCCGGGAGGAATTCCCTGCTGACGCAGGGACTCGGCGTTCTGCTCCCACAGGAAGCAGTAGCAGGATCGCTGTGCGTCGGGTACGGGCATGGGTGGCGTATGCGATGATTAGTCGAGCCCGGCGTTCTTGCGCACTCGCAGGCGAAGCGCATTCAGGCGGATGAAAGCGCCTGCGTCTGCCTGATGATATGCCCCCTCATCTTCTTCGAAGGTCGAAATCCTGGGGTCATACAGGGTCTTCGGCGCGCGCCGGCCCACCACGAAGCAATTCCCCTTGTACAGCTTCACCCGGGCCGTCCCGGTCACATTCTCCTGTGAACGTCTGACAAAGTCCATTATTTCGCCCATCTACGGTGAGAACCAAAAACCGTTGTATATAAGTTGAGCGATCTTTGGCGACATCTGATCCCGAAGCAGCATGACTTCGCGGTCCATCGTGATTGACTCAACCGCGCGGTGCGCCGCATACAAGATAGTGCCGCCGGGTGTTTCGTATACGCCGCGGGACTTCATCCCCACGAACCGGTTTTCGACCATATCCACCCGTCCCACGCCGTTTCGGCCGCCAAGTTCGTTCAGTTTTTCCATGAGGCGAGCGGGGGAGAGACGTTGCCCATCGACGGCCACGGGGACACCCTGCTCGAAATCGATTTCGGCGTAGGTAGGTTCGTCCGGCGCGTGTCGCGGATCGGCGCTCAGCACAAACATATCATCGGGCGGTTCAGCCCAGGGGTCCTCCAGGATGCCTCCTTCAAACGAGATGTGGAGCAGGTTCCGATCGGATGAGTACGGCTTCTTTGCCGTCACGGGGACCGCGATCCCGTGTTTCTTGGCGTATTCGATCAGTTTTGTCCGGCTGGTCAAGTCCCATTCGCGCCACGGCGCGATGATGCGTATGTTTGGTTCGAGCGCAAAGTACGTCAGTTCGAACCGGACTTGATCGTTGCCCTTGCCCGTTGCGCCGTGGGACACGGCATCCGCCTTTTCTTTCCTCAGGACGTCGATCTGCGCTTTTGCGATAAGGGGGCGGGCGACGCTTGTGCCGAGCAGGTAGCTCCCTTCGTACATTGCGTGCGCCTGCATGGTGGGGAAGACATAGTCCCTGGCGAATTCCTCTCGCAAGTCTTCGCAATAAACCGCGCAGGCCCCCGTGTCAATCGCTTTCTGACGCGCCGGTTCCGTTTCTTCGCCTTGTCCGATATCGGCGATAAACGCCACCACATCGGCTTTATAGGTCTCCTGGAGCCATTTGAGGATGACGGACGTATCGAGTCCACCCGAATACGCCAACACGATTTTCTGTACGTTCGATACCATACGATTTCGTCGCTCCTTCGAAACTGCTGCAGACCGCCGGGCCCGCTCCTATCGGTTCTTACGCCGTCTCAACTCTCGGATATGCGCGACGTGGTGTTTGCCATGCCACGCGTGCGGGGCCACGGTTGCGTCGAGCGCGACCACTCCCCGCTCGGGGCGTTATAAAGATACGTTTCCGGTGTCCGTCCGGTAGACGTACCCAATAATGCCGCAATGCCGCCCAACGCCCGTGAACTCCCCTCGAGCACGTTCGACTAATTCTCGAGTCCGCCGGACCGGGCTTCCGGCAGTTCCGCCCACTCCGTTTCATCGGAGGGCATGATCGACGGATTTTCTTCGGTTAACACAAACCGAATGTGCGCGTAGTGATTGCGATAACGGTTCGCGAGGTGGTGCAGGACTTCCCGCAAGGCCCATCCGCCTTCGCGGGATGGGGCGTCAAGTTGTACGTCGTGTAGTCCGTTCACGTATTCCCGTACCTGCGAGGGCCGTTCTTCTATTGCCTGCACGTGTGAGTTCACGTCTGCGCTTGAGAGGTTGCCCAGGGTCTCGAACGCGCCGACAGGGTATCTGAGTGGTTCCATGACGTAACTCCTGCGTCGTTGCCGCTGTTAACGCTGCGTGAGATTGCGAAACAGCGTTACAAGTATGGCTTTCTGTGCATGAAGTCGATTTTCCGCTTCCTCGAATACGATCGAACGCTCCCCGTCAATGACGTCATCGGTCACCTCGAGGCCGCGCTTAGCGGGTAGGCAATGCATGAATACGGCGTCGGGCTTGGCCAAAGACATTAGCTGCGCGTTCACCTGATATGGCGCGAAGACGCGCGCCCGGTTCGTGCTCTCCTCTTCCTGACCCATGCTCGCCCAAACGTCTGTATATACTGCGTCCGCGCCGCGTACACCTTCCTCGATATCGTGGGTGATGCGGATTTCTCCCTTGGCCTCGCGCTTGGCGAATGCCGTGATACCGGGATCGGCCTCGTATCCGGGAGGACAGACAAGCGTGAAGTTCAGCTTTACCCGTGCCGCGAAATTCAGCCAGGAGTTGCACACATTGTTTCCGTCCCCGACGAACACGAGTTTCAGGTTGCCCAAATCGCCTTTGCGTTCACGAAGCGCCTGCGCGTCCGCCAACACCTGACAGGGGTGCAGCCGGTCCGTGAGCGCATTGATGACGGGCACGGACGCGTATTTCGCCAAGTCGACCACGGCCTCGTGGCTGTAAGTCCTCGCAATGATTCCATCCACCCACCGCTCAAGGTTGCGCGCGACATCCGGCACCGATTCCCGTTCCCCCAGCCTGATCTGCCCCGACTCCAATACGATGGGGTGGCCGCCGAGTTGAAAAATGCCGGTCTCGAATGTTACCCGCGTGCGCAGACTCGGCTTCTCGAAGATCAGCGCAAATGTCTTTCCCACGAGAGGTCGACGCTCGCTCCCTTCCGCGTGCGCCTTCTTGAGGCGATCGGCCAGATCGATCAGTTCCATGATCTCGTCGGTCTGCAAATCCGCCAGTGAGATGAAGTCCCGGAACATCAGTGGGCTCCCAGCGCGCGGTCGAGCGCAGCCGCAACGCGATCCACCTCGCTGGTGGTGATGATGAGCGGGGGCACGAATCGCAACACGTTCGGGCCCGCGGGCCCGCACACGATGCCATACTCCAACATCTTATGGACAATGGGCGCCGCCGCGTCCTTCAACTCGACGCCGATCATGAGGCCAAGGCCTCGTACCTCGACCATCGACTTGTGCTTCTTGGCGAGGTCCCGCAGTCTATCCATAAAATACGAGCCCGTTTTCGATACGTGATCCAGAAAACCCGGTTCGAGCATCGTCTCAAGAACTGCTTTGGCGGCCGCCGTGCAGACTGGGTTGCCGCCGAAGGTGGACGCGTGCGATCCCACCGGGAAGCCGGCCGCGACTTTGTCGGTGCACCCCATCGCTCCAATCGGCAAACCGTTGCCGAGCGCCTTCGCAATCGCCATGATGTCCGGCGTGATACCGGCGTGCTCATGCGCGAACAACCGGCCCGTCCGACCCATGCCGGTCTGTACTTCGTCGAGAATCAGTAGAATTTCGTGTTCGTCGCACAGCGACCGAACCTCTCGAAGGTATTCCGGGCTCGCCGGCCGGACACCGCCCTCGCCCTGAATCGGTTCCAACAAAATTGCCCCGACCTGCGGGGTCAGGGCCTTTTTCAACGCGGCGACGTCATTGTACGGTACATGGTGAATTCCGGGAAGCAGCGGGTCAAACCCTTCTTGATACTTGGGTTGTCCCGTCGCCGTGATGGCCGCCATCGTTCGCCCGTGAAAGGACTGTTCCATGGCGATGATGTCGGGTTTCTTGTTGTTCTGTTGCGCCCAATACCGCCGGGCGATTTTGATGGCCGCCTCGATGGCGGTCGCCCCGCAATTGGAAAAGAACCACTTGTCCGCAAACGTATGTTTGCACAACAGGGCGGCAAGCTCGGCGGCAGGTTGGGTCAAATAGAGGTTGGATACGTGTACGAGGGTGCCGGCCTGATTGCAGATGGCTTGGGTCACCTTGGGGTGGCAGTGCCCCAGCGCCGTAACTGCGATTCCGCCAAAGCAGTCGAGATACTTTTTGCCGTCCGCATCCCAGAGTGTGGTTCCTTCGCCGCGGACGAACGCAATGTTGCGCGGGCCGTAGGTGTTTATAATATGGGCCTCGGTCAATGTCCTGAGTTCGTCCGTGTTCATTTCAAGTCCTTCCCGGATTGATTAGAAATCTGCGATCAGTATGACTACTTCACCGTCCATGCGCATCAAGCGGCGCCGGGCTCGTCCGCTCAGCACGCTACGTGCCGGCAAAAACAATTCGAGCGCGCCCTGCATGAACGCGCCCACCCGATGCTAGCAAATCCGGACACCGTGTGCCCAGACCTCATCCCTCCGTTCGCGGTGCGACTTTGATGTTGCGCGGGGGAATTCCTCCATTAAGACGCGGAGTTGGCCGCCGCTTTGCTTTTTCCCTTCTCCGGTGTGCTCGACTTCGACTCAGCCTTGGACTCGGATTTCGATTCTGTCTTCGCGTCGGTCTTCGTCTCGGGTTTGGACTCGCCGCCCGGTGTCTCGGATTTCCCTCCCCCGTTGCGCTTGTAATCCGTCTCGTAGAAGCCCGATCCCTTGAAAATAATACCCGCACCCGTACCAAGCAAGCGCTTCATACGGCTGCTGCCACAGGAAGCGCACTTGATTTTTGGCGCCGCCGTCATGGAGTGATAAACTTGCGTCGGCTGTTCGCACTTCTGGCACTGATAGGTATACGTTGGCATATCGACTTCACGACCTCCGAACCTACGAAAAGGCGGGTTATCTGCCCGTCCAAAGACAAAAAATATAGCACGCCATAGGCCGGAATGCAATGAGCGCCAGCGGCCCATGCTGCGACGAACTGCCGGACGCATCACCTTGGTCCGACTCGTGTTGGGGCCGCGGGTCCGCTCCGGTTCTGCCCGTTGTCTCGACCCGCGCCAGGACCGAATTCGTCTGCCTGGTCCCTTTGACAACGCAACCGATTCAAAGCCACCATGAGGCGCCGTGGAAACCTCTACGACAACGACATCGATAGTGTCCATCACCGAGAGCGGGGTCGTGGCTATAGCCATAGCGGTTGGAACCCTGTATTGCTTCCTCGGATACCGTACCCTGAAGGTGATTCTTTGCCTCACGGGGTTCGCACTCGCCGGCGCGGTTGCCGCCGCGTTGGGTGCGTATGTTACCGGAGGCAACGGTTTGGTCTTCCTGGCAGCAGGCATCGCGGGAGGAGTCTGCGGGGCCGTGGCGTTACTGTTCCTCTATCGGCTGGGGCTTTTTCTGCTGGGTGTGCTCGCTACCGGCCTTGCCGCCCACATGCTCGTCTCGGGCAGGCTTGAACCTTGGACGATGGCGGCGGTGGGTGGCATCGCAGTGGCGGGAGGACTCGCCACCATTGTATTGGAAAAACTAATTGTTTCAGTGGCGACGGCCGCCATCGGCGCCTGGCTCACCGTCTGCGGGATTGGTTACTTCCTGGTTGGACCAAACATCCTTGACGTTTTCCAGGAGCCCCTCGAATTCGGAAAGGACCGAGGCGTTCTAGTGGCGTGCTGGGCGGTCCTCGCGGGCGCCGGCACGCTTGCCCAATTCGCGACGCTCCCGCGAGCCCCAAAGGAGGTTGTCATTAGGCAGTAAACCGCACGCCTGTTGAAGGAGGGGGCTTCTGCTTCATGCATGATGGGACTACACTACATCACCTCCCACTCGGCCTCTCGGATTGGTTGAAAGATAAGCCGCCGGTCTGTTTCCAACATCCGGGGCCGGCGATGCAGCGCCGCTTCCACTCTTGGCAACCCTCGAAACCGCGACTTCTCCTTTTCGAACCGATCGATGAGATACAGATAGAGCACAAGCCGGGCGGTCCGGAATTGCCTC
>BTUX01000164.1:0-10597 GCA_045863315.1 Candidatus Hydrogenedentota bacterium | reverse complement strand
CTCGAAGATAGCCTGCGCAATCTCTTCGTCGATCCCCTCGTTGCGGGCGTAAAGCATGCCCACCACACCTTCGAGAGATTCGAATTCGAACACCATCTGGGTCGTGAGATCCGCCTTCATGAGAGTAAGTACATCGGCCATGCGGCGGTCATCGAGCTGTGGCAGGGAGCCCTTCAGGGTAAAATATAAATCACGCAGACGCGCAATTTTATCCGCAACAGAACCTAGTTTCTGATGAAACATGACCGTTTCCAGCTTGTCTGCAAAGCCCCGCAACGGCGTCTGAGTATCTGTGTCCCAAAAGTAACGAGCGTCCCTCAAACGTGCATTCAAGACTCGCTCGTTACCCGCTCTGATCACCTCCCTGCCTTCTTGTCCGTACTCGCCATTGGCTACGCACACAAAATGTCCGCTCAATTTTCCATCTGACATGCGAAGCGGTATGTAGCGCTGATGGACCTTCATTGGGGTGATAACGATGTCCTCAGGAAGGGTCAACGCATCGTCAGGTATCGTGCCGAGAATTGGTTCAGGCCATTCGACCAGATTGGTGATTTCGTCGAACAAGCCTTCATCCTGTTCGGGAATGAGCTGCTGACCGCCAGCCAACTCTCTAACCTTCGCTTCCAGCATCGCCTTGCGCTCGCAGTGATCGACGATGACGTAGCGGGAGCGCAGCGCGTCAACATAGTCCGCAGCCGTTTCGATAGTGACCGGGCCTCGCGCGAGCCGACGGTGTCCGTAGGTCACCCGCCCGGCATGAATCGTTCGGACCGGTTCTGTGTCTCGAATGCGAATCGAGGCCGGCACAACATTGTTACCGTGTAGGGCAAGCAGCCATCGAATGGGGCGGGAAAACACGATA
Organism: Candidatus Hydrogenedentota bacterium; assembly: GCA_045863315.1. GTDB lineage: Bacteria > Hydrogenedentota > Hydrogenedentia > Hydrogenedentales > SLHB01 > JABWCD01. The sequence goes on along the minus strand of BTUX01000164.1, from coordinate 9,732 downwards.
GTGCTGTCTTCCCAACCCATTGTCTTGTTGAGGTGAACACCCGCAAGGATTCCCCGCAGAATGTCCGTGAGCAATTTGGCAATGTGCTTGCCTTTCTGATGGGCCTTGACGAAGCAGTACTCGGACTTCCCATCGGCTTGAAAATAGATGTCATCCACGCTCAGCCCGTGGCTCTCCGCGAATTTGCGCGCGGCCATGCTCCATTCGCCTTTGTCATTCTGCGCAGCCTGCCGCTTGGGTCCGCGAACTTCCTTCGTCACGTCCTGCTGTCGGGCGGGTACATCGGAAATTAGCATTGCGATGCGACGAGGTCCGACCCACACCTTTACACCGCCGTGTGGAAAGCCGACATTGGCGAACTGTTTTTCAACCAGCGCCGGCAACTGCGATTGAATGGTTTGTATGTCCCGGTGCGGCAATTCCTCAACGCCGATTTCAATCAGCAGATCGTCTTTATTCTTGAATGCTGCGGGATCGTACTCCGTCGGAGACATTTCATCATAGTGGGATGGACTCGCGTGGCGGAGCAAAGGATAGCCCAACTCTTCGCGTTGGGCCAGGAACCCCTTCGCGCACTGTTCGGCGATGGCGCGGCACCGCAAGAGGAAACGGCCGCGTTCGGACACCGAGAACGCGCCGCGCGCATCGAGCACGTTGAACAGATGAGAAAGCCGCAGACAGTGATCGTAGGCCGGAAGTATCAGGGCGAGGTCCAGCAGTCGCTTGCCTTCGCTCTCCCAGATGTCGAAAACGGTCAGGAGTTTCCGGGTGTCGGCCGCTTCAAAGTTGTACCGGCAGAACTCGACTTCCTGCTTGTGGAAGATGTCCCCGTACGTAATTCCGCCGGAAGACCACTGAAGGTCGTAGACGCTCTCGACACCTTGGAGATACATGCAGATTCGCTCGATGCCGTACGTCAACTCGCAGGCCCTGACGTCCAGCTTCACGCCGCCGCACTCCTGGAAGTATGTAAACTGAAGAACTTCCATCCCATCCAACCACGCTTCCCAGCCTAGGCCCCACGCTCCCAACGACGGACTCTGCCAGTTGTCCTCGACAAAGCGGAAATCATGCTTGGTCAGGTCGAGACCGAGCGCCTCGAGGGACTGGAGAAATAGCTCCTGCACATCCGGAGGGGACGGCTTGAGTATCACTTGGTACTGATAGTAGTGCTGGAGGCGGTTCGGGTTTTCGCCGTAGCGTCCGTCCGTTGGGCGCGTGCTGGGTTCCGTGTAGGCCACCCACCACGGTTCAGGACCCAAGACCCGAAGAAAGGTCGCAGGGTTTGAGGTGCCCGCTCCGACCTCGGTGTGGTATGGCTGCCAAAGCAGGCAGCCCCGCTCGCTCCAGAAACGGTTTAGTGTTTGCAGAACATCTTGTACGTACATGCGAGAGTAACGTGCTCCAACGATGCAATCGGGGGGCCTGAATGCTGATGAGCCGGTGAGTACGGCCGTTCAAACAGCGCGATTCTAGCCGCTATTCGCCGGTTTTTCAAAAGAGCCGGCACACCTCGGCACTTCGGATACGGAAAGGTATTGTCGTGAAAAAAGAATCCCAAAGGGGCAGTAGGCCTCGCCGATAGATATTCCGCGACTACAGCGCCGTCGTGAGCTCGGATCGGTTGCCTTGGCGCTTGCGCGCCCGACTATCCCGGATTTTTCACACCCGCGGGCAATGATGGATACCACTTCGTGCGGCACATACCTTTATGCAGCGACAGGGAAAACGGGCTGTTGGTGTGAAAAATCCTCACCCGATTGACTTCTATGCTATCTCCTGAGCATTTCTCACCAGTCGCTCCCGTCATCGGGAGCGACTGGTGAGAGGTGCGGGCTATAAGCATTCCGGCGGTTCGCGGATCGGAATTCCGTTGTTGAACGTTCATGATTCATCGGTACGATGCGTAACGGCGTAGTTGCGTCTTCCGTGCGAGTCACAAATGCTCCGAATGGCCTTGAGTTGCCTTTTTGTGGTAGCGACACGTAAAGTCGGCACCGGGGTCGGGGCACTTCGCGCTCGTTTCATTGCCGGTAATCGACAATCCCCTCAATCGCCGCTCCATTTCACGCAGCGGCATGAGGTCTCCCTTGCGCGATGCAGCCTGTATGCCTGCCCGATAGACATCGCGGGCGGCGTCGAGGTGGCCCAGGAATTCGTGGCATTTTCCGAGATTGAGGTAGGCCACCGAATAGTCTTTTTGCACCTCGGTAGCGCGCTGCAGGTGTGGAATCGCCCGCTCGTAGTCCTCAAGCTGGATATAGGCCATACCCATACCGAAGGTGGCCAGCGGATCGACGGGGTCGATTTCCAGAACTTCCTTGAACATGGCAATACGCTCGATTGCCTCGTCCCGAATACGCTGGCGTTCTGCGGCGGCAAGAGCTTCGGCTTCCCGCGTGGTACGCGCATGTTTGAGCTGCAAGAGCGCAGCCTTCGCTTTTTCTTCTTCCGCCTCCTGGATCATGCCCTTGGCCACATAAAACACAGACAGGTTGGTGTGGGCCATCACGCAGTCGGGATTGAGTCGCGCCAGGATTTGCATGTAGTGAATGGCCTCGTCCACGCGGTGGTGGCGGTTGAGAATCACGCCGAGCGCTTCGTAGGCATCCTCGAACGTCGGATGAAGCAGGACAGCCTCCCGCAACAATTCGATCGCCGTGTCGTCCTGATCGTGCGTATCGCGTTCAAACGCGCCCAAGGCGCTGTCGTAGAGCGATTTTGCCCGTTCCTCGCGCGTCGCGGCGTGATAGAACGGCAACACAACAACTTGCGCTACGAATTCTGATGCCGCTTCTTCCCCCCTCAGTTTCAAAAGGTTTCCGGGGGCCCGGTGATCTCGGTCAAGATAGGCCAGGGCGATATTCCGGTTCAGGGTGTATGAAAACGCCGCACTTTTCAGCCGGCCGACCTCTTCATTGTCCAAGAACAAACGCGTGTCCCTCGGGGGAAAGGGAGTTGAACCCTGCTCCAGCACGAGGCCCACAAGAGCGCGTTTTACCGAGCTATAGGCACGCAGTTTCGCGATGACTTCCTGGCCGAGGTAACAGCCTTTCTCGTAGCTCACGGCCGTTCGTTCGAGTGTTGTTTCCGGAAGGCGATTCGTGGAGTCCATATCAATGCCGAACCGCGGTATGCCTGCTTCGATCCGAAGACATTCCTGCGCATCCGGACCGATTTCCGCAATGCCGAACGGTTCGCCACGGGTCAAAAGTGCTTCGAACAATTCCGCAGATTCCCCTGCTTGTGTCACGAACAGGAATCCATCCTCACCCGTCTCGGATATCCGAAACGCCAATGCTTGATGGCCTAGCAACTCGATCGGCGCGACCGCATTGACCGCGTGGGGAAACCGCTCCGCCGATACGGGTCCGTCGGCGTCCATTAGTGACGCGAGAAAGGCGACGGTACGCGGTCCTTGAACCAGCGTCTGTTCCACCTCGTTCCCTGCGTCGGCCATTTGCACGTCCTCGATAAACAGATGGGCGTCGAGTTGCTCGAGCAATCGGGGGGCTTGCCGGCGTTCGATGATCATCCAGTATTCGTTCTCCCAGCGATGCAACGTAAAGTGTGCCTGCACGCGTCCTTTGCGGTCGAGAACCGTGTTGGCGTGTCCCTCGCCCGGTTGCAGGGCGAGCACGTCGTTCGACGTCTGACTGTGAAGCCAGGTCGCGACATCTCTCCCCTCGAAACGAATAAAGGTGTGCGTATTGCGGCGCCAGACTCCCACGCGGTTTCGCACGGCATAGACCTCGAATTCGAGATCGTGATGGATGCCGGCATTCGATGACCTGTTCATGGCTGTGCGGCCTAAATCCGGCCTCGTCGGTCGGGAGGTACGAAAAAAGGCACCCCCAAACGCGTTTGGGGGTGCCTCAGACACTGTGCGATGGACACAAGGCTATACGCTGAACGATTCACCACAGCCGCAGGTGCTTGACGCATTCGGGTTCTGGAAGACGAACCCTTTGCTGTTCAGGCCCTCTTTGTAGTCGAGCACGATACCTTTCAGATAAATGGACGATTTCCGATCCATCAGGAACCGGATGCCGTCTTGTTCGACGATGTGGTCGCCTTCCCGGGCCTTGCCGAATTCCAGCACATAGGACAACCCGGAGCAGCCGCCGCCCCGTACGGCAAGCCGGACCCCGTCAACGTCGGGCGATTCCTTCTCCCGGAGCCGCTTCAATTCACGAATCGCGCCTTCGGTTGCGCTGACCAGCGCTTGGGGTTGCTGCTTTGCAGTTTCGACTGCCATGCCTGAATCGTGCCTCCGTATTCCGTTACGCTTCCGCGGGTTCTTTCCGCTCTTGCGGCGGCCTCATCAAGTCCTCGAGCACTTCCAGGAGCATCTCCGCGTCCACACCGTAGCCCGCGCAGACCTGCCCGATGGTCTCGTACTGATTGATCCCGCAGTGTGAACAGCCGCCGAGGTGAAACGCGGCGAAAACCTCCGCCACGCGCGGATGGATGGACATCGCCTCGCCGATGGTCATGTCCAGACTGAAGTACTGCATACCCTGGCCGCCGCCGGCCACGGGATGTTCAATCTGCTGGATGTGCTCCTCTGACCACAAGCCATCAAACTCCTCTTTCGAGGACTTTTCCATCCATGCCATGTTAGTCATGCGTTTGACAAGAGGATTGGGCACGCAATCGGTCTCGCCCGTCGCCGGAATATGGGTCATCTGGCGGGCGATATTGAATTTCTCATCGCACTCATAGTAGACCCATGCATCGCCTTTTCCCGGCACGGGTTGGCTTATTTTGTAATACAACATGGCATCCGTCTCCCGCGTTCCGCGTCCCTCTATCTAGAACGTATTCCAAGCGTATCATATTTCACGCTTGCTATTGCAGGTTTGCCCGAGGTCCCGTCACGCTGCCGACTTGGGTTGGACCGGTTGCTGTCCCTCCGCGGAGGCCGCAGGCACAGCAATGATCGTCACCGGGGCGATTTTCTCGAGGTCCTCCTTGGTATTTGCTGCGTCCCCCGCCACGACGATGACCACCTTGTCCAGGTCGATTACGTCCTCGGCGATATGGCGAACGTCGTCGCGAGTAGCCTTCTTGTATGCATCCATGGCCTGGCGGAGATAGTCTTTCGGCAGGCCGTAGGAGTCAATAATCCATAGGTAGTCCGCCGCCTGTTGGGGCGTCTCCAAATCGCCGGCGAAGCTCCCGGTCAGGTAGGCCCTGGCCGATTCCATCTCGCCGTCCGTAGGCGGGTCCGTCCGCATGGACTTCATCACGTCCAACAAGGCCTGGACCGTCTCGGCCGTTGTTTCCGTCTTGGTGAACGTCGAACTGATGAACTGTCCCATGAACCGACCCGGCCGAAATCCCCCGCCCGCTCCGTAAGTCAGCCCGCGCTCGACCCGAATAACGCGGTTTAGCCGACTATCGAAGGCGCCTCCGTAGATTTGGGTGAAGAACCTCGCGAAATGATAGCGAGGATCATTCCGGGTAATGCTCGCTTGGGCCACGCGAATCTGCGACTGGACCGCACCGGGCTTGTCCACGAGATAGATGCGTACCTTATCCGGTTTGGGAATCTCGGCTAAACTGACGTTGGGCACCTCCCCCTTCGGGTTCCATTTCCCCAGGTGTTTCTTTGCCATGTTGAATGCCGACTGAGGCTCGATGTCACCGGCGAAATACAGCACGGCTGCGTCGGGCCGCACGAAGGTCTTCCAGTAATTCTCGAGCCCGGCGCGGCCCAATTTGCCGACATCGGCGAATTCCCCGTCGACGTTTCGGGAGTAGGGATGATTACCGAACAAGGCCCGGCGCAGTTCGCGGTCCACGATATAGTCAATGTCTTGTTCGCTGATCGACAACGACGCTGCGCGCTGCTCCTGAAGCAATCGCAACTCGTCCTCGGGGAACGTCGGTCGCAGCAGGACTTCCGAAAGCAGTTCCACCGCGAGATCGGTCTTGTCAGACAGACTCGTGGCTACCACCTGCGAGGCGTCCATTGTTGCGCTGCCGGCAAGTGTCAGGGCGTTGTACTCGATTTTCTCCGCCAGCTCTTCGGCCGAATAGTTTTTCGTTCCCTTGGTCAACATCGCCATGGTCATGGATGCTGTCCCGGGCGCCGCTGGGTCTTCCGCCCACGCCCCATATTTCAAGCCAAGCAAAACCGTGACATACGGCACCTCTTTGTTAGGCACGACTACCACGCGCAAACCATTCCCCAAAGTCTGCTCGAAAGCATCCGGCTGCGGTAGTTCGTCCAACAGCGGATGGATCGGCGGCTTCTCCGGCAGCGAAGCCGATCGCGCCACATTTACTTTTACGCCTTCGCGTTGGATATCTCCGGTCTCAGGCGCAGCCAACGGCGCCGACTCCTCGTCCGGCAGTCCCTTACTCGGATTGGGCACGACTTTAAACAAAGTGCGGCGCTCTGGGGCCAGATACGTCCGGGCCACTCGCATAATGTCGTCCTGCGTCACTCCATCAATCCGTGCGAGCTGTTCGTTAAGCCAGTCGGGGGAGCCTGTCAGCAGCGTCGCACTTCCAATCGCGCGCGCCTTGTCCATTACGGTCAGGTTGTCAGTTACCGCAGTCCGTTTGAGCTGGTTCTTCGCCTTGATCAACTCCTGCTCCGTGACGCCTTTGTCGACCAAAGCCGCGATGTGCTCTTCGAGGGCCGTACGGAGTTTTTCGGGATCGCTCCCCGGATTCATCACTGCGCCCGCCCCCATGACTCCGTCGTCAGCCAGCCCGTAATTTAGGGCCATCGCCTGCACGGCAAGTTTTCTGTTCCGTACGAGATCGACGTTCAGCCGGCTGCTCTCGCCACCCCCTAGTATTGTCGCCAATACGTCGAGGGGAATGGCGTCGTCATGGTGAAAGGGCGTTCCCCGGTACGCAAGTATAACGACGGGCAGAGGACCAATGGGCTCTTCCAAGGTGGCCTGCCGCGACTCGGTTTGCGGGGGTTCGGAAAACTTCGGCCGATCTTCCATGCCGCCCCCCGGCATCCATTCGAAGTACTTTCTCGCGAGCGCCTTCGCGTCTTCGTGCCTGACGGCGCCGACGATGACCAATGTCGCATTTGCTGGAACGTACCAACGATCCCAGAACCTTTGCAGTTCACTGACCTGCGCCGCCCGCAGCATGGGAATGTTTCCAATCGGGTTCCATTTGTACGGATGTTGTGTGAACATGATCGGCTGGGCTTGCTCCAGAACGGTGCCGTAGGGAGCGTTCACGCCCATGCGGCGCTCCTCTTCCACGACTTTGCGCTCGGTCTCAAACCCCTCCTGGTCTACCTTCAGGTACATCATGCGCTCCGCTTCGAGCCAGAGAGCCAGTTCAAGTTGATTGGCCGGAACCTGGTTCACGTACGCCGTGTAATCAAACGAGGTAAACGCATTGCAGTCGCCGCCGGTCTTTCGGATCAGACTGAAATGCGCCTCCGGCCCGAGCCGCTCCGTGCCGCGGAACATCATGTGCTCGAACATATGGGCGAACCCCTGGCGCTCAGGGTCCTCGTCCTTCGAACCGACTTGGTACCAGACCTGCGCCGCGACGATGGGTGTGGAAAAATCCTCGACGGTGACGACCCGCATCCCGTTCGCAAGTTTAATTTCCTGGAAATCGATAAGCTTGTGATCGGCCGGCTGAGCATGGGAGCACCAAGTACTCAAGATACTGAGCCCAATCGCCGCTCCGAGTCGTTTCGTGAAAAGGATCGTGAATCGCAAGTCTCACCTCACTTATCCGGCGCTGTTGCGCCTGTCAAACTCTTCATTGCGGCCCGGAGAATGAACCAACGCAGCTTAGACATGGGCGAAGTTCAAGCGGGGTCGCCGTCGACAGTGGACTCGGGGTACACCCCACGTCGATGAGGGGACCAAACGATAGAAGCTACCGTGATCCGCGCCCCACTGCGAGGGGAAGGCCGCCGCAGGCCCTTGCAATAAGTGCGATGTGCTCTCGGCCGCCCGAACGTGAGGTTGCCGCCGCCTCGTCGTGCATGGCCGTTAGCGAATCTCAAGCATGCGATCGATTGGCTTTCGCGCATCGCGGATGATGTGTTCCGGCAACTCAATCTTGTACTGAAGCTTCTCGAGCGATTCGAGAGTATCTTCCAGCGTGATCTGCGCCATGTGCGGGCACCGATGGCTGCACAGGCGCAGCATTTCCTTGTCCGGATTCTCCGCGGCGATGTTGTCCCCCATGCTGCATTCCGTCAGCAGCAGGTAGCGGTTCGCCGCCGTCTTTCGAACGTACTCGACCATCTGCTTCGTGCTGCCCGACGCGTCACACTTCGCGAGCACTTCGGGACTGACCTCAGGGTGCGCGACGATGACGACATCGGGAAACTGCGCCCGGACCGTGTCGACGTCTTCGACGGTAAACAACTCATGCACTTCGCACCGTGCGTCCCAACCGAGGATGCACCGCTCGGGAAGGTTCTCGGCGCCGGCCTGACTCGCCCGAAGAAATGGGATGCCGACCTCTTTCGCCGTGTTGTGCGCGAGATACTCGTCAGGCAGAAACAAAATGTGATTGTGTCCCTTCTCCAAGAGATAGCGAACCACCGCCGTGGCATTGCCGGATGTGCAACAATAGTCGGACACGGCCTTCACATCGGCGTAGGTATTGACATAGCTGACAACAACCGCGTCGGGGAATCGGGCCTTAAGGCCGTGTACGTCCTTCACTGTAATGCCCGAGGCAAGTGAACAACCCGCCTTGGTCGAAGGAATCAGGACCGTCTTCTCTGGGTTCAGAATCTTTGCGGTCTCCGCCATGAACTGAACGCCGCAAAACACGATGATGTCCGCGTCGGTCTCCGCCGAGATGCGGGAAAGTTCCAGTGAATCACCGACGTAATCCGGCACGGAGTGAAACAGTGCCGGCTCCATGTAGTTGTGGCCAAGAATAACCGCGTTCAACTCCCGTTTCAGCAGATTGATCCGGTGGGCGTAATCGGCCTTCAATTGAAGTTCAACATCGGGCACGATGTTCGCCAGCTTGGCCCGCATCCGCTCCAGCGTTTCCTGCCGGGTGGGCGCGTCCTGTACCAACAATGTACCGGCCATAATGCGTTCGCTTTCTCCGTTCTCCCGTATTCGGGATACGGTGGTTGGTTCGAGAAGCTCAGGAGTACGATCACCCAGATCGGCCAAACGCCGACCGGGCGGTTACTTCCTCTTCAATTTTACTCCTTTATTCGCTTTGTCAGCAAATACCGGTCGTGGTCCACAAATCCGCCACGTCGATAGAATTCCTGTGCCCGGGTGTTTGCGCGCTCGACTTCCAAATGCAACGCGTTCACCCCCAACTCGAGGCACTTGTCTTCGAGAAACCGCAGGGCGGCCGTGCCGATCCCTCTGTCGCGCGATTCCGACGTAATATAAATCTCGTCGAGAAACGCATCGACTCCATGATATTCGAGGCTGTATCCCAGGGTCAGCACTACGTAGCCGATGGCCCGTTCCGCCTCGACGATGAGCCAGACGCCGCCGTATGCGGGACGCGAAATCAGTTGCTCGAGCGCGGCGCGGGCGCGCACTCCGTCGAATACAATAGTCCCGTCGTGATCGTACAACTCCTGCATAAAGCGCAATACAAGGTCCGTGTTGGACTTGGTGGCGGATTCAAATCTTACGAGATTACCGGACATGGCGGAACGTGTAGACGGTAGTAGGTGGCACTATTCCGTGCTGACCGCCTGGTCTTTTCCATCCAGCGCCGCCAGCGCCGCGTGCCAGGCAA
>BTUX01000163.1:0-10681 GCA_045863315.1 Candidatus Hydrogenedentota bacterium | reverse complement strand
GTGGAAGTGAGTGGCGGGCTTGCCCTTGCCGTCGGCGTCGCCCGTGGAACCCCCCTAATCGCCTCGTGGAACGCAGTTGAAGTCGAGTTAAACCGAAACCTGAATAGGGCCTTGCGCTGGGCGGCGACGCGGCGGGCGCGTTAAATTCCGAACCGTTGGCGGGAGAACCACATTATTTGGGGAAACCGGGCGGGAAGCGCCCATTCCGCACACAAGCTATTGTATATAAGAAGGGGTGCTGTGCTAGAATTTGTTGTGCACGGAGATCACGATTGTATTTTGCACGGCGTGCGCCGCTGACCATGGCGCCTTACCCAATGCCGAAAGGCCGCGCCATTCGGCGTTTACGCAGGGAGGAGTCGATGTACCGCAAGGGTAGTGCAACAGGATGGGCGGTGTTCCTGGTGCTCGTGTCTGGCGTCGCGCCCTTGTGTTTCGCCGGGCCGGAACAGATTTCGATTAAGGACTGGGCGCGAGGCGGTCGCGCAAAGTCCGCGGATTCGACGATTTCTTCCTCGATCGACTCGCCTACGACGAGTCCCGAGCCTGCGCCCGAGCCCAATCCAGCCGTCGAAGCAATTCCGCCCGCGGCGATGCTCCCGGCGATCGAGGCGGAGCCGGCTGCGGACGAATTCCCTATCGAGCCGGTTCGCGATCAATCCGGCGTCGATTTGATTGCGGACGCGTATGAAGATCCGGTGCTGTCCGCGGCTGATGCGACGGGACCGGTGCTTGGCGAAGGGGATCCCGCCTACAAGAACGCATCGATATCGGGGAAGAACGACGTGAAAACGGTGACCGAGTGGGTCGCGCGAAACGACGGCACGCCGGAGCCTGATCGATTGCCCGAAAGCGAGTCGGTGGTGGTGCCGCCGTCCCAACAGATGCAAGGCGGCCAGGTCCGCACGCGCGAAGGCGTGATCAATCTCAATGCGATTTCGCTCGATCGTTTGAACGAAGAACTGCAGAAGCAAGCGCCGCCGCGCGAAGAACTCCGGCTTACCCTTCAGGAGTGCGTTCACCTCGTCATTCAACACAACCCGGACATCCAGGTTACCGCGTATGAGCCTTTGAAGGCCGACGCGGACATCCTGTCGGCCAAGGGCGAGTTTGATCCCACGCTGAAGGGCACCTATTCGGTTTCACACTCGGAGAATACCGCGTCCTCGCAGACGAGCGCGTTTACCGGCAGCGGTCTGGGCGGGGGATCGTCGGGCGGCCTGGGCAACATCCTGGGATCGCTGGGCAGCCTGAATCTGTTGAGCAGTCTCGGCGGAGGGGGAGGCGGAGGGGGAAGCAACAACTTTACATTAGGGCGGCTCCTGCTGACCGGCATTACGACCCTCGCGAGCAGCGCGGGCAATACCGTGCGGAACTTTGTGTCTCGGGGCGAAGATACCACGCTCGTCATCGAATCGGACACGACGCGATACGAGGCGACGGTTTCCGGCAAGATTCCCTGGGGCACTCAGTATGAAGTGAAGCTCGAAGTCAACGAAGAGGAATCGACGTTCAGCAATTTTGAATCGGAGTACAGCGGGGGGTTGACCCTGACCGTGAGGCAGCCCTTGCTGAAAGGGCGCGGACCGAAGGCGAATCTGGCGCGCATCCGCATCGCGAAGAATAACCGCGAAGTGGCGGAGAACCAGTTGTATTCGCAGATCATGAGCAGCGTGTCCGATGTCGTGAAGGCGTATTGGGACCTCGTGGGCGCCGAGCAGCAACTCGAAGTCCGGGAGAAATCGCTCGAGAACGCGCAGCGGCTGTTGGACATCAACCAGCGCCGTCTGGAAATCGGCACGGCCGCGGGACTCGAGGTAGTGCAGGCGAAGGCCAGCGTGGCGCAGCGGACGAGCGACGTGATCTCGGCGCGCACGCAGGTGTTGAACGCCGAGGATCGGCTCAAGCTGCTGCTCGGACTGAAAGACAACGACCAGTTTTCCCACAAACGCATCGTGACGGCCGACAGACCGGAGGTTGTGGAACTCGATCTGGACGAAACGGCGAGCGTGAACCGGGCGCTGGAAAACCGGCCCGAAATCAAGAACGCGCACCTCGAGATCGACAGCGCGGAACTCGAACGGTACCGCGCGGCAAACGATATGCAAATGCAATTGGACGTACAAGGCAGCGTGTTCCAGGGCGCGCGCGGCGACAAGGCCAGGACTGTGTTTGATGGGATTACGGAACGCGACGACAACTCGTATTCCCTGCAAGTGACCGGATCGATTCCGATTACCAATCGCCAAGGCCGGGGCGCCTACGAGAAGGCGCTGCAATCCAAACGGCAGTCGCAACAGCGGCTGCACAAGACGATGGACGAAATTGTCATCAGCGTGCGCAACGCCATCCGCGCGGCGGCCTCCAGCCGGATCATCGCGGAAAGCAGCGGCCAGGCTCGCGCGCTTCAGGAAACGAACGTGGCGGCCGAAGAAAAACGGCTGAAACTGGGCGCGACGACCAGTTTCGAGGTACTGCGCGTCCAGGAGGACCTCGCGAACGCACGCGCGCAGGAAGTCCAGGCCATTGTCGACCTCGAGAAGGCGCTGGTCGACCTTCAAGTGGCCGAGGGCACCATCCTGGGCGCGATGGGTGTCGAGTACGAGATGCCGGAACCCGAAAAGAACGTGTCCTTCATTCGCAGCATCGTGCCGCCCACTGTCAAGGACGAGTAGCGCCGACGGCCCGCGGCGTATTCCGCCTTTGACCTATGCGCCGCGCGCGCGGGCGTCCTTCGCGTCCGCGTCGCCGACTTCCTCCCGAACGCCCGGCGACCGAAGTCCAATTATGCCGCTTGCCGGCGGGTCCATCAATTGATAACGTGGTGGCGGGAGTCCCTTGAGTCCAATCGGCCTGGCTTGTCGCGCGCACTGCGAAAAGGAAGGAAGGATGGCACTATGACACCTTTGCCGGGGCTGTTCATCGCCCTTGCGTTTGCGGCGGGAGCGGACATGCCGCTCGAGGTCCTGCCGGGGACCGCGCCCCTCACGATGCAGGGCGATCTCGCGGAACAAATGGTCGCCGGTATCGGTGCGTACCTCGATCGCGCACTTGTGGAGTCGGCCGAAAAACGTGCGGGGCATTGGAATCGGGACTTCTCTTCTCGGGCGGCCTACGAGGCGTCCGTCGAGCCCAATCGGAAACGGCTGGCAACAATCCTCGGGGCGGCCGACCCGAGAGCGCCGATCCGGTTGGAGCGATATGCGCTCGGGCAAACGTCGGGTCCCTCATACCGGATCGAGAGTTCACCGGGTCTCGGCCCGGCGGTCGCGAATGTTCGCTGGAGCGTGTTGCGCGGCATTGAGGGGGAAGGGCTGCTACTGGAACCACTCCGCGACGAGTGGCGGGCCGACGTGGTCTTCGTTCCGGATTGCGATGCCGCGCCGGAATCCGCGCTGCCCGCGCAGTCCGTGTCGGCGGACCTTGTGCCGCCCGCGCTCGCGTTGGCGCAGAGCGGTTGCCGGGTGATCATTCCGCTGTTGATGAATCGCGCCGACACGCATTCCGGCAATCCGTCGCTTCGCATGACCAATCAACCTCACCGCGAATTTATTTACCGCGCCGCGTATCAGATGGGGCGGCACATCATCGGTTACGAAGTACAAAAAATCCTGGCCGCGATAGATTGGATGCGGTCCGAACCCGTGCTGGGAAACCAAGGGCCAAGGCCCGTCGGCGTGATGGGGTACGGCGAGGGCGGCTTGCTGGCACTGTACGCGGCGGCCTTGGACAGGCGGATCGACGCAGCGGCGGTATCCGGTTATTTCGGGCCGCGCGAGTCGCTGTGGCGTGAACCGATTTACCGCAACGTGTGGGGTCTCTTGGCCGAATTCGGCGATGCGGAGATCGCGAGTCTCATCGCGCCGCGCGCGTTGATCGTCGAGGCGAGCGACCACCCCTACGTAAGCGGACCGCCCGCGCCGCGAAATGGACGCAGCGGGGCCGCCCCCGGCGCGATCGAGACGCCGGACGCAGCGGAAGTACGGCGCGAGTTCGAGCGCGCGAAAGCCTTGGTCGGAGGGCTGAACCCGGCGCCGGTTTTCAAGTGGATTCAACCCGAAGGAGGTCAGTTCGGCGCGCCCGAAACCCTTCGCGTTTTTTTGACCGCGCTGGATTCCGCCGCCGAACTGACGCCGCGTGATTCCACGATCACGGATGTGCGAGGCGAATTCGATTCGGTGGAGCGGGAGGCCGAGGCCCGATTTAAACGTCAGTTCGATCAACTGGTCGCGGACACCCAGTGGTTGATGCACCATGCGGAATTTCGCCGGAAAGAGTTCTGGAAGAATGCCGACTTGACGTCGGCGGACGCGTGGAACGAAAGCGTGAAATGGTACCGCGACTATTTCAACGAGGAAGTGATCGGGGCGCTTCCCGCGATCGAACGGCCGCCGAACGCGCGCAGTCGCCTCGTGTACGACGAGCCGGCGTTCCGGGGATATGAAGTCGTGATGGACGTGTTCCCCGACGTATTCGCCTACGGAATCCTGCTGTTGCCGAAGAATCTCAACGAGGGCGAGCGGCGCCCCGTCGTCGTTTGTCAACACGGATTGGAAGGGCGTCCCCAAGACGTGGCGGACCCGACGGTGGACAGTCCGTACTATCACCGGTTCGCATGCAAACTTGTCGAGCGCGGGTTCATCACGTTTTCGCCGCAGAATCCCTATATCGGCGAAGACCGGTTCCGGGTCTTGCAGCGCAAGGCGAATCCGTTGAAGCGATCGTTGTTTTCGTTTATCACGCGACAGCACGAACAAATCATCCGGTGGTTGAAAACGCAGCCTACCGTCGATCCCGAGCGCATCGCGTTCTACGGGCTCAGCTACGGCGGGAAAACGGCCATGCGCGTTCCGGCGTTGTTGGACGGCTACTGCCTGTCGATCTGTTCGGGGGACTACAACGAGTGGATATGGAAGAACGTCAGCGTGAGCCACCCCTTGAGCTACATGTTCACCGGCGAATACGAGATGTTCGAGTTCGACCTCGGCGATACCTTCAATCACGCCGAAATGAGCTGGCTGATCTTCCCGCGCCCCTTCATGGTCGAACGCGGGCACCACGACGGCGTCGCGTACGACGAATGGGTGGCCTACGAATTTGCGAAGACCCGTCGCCACTACGTGATGATGGGGCAGGCGGACAAGACCGAAATCGAGTACTTCAACGGACCGCACTCGATCCACGGAGTCGGAACCTTTGCCTTCCTCGAGAAACACCTGAACGGACGGGTGAAGTGACCCCACGCAACGCCGGCGGCGCCTTCTTGAAACTTCCCGGCATTCAAGGCCCCGGCGAGAACGGCATGCCCGCGTCGACTTATCTCGCCTGCGACCGTTCCGTCGGGGCGAGAGGGCGGACGCGCGGTCTGGTAGAATGAACACCAAAGTAGGAGTTGCTGGACGTGACATTCATCCGGTTGATATTGGCGCCTGCGCTGGCCGTTTTCCTCCTCGTCTGCGGGGGATGTTCGCCCGCGCCTCAAGCACCGACCGCGCCCGTCGTGCGCTCCGAGCCAACAACGGAAGACGAGGCGCCCTCCGCCAGGCCGAACCTACTCCTCATTGTGGCGGACGCGCTGCGCGCGGATCGGGTGACGGGGACGCGCGAAGGTGTCGTGCTGATGCCACGGATAAACGAATTCGCGGGCGAATCATGGAACTTCCGGCGGGCGCGAGCGCAGGCGACTTGGACCAAACCTTCCATGGCGACCGTATTCACTTCGCTGTATCCCGAAGTGCACAACGTCCTTTTCGGGATTCACGATCCCCTGCCCGGTCTTTCCCCGATGGCGGACAAACTGCCCGAAGAACTCGAAACAATGGCCGAGTTCTTGAAGGGTCACGGGTACAGCACCGGCGCCATCCAGACAAACGCCAACATCACCGTGCATTTCGGCTTCGAGCAAGGTTTTGACTCGTACCCGGACCGGAAGTATCCGGAGTTCCGCGCGAATGACGTGACGGACTACACGATCGAGGCCCTTGAGAAACTCAGCCCGCCGTTTTTCTTCTATGCCCATTATATGGACACGCACGCGCCCTACGATCCGCCCGCGCAGTATCTCGAGAGTTTCCGGCCGCCCGCCGACCTCTCCGAGGACGATCGCAAGCTGCTGTCGAATTACAACGAGGGATACATTGACCGCATATTGCACGAGGTGGGGCTGTCGGACCAGCGCAAGTACGGCAACCTGTCCGAAAACGGCGAGGAGTTCGTCAAGTACAAGTACGACGGAGAAGCGCGTTTTTTGGACACGGAAATCGGACGGTTGCTCGATCACGTGCGCGCGAAGTACCCGAATACTATCATCGTATTCACCGCCGATCACGGCGAGGAACTGTGGGACCACGGATCCATCGGCCACGGCAAGACCGTGTTCGAGGAACTGACCCATGTCCCGCTCATCGTCCATCAGCGCGGTTCCACACCAAGGACCATCGACGCGCCCGTCGAGCTGATCGACATTCTTCCCACCTGTTCGGGCATGCTCGAGTTGCCGTTGCGGCAGGAGTGGCAGGGACGCAACCTGGCGGCGGCGCTCGACGAATTGCCGGTCAATCGGGCGATATACAGCCAGACGCAAATGTCCATTCCGGGCTCCAACCGCGATCTGGAGACGGTCATCATCGATGCGGACAAACTGATACTGGACAGGAAGTCGGGTACGAGGACCCTGTACGATCTCCGGCGCGATCCCGGTGAACGGGCGGGAGTTCAGCCGGCGAACGAGGACGCCGCCCCGCTGGACTCCGCGTTGGGCCAACATCACGCCACGAACGACATGCACCCGCAACGCCGCGAGAATCGCGAGACTGTGACCGTCGATCCCGAACAGGCCGAAGCGATCCGCAACATCGGATATGGGCGCTAAGGTTCGGCGGCGGGTTGCTCGCCGCCGACTCCGTATATCGCGACCTGACCGTTTTCGAATTCCTTGGTCCAACCCGGGATCGCGTCAAAGTAACGGCGCCGTAGTTCCTCGGTCACAGGCGAGATATACACGTACCGCGCCCGGGTCTGCGCGGCAAACTCCCGCGCTTCGTCGGCCGACATCGCCCCGGACATCAGCCTTTGAATGCGCCCCCGCAATGCATTGGCATGCGGCGTCAGCGCCCAGTGGCCGAGGACGACCCGGGCCGTCACCCGCTGGCTGATGATGCCGCCTCGGACGTAGTCGGCGAGGATGACATCGGTCGGGCCCGCATGATCCGAGAGCCATGCCATGGCCTCGGCGTCGTCCACATGGATGAAATGGTGCGGACGCGACACGGCGTCGCGGCAAGCCCGCAAGATGTACAGGGGTGATGTCAGCGCGTTCACCACAAGGAAGGCCGCGACCGCGGCCAGGGCCTTCCCGCGCAGGGCCGGCGGCCAGCCGGCCGAGGAAATCGGAAGCGCGGAGACGCCCACGATAATCATCGGTGTCGCAAGCGGAATTGCCAACTGAGGTGAATACGGGAGAAACGGCAGGACGGTGTGCGAGTGAAACAATGCGAAGATGATAATCACCCACGCCGCCAGGAAACGTTCGCCCGAGGCGGTGATCGGTCGCCGCGGAATCGCAATCAATCGAAACACGAACAAGACCCCGGCAAGTCCATAGCTCAGAACGTGCCAGCCGATTGGCGCAGAGGGTTGCCCCCCCTGGCTGGCCCAAAACTTGAAGACGGGGTGGACGGAAAACAGGTAGACGTAGTACGCCAGCAGCGGCGCCGAGGCGAGCAGCGGAAGCGCGCGCAACACGCCGCGCGGCCAGTCCATCCGTCGCGCCAACGCCGCCTCAACCACGATGAACGCGGGAACGACCGTCCACAGCGAGATGAGATCGTAGGGCCGCATCAGCCCGTGGATGACCGTCATAACGGCAGCGCCCGCATACCATCGTGTGTCCCCTTTCTGCTCGCCGACCACGTAGAGCGCGATCGTGGCGAGCATGGTTCCATGCGGCAGGGAAAAATGCGGGTTCTTCGTGATCTGGCCGAACGGATGCAGCGCGGTGATAAGGTCCATGGCTGGGTTCTGCAATCCAAGGCCGGCCGATAGGTCGATCAGACCCAACTTCGAAATGCCTGTGAGCATCCACCCGAATCCACCGCCAAACGCGCACATGATAAGCGCTGTCCGCCTTGGAATTCCGTGCTTCAGGGTGACGTGGGCCAGCAAGCCAAAACCGGCCAGCAGCGTGACGGCCCCGGCCGCCCTCCAGATTTTGAAGAGGGCCGGCGGCGATAGTTCGAAAAAACGCATTATCCAGCCGAGCACGAGCCATTCGAGGTTCACGAACACCCGCCGGTGCTCGATGTGCGTCATGTTGTTTTGAAACAGGATATGCCCGGATTCGGCCTGACGAATGAATGAGAAGTAGGAGTTGACATCGTCGGCGACCGCGATCTGTCCAACAAACGAGGTATTTTCGGGGGCACGTTGCCCGGCGTATCGGTAGGGGATTTCCGTTATGAGGAAGACAATGGCAGCAACGGCGAGCAGCCACAGGCAATCTTGTTTATGAAAGGAACCGCGTGGGGTGGATTCGGACACAAGGACCCCTTCATTGAAAGACCGAGACGGACCGCTTGGCGGCCGACCGGAACAGACGGGGAAAACCGACTATCTCGACGCAGTATAGAAATCGACAAGCACCTCTTCAACCGACATTTGCGCCGAGCGCTCCGGTTTTTGATACAGTTTTCTTCTGCAACACCGGAGACCCGCGCAACGTACGCGGCGGCCGGGGCGCGGGACACCGACGACGCGAACTTCACCTTGAAGTTCCGTCGCACTGGTACAAAGGAATCTGAATGGCCGTTCCTGAAAACACCCCGGCGTTCGGACAGCAGGATCGGGTCGGCCCAGCGCCCACGGACGCCCGACACTTCGTAGTTCAGGGGCTATGGCTCGCGGGAATCGTTGCGCTGGCCGCGGCACTGCGCCTCATCCGTCTCGGAACCTTTCCGTACTGGCACGATGAAGTGCACAATCTTGTCGCGGCGGAGGATGTGTACGGTCTCCTCGTCAAGGGCAATCTGATTTCGAACCATCCCCCGCTGCCCTACCTGCTTGTCGCCGGGTGGCGCCTGCTCGGGTTCGACGCCGGCGAGTGGACGATGCGCTTGTTGCCGGCGCTCTTTGGAGTATTGACTGTCGTCGCACTGTATGCATTCGTCCGTCACGTGTTCGACGAACGAACCGCGCGTATCGCCGCCGCGTTACTGGCCGTCTCCCCCTTGCACGTCCATCACTCGCAGGATCTCAAAGAGTACATCTACCTTCCCTTCGTGGCGACACTGATGATTCTGTTTCTGTACCGAGCGGTGCGGTCGAACCACTGGCGAGACTGGCTGGCCTACGGAACACTGGCCGGCATCGGATGCTACACCGAGATTTTTGTCGGGCCGCTGCTGGTCGCCATTAACCTGTGGGTCTTGGGAGAAAGGTGGATCTTTCGTTCCATTGCCGCGACCCAGGCGGCAAGTACGCGATCCATGTTCCGGCGTTGGGTCGCGGCCAATGGGTTGGGAGCCTTACTATTTCTTCCGTGGCTTCGGCTGATGGTGGTTAAGGCGGAGGCGACGATGATTCGCGCGGAGACATGGTGGATTCCTCCCCCTTCGCTTGCCGGGGTGGCGGCGTATATCAAAGCCATCGCGTTTGGATACACGGCGCCGGAACCATGGTACGAACTGGCATCGCTGGCCTTTGCCTTACTGTCGCTTGCCGGCATCCGCGCCATCGGACAACGAAACCCTCCGGCAGCCCGGCTCATCGTGATGTGGGCCGTCATTCCGGTGGCGATCGTGTATGCCATTTCGCTGGTGACGGAAAGTATCTTCCTGATTCGCGCCATGCTCCCTTACGCGCTCGCCGCCTATGTACTGGTCGCGGCGGCGATCGCCGAGTTGAACCCGCCACGGGTTCGTCGCGCGGCGGTCACTGGAATGGCCGCACTTGCATCGCTTGGGTTGTGGCATCACTACGGACGAATCTACACGCCGTTGGATTTCCCGCACCGACCCGGAATTCATCCCCCGCGCGACTACGACGCGTCGGCGGCCTTCATTCTGGATCGCTGGCAGGATGGCGACGTGGTCGTGCATGCCGCGTCGGCGACGTGGTTTCCGTTTTTCTGGTACGGGTTTCGCGAAAAACCACAATACGTCGCGGGGCTGAGCCAGAAGTTTATACGCGACGTGACTATCGGGAACCCAAGAAACACAGAGGATCCTGCCATTCAGAATCTTTGGCCGCAGGAATTGCAGACGGTGGTAAACGGAGCAAATCGAGTCTGGTACGTCTACTCGGAATGGGAGCGCAAGTATCTGCCCGGAAATGCGATGGACATCTGGCGTTGGCTCGACGCGCATTACAGCGAAACCCAACGAGAATCATTCCGCGGAATCGAGGTCCGTCTCTACGCTCGGCCCCAGGACGCAGTCCCCGTGGAACGGGACCACGACGATGGGGTCAGCGCAGAGATCACGTACCGCTCGACAGGCGTCCCCCATCTGAAAGTAGTGCCGGATGACGGCATTGTACCGAGGTCCCTGGATGCCCGGCGGGGACGGCTTCGGCTTCGTTTCTCGGAACCGACCGGCGAACCGGACGTACGACTTGAACAGACGACGGTTTCCCGGCTCGTGGCGTTCACGCTGGAAAACACCAGCGATTGGGAGGTGTCCGCCGA
>BTUX01000162.1:0-10710 GCA_045863315.1 Candidatus Hydrogenedentota bacterium | reverse complement strand
TGGACATCAAACCCGAGGCGCGCACGCTTGGTCTGACCCTGGACGATCTGTCGCGGCAGGTGTACGCCGGATACTTCGGTGAGGAAGCCGTCCGGCTTCAGCGGGGGCGCGACGATATTCGAGTGCGCGTGCGTTACCCGGCACAGGAGCGGAAGACGCTATCGGAGTTGGAGCAGGTCCGCATTCGAACGCCGCTGGGTAAAGAAGTCCCGTTGTACTCCGTCGCCGACGTGCGATATGGAAAAGGATACTCGAGCATTACGCGGGTCAACGGACTGCGGCGCGTCGCCGTGACCGCCGAAGTCGATACGAAAAAGGCGAACGCGGAAGAGATCATCCGGAATTTGAGCGAAGGGGAAGAAGGTGCGCCGGCTTTCATGCCGCAGTTGGCGCGGAAGTACACGGGATTGATCTACGCATTCGAAGGCGCGAAAAAAGACGGCAACGATGCCTTCGGCTCGCTCCGGTATGGGTTCCCGGTCGCCCTTTTCATCATCTTCATGATTATCGCCATCATGTTCCGCTCGTATGTGCAGCCGTTCCTCATCATGGTCACGGTGCCGTTTGGATTGGTGGGCGCGCTTATCGGCCATCTCGTGCTCGGGTACGATGTGACGATTATGAGCACGTTTGGCATGGTCGCAATGTCCGGGGTGGTCGTCAACGACGCGATCGTCATGATCGAGTGCATCAATTCCTACGTCGCGAAGGGGCTGCCGTTCTTCCATGCGCTGGCCAGCGCAGGGGCGCGCCGGTTCCGCGCGGTTTTCCTGACGACGGCGACCACCGTGGGCGGACTTTCTCCCCTCATCCTGGAGAAGAACCTCCAGGCGAAGTTTCTGATCCCCATGGCGATCAGCATGGCGGGCGGAGTCCTGTTCGCAACGGTATTGACCTTGGTTTTCATTCCGTGCATGTATGGGGTGTTGAACGATCTCCGGCGCGTTGCGCACTATTTGCGGTATCGGACGTGGCCCACGCCGGAAGAAGTAGAACCCGTAAGGAGACGCATCAAGGAGTTGGAAGACGAAGCCGTGGGCGGAGCGCCGCAATCGGTGGTCATCGCAAAATAAAAGTCTTGCGTTCGAGGACCTCGAGAACGCCGATTCGAATGGGTCCGCGCTAATCCTTTTGGACCGATCGAGTATCATAGAGAGGGGCGGATGCCGTACGCCGCCCGTCGCCAAGGGAGTAAGACCAGGTAATGCGGAAGGGTCGTGTCGTGTGCTGGTGGAGGGCCGGTTTGCTGGCGCTGACCATGGCGTCGGCGATTGGCGCGATGGTCGGGGAGAATGCTGAAGCGCTGGGCGCTGCGGTCGAATCCACGCCGGGACCCGCCCCTGACGCGACGCCGGCAGGCCCGGAACCCGAAGTCGCCCCTACGGACACGGTAGTTCTGGACCTCGCCGCGGCGCAGCGCATGGCAATTGCCGACAACCCCTCGCTCAAAGCCGCCGAAGAGCGGGTGAAACAGGCGCAGGAACGGGTGAAACAGGCGCAATCGCAGTGGTGGCCGCAGGTGTCGTTCGTGGGCGGCGCGTCGAACACCTGGATTTCGGAGCGGGATTACCAACTGGCGCGATATGCCGCCGTGGCGCCGTATTGGTCGCAGTTTGCATTGACGACTCAAGCCCGGCTCCAGGGCGAAATTTTGCAGTTTGCGAGCAATGTTGCTGCAAGCATGACGGACTACTTTAATCAAGCGCCCCATCAGTCTAAGCCGCTCCCGCCCGTTCAAAACACGGACCGGCAAATCATTCGCGATCTGTTCACGGCTTCCATCCGTTCGGTTGACGATCGGCGCGAGGTGGACGATTCGTTCGAGACGTATCGGGCCAGCGTGATCGCCAACTGGATCCTCTTCAACGGTTTCGAGCGCAAATTCTCGATCGCCGAAGCGCGCTTTGGCGCACGACAGGCCGAGGCGACGTACCTCGAGGCGCATAGGCTCCTTCTGTCCGCTGTCGCGCAGGCGTACCACGCGGCGCAGTTGGCCCGGGAAGATATCGCCATCGCCGAGGCGGACGAGAACTTCAATCTCCGGCAACTCGAAGAAGCGAAGGCGAGGCGCCGTGTGGGGACGGGTTCCCTGAGCGACGAATTGAACTTCGAGGTCCGCGTGAACGCGGCCCGCGCCGCCCTCATCACGGCGCGGCAGAACTTCAAGACCGCGCTGATCGCGCTCGCGCAATTGTTGGCCTTGCCCGACGCTGAGTTCCCCGAGTCTCTTCAATTGGCGCCTTTGGCCGATGAATCGTTCGACGACCTCAAAAGACCGGAACCGGACGGACTGATCGCCTTTGCGAAGGACTATAGGCCGGACCTTCATGCGGGCGAGTTGGGCGTGGCGCGGGCCGGTGCCGCGGTTGGCAGGGCGCGCGCGCCGTTTTATCCCAGCGTGGCCGCCCAAGTCTCGAAGGACGCCCGGCGATCGGAAGATGCCGAGTTTCGAGAGGACGATTTCAGCACGACGATCGGAGTGAACGTGACTTACGAGATATTCGCGGGCGGCCGCAACGTGGCCCGCCTCAAGGAAACGAAGTCCGTCAAGCGTGAGGCCGAGCACAACCTCTACGATCTTGAATTGCAGGTGGCTTCCGACGTGCGCCAGGCACTCGAGGAACTCCTGGCCGCACAGGACCGGCTGGTCCTGCAGCGGGCCAACGCTGCGTTTGTGCAGCGGAACCGCGACCTCGTCGAGAAAGAGTACGCCGGCGGAGTCGGGTCGCTGGTAAGGTTGAACGAAGCGCAGCGCGATTTGGTGGCCGCCCAGGGCAACCTCGCGTTTGCGCGCGTACAACTGCGGCAGGCCTGGCACAACGTACGAACGGCCACGGCGGAAACCATCGCTCCGTATGCAGGCAGCAACCGCGAACGCCTGGCCGAAAAAGGAATCGAATCGAAGTAGTTCGCGGCGCAGTTGCATTGATTCGCCGATGGGTTGACCGTATTGTATCGCTCCGCGTACCAAGCGCGAGGAGCGGTACATGTCGGCTTTCGTAAAACTCCCTCCGGTCGTTATCGTCGCTGGGGTTGCGTTTTCTCTGGCGCTCCAGCTCGTCACACCCCGCGGCGATGTCTTTTTCTCCGGCGACGGCGGCATGAAAAGCCTGATGACGCGCCAATACGCCTCCGGCGACCTGCATATCGACCTGCGCCTGTCGGATGAGCCCTGGGTCCAATCGCTATGGGATCGCGGGCTGCATCCCCTTGTCTACGGCAGCTTCGCGTTCAACATCGACGGGCGTTGTTTCTCGGTCTTTCCCTATCCGTTTCCGATGGTCACCGCGCCGTTTTATGCCGCGTTCGGAAGCGTGGGCTACTTCATCGTGCCGCTGGTGTCACTGTGGGCGACGTGGTCTCTCGTGTTCGTCGCGTTGAAGCGGGCCGGCCTGGACCCGATTCGCATCTCGATACTTTTGACCGTCCTGATCTTTGCCATGCCGCTCACCCTTTATGGCGCCATGTTCTGGGAGCATACGCTCGGCGTTGCACTGGCATTCGGCGGAGCGATGTATACGCTGGGGGATCGGTTTGAACCGGGGAAGCCGGCCCCGGCCGTGATTGCGGGCGTGGTGATGGGATCGGCCACATGGTTCCGCCCCGAGACGTTGGCATGGATGGCCGCCTTCTTCGTGGCAACGTTCATCTGGAAACGCGTAGCGATGGGCAACCGGAATTGGATCGCGTACTGGGGAGCGGCGACCGCGGCCGTCGCCCTTTTCTTCGTGTGCAACTATCTCATCTACGGGCACCCCCTTGGCACGCACGGCATGCAGATGGACCAAATCGATCCGCCGCCGGGGCGAGTGGACGTCGTACTGGACCGCTTGGACATCATGGCCCGTGATTTTGCGCGGTTTGCACCCATCGTCTGGTTCGCCGTCGCCGGAATCGTGTGCCTCGCCGTCACAAGAAAGTTGCATGTCAGGAGCAACACAGTCTATCTGGCGACCGTGCTCGTCCTATTCGTTTGCGGCACCGCGCGAATCGTGCCGAACGAAGGCGGCTACCAAATCGGGCCCCGCTTCCTGTTTGCCGGACTTCCATTGCTCGTCATGGTGTGCGGCCACGTATGGAAGGAATTCGACCGCGTCGGCTGGAATTGGATGAAATCCGTCGCGCTCGTTCTGGTTCTGCTCTGCGTAGTCGTCGGAGCCAAGCGGAGCGCCCTCGACGGGACACGGTACCTCGCGGCGAATTACCGCGAACGGGTCATGCCCGCGATCGACGTGCTGCGGTCCCGCGACGAGGGGATAGTGGCAGTCCAGCACGCGGCCATCTCCGCCGAACTGGCAAGCCAGGTCGGCCCCAAGACGTTTTTTCAGGTACGCGACCGGGACCACCTCGAAGCCTTGATGGATGCCCTGCGCGCGCAAGGCGTGGATCGGTTCATTTACGTAGCATTTGGCGACCCCGATCACGAACATGACTCGCCGATCCAGCACACGGACAGCCTGCCCCTTCAGATCGAACCCTTGGGCCGCCACGGCGAGCACTTTTACTTCTACGTCGTCTACTTGCGCGAAATCATCGCGATGAACTCCAGTGGCATCAAGACTGCTTCGTAACCTCCTGCCGGGTTTTTGCGCTGAGAATTTTGACGTCGTGAATGTGGAAGTCGGAGACGGACTCGAGGGCGACTTCGCGGTCGAACTCCTTGGCGAGATCGTCGAGGAGGGGTTTGTTCTCGGTGCGCAGGCGGCGGGCCACGTCGGGGTGGAGTTGGAGGATGACCCGTTTCTCCTTGCTTGAGCAGAACAAGCTGTGGAGGCGGCGGATGGTCTCGAAAGTCATCGTGGTGACGGAGCGAACCATGCCGCTGCCTTCGCAGTAGGGGCATGGCTGGGACAGCGCCTTGACGAGGTTGTGCTTGACGCGTTTTCGCGTCATTTCGATCATGCCGAGTTCGCTGATCTCGCTGACCGTGGTCTTGGCGCGGTCCTTTTTCAGGCATTCCTGCAAATGGCGGAGCAGTTCCTTGCGGTGTTTCTCGAACTGCATGTCGATGAAATCGATCACGATGATGCCGCCGAGATCGCGCAGGCGGACCTGCCGCGCGATTTCTTCCGCCGCCTCGAGGTTGACCTTGAGCACGGTTTCCTCGAGGTTCTTGGTGCCGGTGAACCGGCCCGTGTTGACGTCGATGGCGACGAGGGCCTCGGTCTGATCGATGCAAATGTATCCGCCGCTCTTGAGGTACACTTTGCGGTGGAGGGCTTTCTCGATCTCCTTCTCGACGTCGAACTTCTCAAACACGGACCGCGTTCCCGTATACAGCTTGACGCGTTTTTTGAGGTTGGGCGCGAAACTGTCCAGGAACTGAAGAATTCGCTTGTACTCGGCTTCGTTGTCCACCGTCAACTTGTCCACGTCGTCCGTAAAAAGGTCGCGCACGATGCGCAGGATCGGGCCGAGGTCTTCGTGCAGTAGACCCACCCCTTTCATCTTCTCCATCGAATCCTTGATGTCGCTCCAGACCTTGCTGAGGTAGCGGATGTCGTCTTGGAACTCCGCTTTTTTCTTTCCTTCGCCGGCCGTGCGCAGGATTAACCCCGTGCCCGGCGGGCGGACCGATTGAAGCAGTTTGCGCAGCCGGTCGCGTTCCCGTTCACTTCCGATTTTGCGCGATACGCCGAGGTGGTTGACCGTGGGCATCAGCACGACGTAGCGCCCGGGCAGCGTGACGTAATTGGTCAGGCGCACGCCCTTCGTGCCGAGCGTGTCTTTGCTCACCTGCACCATGATGTGCTGGTTCTTTTTCAGGAGCGACTCGATCGCCGGCGGCTTGCCGCGCCGCGATTTTTCCTTGGGTTTTGCGGTGCCTTCCTCGAACACAAAATCGCCCGTGCCTTCGGCCCCCGCAATGTCCGACACGTACAGGAATCCGTTCTTCTCGAACCCGATGTCGATGAAGGCGGCCTGTATGCCGGGTACGATGGAGTCGACCCGGCCTTTGTAAATGTTGCCCACCACGCTCCGGCTTTCTTGCCGTTCGATGAGCAGTTCGGTGAGCCGTTTGTCTTCGATGAGCGCGATGCGCGTCTCGAGCGGCTCGACGTTGATGATGAACTCTTTCATACAATCTCCCAGGCGCGGGCGGTTGTGGTCCCGCGCCGATCGTTCGTAATCATTCGGTCGCGCTCTCTTCCATCCCGTCGGAGGGCCGCCGGGCGCGAGATGAGACAAGCGGACCTGCGGGGCCGCCGGCGTTCAGTCGAAGAAACCTTTCCTCACGTGGACGCTGAGCATCGTGCCGACGCACATCATGGCAGTCAGGCAAAACGAGCCGCCGTAGCTGAGGAAAGGCAGGGGCAGGCCGGTGATGGGCATGAGGTGCAACGTGATCGCGATGTTGCTGAGTATGTGGAACCCCAGGACGGTCACGCAACCGACAGCCAACAGGCTGCCGGCTAGGTCGGGGCAATCCCGGGCCAGGGCGAGGCCGCGCAGCAGGAACAGTGCGAACAGCCCCACGACCACGGAAGCCCCAATAAACCCCTTTTCCTCGGCCAGCAGCGCAAAAATGAAGTCGGTGTGATATTCGGGCAGGAATCGCAGATGGGTCTGCGTGCCCTTGCCGAAACCCTTGCCCCACATTTGACCGCTGCCGACGGCGATTTTAGTTTGAATAATGTGGTACCCCGATTCCTTCGCGTCTTTCTCGGGATGAAAGAACGATGTGAGCCGCTTCTTCTGGTGTTCGCTGAGCGGCAACTTTTCAACGTGGAGGAACACGAACGGGATCATGACCAACCCCGCCAGCACGGGGACCAGGAGGTGGCGCTTTCGCGCCCCCGCCGTGAACAGCATCACGATCACCACCGGTATCAGCACGAGCGCCGTCCCCAAGTCCTTCTGGGCCAGAATCAGCGCGAGGAGGACGCCCATAATGGCGAATGCGAGGCCGAAGTAGAAGAGCTTCTGAATCCGCTCGCGGACCGCCGAGAGATACCACGCAAGCATGTATACGAGGGCCAGCTTACTTAATTCGGAGGGTTGAATTCCGATCAGGCCGAAGCGCAGCCAGTGTTGCCCGCCCTTGGCGGACGTGCCCCAGAACAAGACCGCCACCAGCAGTCCGATCACACCCAGAAAGAACAGCGGGGCGAGGGAAACGAGGGCGCGGTAGTCGATGCACACGATGATAAGCGCGATCGTGAAGCCCATCGTCAGAAAGACGGCTTGCTTGAAATAGTATTTTAGGTACACGGGCACTTCGGATGACGCGCTCTGGCTGGCGCTGTAGAGCGCCGCAATCCCGATTGCGGCCAGCAGCGCCGTCAGCCCGAACAAGACCCAATCCATTCGCCGCAGGTTGCGGTAGTTGATGGTTTTGATGTGCGCGTCCATCAGGCTCATGTCGCGCTGTATGCTGCTCATTCCAACGCCTCCTCGTGCCGGGCCACGGTGAGGGGCGGCGGCGTCGAACGGCCATCCTGAGGCGCCTTGTGCAGATAGAAGTACTCGTACACCTTGCGCGCGACCGGCGCCGCGGCCGAACTGCCATGCAGGCCGTGTTCGACCATCACGCTGACGGCAATCCGGGGTTCCATGTTCATAACGCCGGAAACAAACAGCGCGTGGTCCCTGAGCTTGTACGGAATCTGGCGCTCGGTGCGCCCTTGCAGTTGGTGCATGCCCGCCACTTGGGCAGTGCCCGTCTTACCGAGGATTTCAAGTCCTTTGACCCGCGCCTCTTTGCCCGTGCCGCTGGGCGGATTGGTTTTCTCGACGCATTTGAGCATGCCGTCGTGGACGATGCGAAGGGTCCGTTCGCTGATCAGCGGCTCGCTCACCTCGGGTCCGTGTTCGCGGTTTACGTAGGGGCGCACGCGCCGGCCTCCGTTCAACACAGCCGCCATCATGACGGCGTTCTGCAGCGGCGTGGCATCCACCATACCCTGGCCGATGGACATGTTGATGGTTTCGCCGTCGTACCACCGGAGTTCCCAAGGCTCCTTCTTCCCCTGCCGGATTGCCAGTTCGCGCTTCAGGGCGGGGTTCATGATCAATCCCGGCACTTCGCCGGGCAGATCGATGCCGGTCTTCACGCCAAGCCCGAGCTTATTGCACCACAGCGTAATCTTTTCCGGCCCGAGTTGGCGCCCCACATTGTAAAAGAACACGTCGCACGAATACGCCAGCGCATCCACCACGTTGACTGAGCCATGACCGCCGCGTTTCCAGCACCGCCACGGGCGATTCACGCCCGGCAGGCGGAACTGGCCCCCGCAACTGAACGTGGAATGCTCGCCGATGACGCCCTCCTCGAGTCCGGCGATGGCCAAGGCCACTTTGAAGACCGACCCCGGCGGATAGTGGGTCTGAAACGCCCGACTGAGCATCGGCTTCTCGGGGGAACGCAGCACGTCGAGGATGCGACGGGCCTGGTCGGGGCTCTTGGTGGCGAAGATATTGGGGTCGTACGTCGGCACGCTGGCCATTGCCAGCACCTCGCCCGTGTCCGCGTTGAGAACCACGATGGCGCCCTGTGCGGGCTGGTCGACAATGTCCTCGGCATAGAGTTCGTCGCGGAGAATTCGTTCGCATTCCCGCTGCAGTTCGATGTCCAGTGTCGTGAACACCGGCCGGCCTGGAGTCGCGTCGTGCCTCGTCTCGACCGCGAGCGGCCGGCCGCGGCTGTCCACTTCGACGTAGGGGTTGCCGCGGGCGTCCGTCCGCAATTGCGGAACGCTCCCGTTATACCGGCTCACGATCATCGCGCCGTCTTCCCCCTTGAGCCAAGACTCGTAGGCCATCTCGATGCCGGCCCGGCCGATGATGTCCCCGTACTTATAGCGGGGCCGGAGCTTCTCGTATTCTTCCTTCGAGATCTCATTGAACCAGCCGAGTATTTGGCTTGCGGTCTCGTTGTAGTGGTAACGGCGCTCCGGCCGGACGATCGTGAACACCCCCGGCATTGCGAACGCGAATTCTTCGATGCGCATTCGCTCGGTGCGCGTGATATCGGGTTTGACCGTAATCTGGAGGAATGGTTGGCCGCGTTTCTCGGCGTCCCGCACTTTTTGGAGAAGCGCCGCACCGTCTATCGAGACGAGTGCCTCCAGGCGCTCCGTTACTAAGTCGGCCTGTTCGCATAGTGCCGGCACGATGACGAGGTCGCAGGCGGCGCGGTTGTCCGCAAGGACAACGGTCTCGTCGCGCCCGTAAATGATGCCGCGTGGCGCTTTGATGATTTCATAGTCGAGCCGGTTGTTCTCGGCCTGCCGGGCGAAATCGTCGCCATGCACAATCTGCAATTGCCACAACCGCAGACACAGCACCGCGCACAGCGCCACGATTCCGATCGCCAGGGCATTCACCCGCATGCCGAACCCGGCAAATTTTTTCTCGTCGGAATGAGGTTGCATCACGCTATCCCTTCATCCAGCGCGAGTTCCTTCTTCGGAAATACGCGATCGAGCACGATGAACAAAATCGGCGTGAACAGGGCCGTGTAGAACGCCCCCGGCACCACCCGCGCCAGGATGTTCACCGTGGCCGGAATGCTGGGGTCCTGAACATACAAAATGAGAATCGACAGGAGCCCCGCGACGATGCTCGCGCACAATACCAGTCCGGCCTTCACCGCGGGATGGTCCGTGATGAGGCGCGTGGCGATGCGCCCGGCGACATAACCGATGACGACATGGCATAACACGTGGTGCCCCAGCGTCGAATTCGTGGCAATGTCCTGAAACAACCCCCCGATCGCGCCGGTGAACATGGCGCGCTCCTCGCCGTCCGCAATCGCAAAGTAGATGACCATAATGAGCGACAAATCAGGGACGACGTCGAGATACCGGATGTTCTCGATCCACGTCGTCTCGAGCATCGCGGCGAGAATGACTGTAAACGCCCATCGAAGGTTTTTTCGCATGGTACCAATATTCGGCCGTTACGGGGCGTACCGCTCCTGAATGGACCGGGGATCCGGCATCGCAAACGCCGCCGCCCGCAGGTCGGTTCGTCTGGCGTCCTTCTCGACGGGAAGTGGGACGGAAATGGGTTCGCTTTCCTCCTGCCCCGTCAACTCCATCAGCGTCGGTTGTGCGCGCTTGACCAGGAATATCTCGTCCACGCTGTACGGATCGGCATACGGCTCCATGTAGGCGACTTGGAACAAAGATCCGGTTTTCTCCACCTCTACGATCTTGCCTATCGGGTATTCGGCGGGAAAGATTCCGCTGCCCACCGTCAGGACCTCGTCGCCCACCCGGACCACGTCCTTTGTGTCGATGAACTCCAACTGGCAGATGTGGCTGAAATCGCTGCCGCTGCCGTGGACCGTCGCGCGCACGCGCCGGTCTCGGCCGATCATGGCGCCAATCTTGCACCGATCGCTGTGCAGCGTGGCGACATACGATAACGTCGGCTTCACGTCAATTACGATTCCCGCCACCCCGTCCTTGGTCATGGCGCACATCGCGGGTTCCACTCCGTGTATCGAGCCGCGGTCGATGACCAACACGCCCGCGGAATTCGATATGCGGGCCGCCGAAATCGGGTCGGAAGACAGGGGGACCACCTTCGCAGGCGACAGCTCAAGCCTCGGTTCCGATTCGACGAATCCCAGCATCGCGCGAAGCCGCTCGTTCTCGGCGGCGACGGCGTGGTGGTCGGCGATTTGCGGCACCAGCGCGTTGATTTGTTCGCGCAGTTCGTCGGCTTGGCGGCGGGACGCGTCATACGCCACGACAATCCCCG
>BTUX01000161.1:0-10715 GCA_045863315.1 Candidatus Hydrogenedentota bacterium | reverse complement strand
TGTCATTGGCGTTGCAGGCGAAACTGTTGCGGGTGCTGGAAAGCGGGCAGTTTGAGCGGCTGGGCGATTCGCGCACCTTGCACGTGGACGTTCGCTTGATCGCCGCGACCAACAGGCCACTCGAGAAAATGGTCGCCGAGGGGACGTTTCGCGACGACCTGTATTATCGCTTGCGTGTCGTGACCATCGATATGCCCGCGTTGCGCCGCCGCCGTGAAGACATCCCGATGCTGGTGGACCACTTCATCCGCGAAGCCTGCAGGGCGAATGGCAAGACGATTGACGGCATCACGCGCAACGCCATCGACGTTTTGACGCGCTATGAATGGCCCGGCAATGTACGCGAACTGCGGAACATTGTCGAGGGCATGGTCATCATGGCGCGGGCCGGCACCCTGCTGGACGTTTCGGACGTTCCCCAGCACCTGCGCCGAAGCACGGCGCCGGAAGTGAACGAAATCCGGATTCCGACCGGCGCGAGCATGCAGGAGATTGAGCGGATCGTCATCGAGGAGACGATGAAAGTCTGCGGATTCAACAAGGAGGCCTGCGCAAAGACACTCGGGATCGGATTGCGGACCTTGTATCGGAAATTGAAGGAGTATGATATCCGGTAGGAGCCGATGACGCGGCGGCCCGCCGCCGGCTTACGCCTCGACTACAGCGCTTTCGCCGGGGACGGGTTCCGGGTCGCTCTCGACACGTTCTTCCGTGTTGCGGATTTCAGCGATCCCTTCCTGGATGTGTCTGTTGATCTGGTGTTCGACGGCGCGGCATGCGCCTTTGACGGCGTTGGTGACGCCCTTGGCGTTGCAGGCGCCGTGGAGGATCAACACGATGCCATTGATGCCGAGCAGGGGCGCCCCGCCGTATTCGTTCGGCTCGATGTGCTGTTTGAGGCGTTTGAACGCCCCACGGCTGAGCAGGGCCCCGAACATGCTAATCCAGCTCGATTTGAGTTCGCGGGTCAACAGCGTACGGACCAGCGCGCCCGCTGCTTCGCTGGTCTTGAGGAATACGTTGCCGACGAAACCGTCGCACACCACCACGTCGGCGGCGCCCCTGAACACGGCCTTGGGCTCGACGTTGCCGATGAATTTGACGTGCGGGGCCGCCTGAAGGATGCGGTGGACCGTTTTGGCGACTTCATTGCCTTTTGGTTGTTCTTCGCCGATGTTGAGGAGGCCGACTCGTGGCTGATTCGTGCCGAGCACGTCCTGTGAATAAACGACACCCATTTCGGCGAAATCGCAGATGTGCCGTGCCGTGCAATCCACGTTGGCGCCCACGTCGAGCACGATGCACGTGCCGGTGGCGGTCGGAAAGACCTGGCAAATCGCCTGCCGGGCGACGCCCTGAATGGAGCGAAGGATCGTGCGGGCGGCCAGCATGACCGCGCCCGTATTACCCGCGCTGAGTACGGCGTCGGCCTTGCCCTGTTTGACAAGGCGCATCGCGACGAGCATCGACGCGTCCTTCTTCTTGCGCACGGCGACCATCGGCACGTCTTCCATCGTGATGACTTCCGAGGCGTGCACGATGGAAATGGAGGGACGGGCGCGCTTGCCCAGCGCCTTGATCAGTTGGGCCTCGTCGCCCACCAGTATGATTTCGGCATCGACGAGTTCGCTCGCTTTCACCGCGCCGTTGACTTCCGGCAACGGCGCGTGATCAGAACCCATGGCATCGATTGCGATGCGCATCAGGAGTCCCTTTGCGAACCCGAGTGAAAGTTAAATGTTTTCCGTGGGAACGGCCAGGCGGTCCTTGTAATGTCCGCATTTGGGGCAAACACGATGGGGCACCACTTTTTCGCCGCAGTTGGGGCAGTTGGCGAGGCTCTTGGCCTTCAGGGCGAAGTGCGAGCGCCGCATGTTGCGGTGCGCCTTGCCCGAACGTCTCTTGGGAACTGGCACGTTTAATCCTCCGAACGGTTGGACTTCAAGCCGGGGAACAAGTCCGCAAGACCCGCCAACCCTTTGCTTCCAAGTTTTCCTTCGTCTACGCTGCTGCACCGGCACGGCCCCTGATTCAAGTCGGCCCCGCATTTCGGGCACAGGCCGGCGCAATCCTCTTTGCACAAAAACTTCAGCGGCGTGGCCAGCACCACTTCCTCCCACGCCGTCGGCAACAGGTCGATGACCTGCCCGTCGAACGGAATGGCCATCTGCTCGTCCAACTCGTCCTGCTCGCTGTCCACGAGTTGTTCGAGCGGATGCGGCGCCGCGCCGGACACGAACGTCCACGCAACTTCGACGTCGAACGGCACTTCCGCGGGCTCGAGACAGCGGTCGCAACGGCCTATAAACGTCCCCGATACGCGCCCGAAAAACAGGTATTCGTCGCCGCTGTGCGACAAGGAGCCGGTAATGCTTACGGGCCCCAGGGGGAATTCCTTCACGTCATCGGGCCGAATTTCCCGCTCGGACAACACCGCCCTGACTTGAAGGCCCTCTTCGCCAACCGACGCCACGGGGATTTGCAATGCGTTCACGCCGCGTCCTCCCCTTCAAAATATTGTTTAAGATTATCAAAGCAGACCACGACCAGTCAAATTCGGCCGCATAACCAAGATGGATGAGAATTCGCCCGGGCGGAGCCTTGGCGGATTACCGCCGAGTCGGGACATCGAACGAGTTCGCCGCTCCCGTCATGGCCCCGTACTGAGCAACGGGGTAGGTCGAGCGAGACGGCCTTATTTCAGCGGGCGCGGAATTCTCCTCGGGCGTCTTTGCCGGCATTGCCGTATGGGCGCCCGCAGTTCGCGGTTCGGCTGCGCCGTGCTCTGGAAACGTGCCCGTATATGATTACGGAGACCCTTTGAGCAGTTCGAGTGCCGATTGCAGGAGGCCCAAGGCCATGCCGAAGACCCGCAACAGCGCCTCCGTAATGTAAATGAGTTCCCAGACGGGCGTGAGTTCCGCGGCCGCGGGACGGGCCTTGGTCAGCGCCCGGATGTGTGTCGTCCGTTTCATGGCGTCTCGCCTCCAGTTTCGTCGATCATTTCGGTGTCCGTGTCGTCGCGGGCCCGCCACAACGCGCTCACGTTCTCCTCGATCTGTACCGGATCGCGGCCCGGGCATAACACGCCCCGCCGTTCAAGGAGCGATCCTTCGAGGCGATACAGGTTGACGATAGCTTTGAGGTACGCCGCCGCGGCTTCGATCTGGCTGATCTGCGCGGACAACAGGTCGCGCTGCGCCTGCGACACCAACAGGACCGTCGAACGCCCGAGACGGAATTTCTCGATCTCGGCGGCCAGGGTCTGTTCCTGGAGAAAGCGAGTGGCCGTGGTCGCATCGATCTGTTCGCGCGACCTGCCGATCTCGACGTAGGCGGTCCGAATGTCCTGCTCGACGAGTTGTTCCAAGTTGGCCAACGCGCGCCGGCTGCGGACCCGGTTCATGGCGGCACGGCTGTCCCGTGCGCGCGCGGCCCGATTGCCGATGGGGTAGCTGAAATCCGCGCCGACCTGTGTCGTGTACCCGTCGTCGCGTCGGTCCTGCGCCGAGGTAAGGTAGGCTTCGGTGTACTGGGTGCGAGTGAGGTCCGAGGAGATGCTGAGAAACACGTCAAGCTGCGGAAGCAGTCCATTCTTGGTCCGCACAACCTCAAGGTTGTCGCGCTTGATTTGCAGCCGGGCCTGGTTCAGTTCCGGGCGCATGCGCTGCGCCAGTTTGATCGATTGGTCAACATGGTCCATTCGAATGTCCGGTGTCGACGGTTCGGACTGGAGAATGATATCCACGGGGCGCAGCGAGACGTCATAAGGATTGATTAGCCGCAATAGGGCGATGCGCAGCGTATCGTAATTGCTGCGCGCGTCAATGAGCGAGCTTCGGCGCTGGGCCACCTCGGCCTGCGCGGCGGCCCGCTCGTTCTCCGCCAGCTTGCCGATGCGGATACGTTCCTCGACTTCATCGGCCTGGGCTTGGGCCACCTTGAGCGATTCCTCGAAGATCGCGATCCGCCGTTGCGCGAGGACGCAGTCCCAGTACGTTTGCTCGACCTGCGACACGAGGTTCTCGACGAAGCCGCGCAGTTCGTAGTCGCTCGAAAGCGTGTCGAGCCTGGATTGGCGCAGGCTGGCGAGATTGACGCCGATCCAGCCCCCGCGCAACAGGGACTGGGTGATGGTGAAGTTGAGGTTCGAGGTTTCGACGTTCGTGTCCGTTCCGTATGCCAGATCGGGATTGGTCGACTTGTTCCGGGTTTCGGACCGTGTCTTGCCGACGGTCACACTCACGTCCGTGCCGGTCGGCAGGCGCTGGGTGATTCCCGCGCTGCGGTCCTCGACCGTGACATCGACCTCGGTCTGGATCGGTTGCCACACGTTGATGGTTTGGGCCGTCTGGCCGCTCAAGCTGGGGATGGTGATCGGGGCTTTGATGAGCAGGTCCCTCGTGAGGTTGTCCTCGGTCCGCGCGTAGCTGCCGACGAGAACAGGATCGAAGACGGAGCGCTGTTCGGCCACGAAGGTTTGCTGGACCGCCGGATTGATCGTTTCCACATCAAGCGCGCGGTTGTTCTCGATGGCCAGCACGATCGCGCCTTCGATGGTCAGGTTGAGCGCGTCGCCCGGCACTTCCATCGGCGATTCCTCGATGGGCTTGGTCTCCGTGGTCGCCAGCGGCGGCAGTGAAACGTGCTCGATTTCGCCTGGTCTGGGTTTGACCTTGATGTCGGGAGCGGGGGGGGAAGCGCTGAATTCGATGGCGGCGCACCCTGCAAACACGATACCGAGCGCCACTGCGAGCGCAGCAACGCGCGCGGCGGGCAGACCCAGCCTAGCGGTGCCATATGCACTGGTCAAGTGAAGTGCCAACACACTTTCTCCTCGCGCAAATCGGTCCAGTGTGAACTCAGTCCCGCGCGGCCGTTTACTCGTAGCGCAGGGCGTCGATCGGGTTCAGTTTGGCGGCGCGGCGCGCCGGGTAGTATCCAAAAAACACGCCCACGGCGGTCGCGAATACCATGGCCATGATGATGCTTTCCACCTGCAAGACGGTCGTGAAGTTGGTCATGCGGGACAGAAGTTTGGCGGCGCCGATGCCCGCCCCGATGCCGATCAGCCCTCCGATCCCGCTCATCAGGATGGCCTCGAACAGGAATTGCCGCAGAATGTCGCGGTCTTTGGCGCCGATCGCTTTTCGCACCCCGATCTCGCGCGTGCGCTCGGTCACGGTGACGAGCATGATGTTCATGATGCCGATACCGCCAACCAGCAGGGATATGCTTGCCACCGCGCCCAACAGGATGGTGAACGTCCGCGTGACGGTCGACGCGACCTCGATCATCTCGGCCTGATTGCGGATCTCGAAGTCGTTCGGCATGTCCGGGAGCGTGCGGTGCCTGCGGCGAAGCAGCGTCGTAACGGCATCCTGGACTTCGTTCAGGTCGGCGCCGGGCTTGCACTGAATGTCAATCTCACGCAGGTAATCAAGGCCGAAAAGCTGTTTCATCGCAGTCGTGTACGGCACAAACGCGTTGTCATCCGGATTGAACCAGCCCTGATCGCCTTTCGGTTTTGTCACGCCGATTACTTCGAAATTGATCCCGTTCACCTTGACTTGTTCGCCGATGGGATTGGCGTCGCCCAGCAGAGTTTCGGCGGTGGTCGGCCCGAGAATGATCACCCGCGCCATGCGGAGTTCTTCCGTGTCGGTGAACAGACGGCCCTTCTCCAGCTCGAAGTTGCGAATCGGCAGATAGGTCACCGACACGCCCATGACGCTGGTGCCGGAGTTTTTTTCGAAATACTTGAGTTGGGCGCGATTCTGGACCACCGGCGCGACC
The DNA here is from genome assembly GCA_045863315.1 of Candidatus Hydrogenedentota bacterium. GTDB lineage: Bacteria > Hydrogenedentota > Hydrogenedentia > Hydrogenedentales > SLHB01 > JABWCD01. The sequence continues at coordinate 4,919 of BTUX01000161.1, read as the reverse complement.
TGAAGTACCCCCGGTACTTCTGCCAGGATCGCCTCGGCGTCTTCAACGGTGAGGTTTTGCTCGGTGCCGGTCATGACGCCCTGTGAACCGCGCTGGGCGGGCCTCACAACCAGGAGGTTGGTCCCCATCGAGGAGATGCTGTCCATCACTTGGGCCTGCGCGCCCGCGGCGATGGCGAGCATGGCGATGACCGCGCCGACGCCGATGATCACGCCGAGCACCGCGAGAAACGAGCGCAACTTGTTGGCCACGAGACTGAACACCGCGACTTTCAAAAGGACGATGAAATACACGATCGGCCCCCGCTAGTCCGGATTTTTCACACCCACGCGCGTTGGAGAATACAACATGGTACAGGGCGCGCCGTTATGCATCGTCGCCGCGCGGCACGGCAGCACAGATGGTGGGTGTGAAAAATCCTCACCCAAATCACTCACTTGCTTTCTCCAGAGCATTTCTCACCCGTCGCCCCCCGTCAACGGGGGCGACGGGTGAGAAATGCGGGCTAGTGGTCTACGATTCGCCCGTCGAACAGGCGGATCGCGCGGCCGCAGTGCGATGCCACATTGGCGTCATGGGTCACGATGATGATCGTGCGGCCGTGTTCGTTCAACGTTTGAAACAGTTTCAGGATTTCCTGACCGGTCTTCGAATCAAGGTTGCCCGTAGGTTCGTCCGCCAGGATCATGCTCGGGTCCGTGACGATGGCGCGGGCTACGGCCACACGCTGGCGTTGACCGCCCGACAACTGATTGGGCTCGTGGCGCATCCGGTCTTCCAGGCCGACGGTCTTCAATGCCTCGGCGGCCAGTTCCCGGGCGTCGTCGCGCCGTGCGTACAGAAGCGGCAGCTCGACGTTTTCGAGCGCGGACAACCGCGGCAACAAGTTGAAGGTTTGAAATACGAATCCGATGTGCTTGTTGCGGATTTCGGCGAGGCGATCGCTCGAGAGTCCGGCCACATTCTCGCCGGCGAGCCGGTACGTACCCGCATCCGGCGTGTCCAGGCAACCCAGTATATGCATCAGGGTGGACTTCCCGCTTCCGGAAGGACCGGTTATGGCCGCCATCTCGCCGTCCCGGATCACGAGGCTCACATCATGTAGGGCCTTCACGGTGGCGCCGCCCAGCTCGTAGGTCTTGCTGACCGACTCGACCTCGATCACCGGCGAGCGCCTCCTCCCATCGTGCGCATCATGAACATTCGCTGGCGAGCGGAATTTCGTCCGTCGTCCGCCGCGCGCCAACGACTGTCGGCTTCGACGGACTGGACCACGATGGACTCCCCTTCTTCGATTCCGCTCAGGATTTCCGTGTTCAGGCCGTCCGTTATGCCCACTTCAACCGGCCGCCTTTCGTTTTCCATTGCTTTCGCGACCTCGACATACATCTTGCCTTTCTCCCGGTGAAGGGCCGTGACGGGCACAAGCAGTACGTCCGGCTTGTCGGCGATGACGATATCCACGTTGGTCGTCATCTCCGGTTTGAGGAGGTCCTTGTTTTCGCTGGTGACTTCGATTCGCACTTCAAAGGTCACCACATTTTGGAGATTGATACCTTTGGTGGCAATGCGATCCACCCGGCCTTCGAACGGCTTGCCGGGGTACGAGTCCGCGGTGATTTCGGCGGCCTGGCCGATCTGCACGTATCCGATATCGCTTTCGTCGACGGCGGCCAAAATGAAGATCCGTGACAGGTCGGACAGCACCATCACCGTGGTGCCGCCGCCGACATTGCTGATACCGGAGGAGATAATCTGGCCGATCTGGACGTCACGGGCCGATACGACGCCGTCGATCGGCGCGTACACGCTCGTGTAATCGAGTTGGAGCTTCGCGAGAGACAGCGCGATCGTGTCCGCCTCGACCTGCGCTTCGGCAAGTTTTATTTGCTGGCGCAAAGTCTCGAGATCGGCTTCCTGGGCTTTCAGCGCTTCGAGTTGCGCCTGCGCCGTCTTGACCTCCTGCCGCGCCTGAATGGCCGTCGTCTGCGCCGTCTCCAACCCTTCCGGACTCGAGAATTTCTTCTCCAGCAGTTGTTCCTCACGTTTCGCCTTGGATTCGGCGTCCAACGCGCGGGCCTCGGCCGCCTGCAGGCCGGCCTGGACCCGCATGCGCTCCGCCTCGAGGCTCATTTCGGCGGTCCGCAGCGTCGCCTGGGCTTGCGCCAGCCGCGCTTTCGAAGCGGACAGCGCCGCCTCCGACTGCTGCACGACTCGCTGCTGATCTTTCGGATCGAGTTCCACCAGCAGATCGCCCTTCGAAACGGAGTCGCTTACGTCGAATGGAAGCTTGACGATTTCGCCGCTCGCGCGGCATTTGATCTCGACGTCGAGATTGGATACGACCCGCCCCGTCGATCGAACAACCTGGCGCAGCGGGCCGCGCTCGACCTTGGCGATGGTGATGGGTGTCGGGGACGCCTCCGAAGCGGACTTCTCCTGCATCCACCACCGAATCCCCGCGATTACGGCGACCAGGATTGCCGCTGCTATGATCCACCTAACCAAGCTCTTGCGCCGTTTCATGAAGTACGTCTTCCGGATTCCTTTTACCTGTCGGGTCGGCCCGGACCGGGGCGCGCCGCAGCCGGTCGGCCGCCGTCCCATCCAAGATATTCCGAACGGAAATCCATTCGCGTCCAGGCAGAGTCCACCCTTCTTGACCCCGGTCTAACACCGCCTGGCAGCGTTCAGTTCCAAGGACTTGGTGCAATTCCCCGACTGGCGACTCTGGTCAGAATGTACGACCTGAACACATGAACCGGTTCAACCGACCGCGCCGGCTGGGGGCTGCGGCGTCCTGCCGCATACGGGTTGGGCGGACACGCCCCGGTCTACCGTGTGCGGCCGCTTAACAGGTTTACCGCGCTGTTCAGTACCCATTCCGTGGTTATGCGCGTCATACAGCGATGGTCCGTCGCGCAAACAGGCTTCTGGCACGGTCCGCAATCGACATCCACCCGCAGGACCTCGCCGCGTTCGTAGGGGCCCGCGGAGAACTTGGGCGAGGTCGGGCCCATGATGCACACCGTCGGCACCTTGAACGCCACGGCGATGTGCCGGGTCCCCGAATCGTTGCAGACCAGCAGGTCCAGAAGGGACACGACGGCCTTCAATTTGGCAATCGTGGGTTGGTCTGCGTCTGCCCGGATCAAGGGGCGCCTGGCGACGGACGCCACGGCGTCGCGTATCGCTTCCTCGCCTGGGCCGGTGAGCAAGACGCACCGCGCGCCGATGCGGTCGGTCAGGCCGTCGGCAACGGCGGCGTACCGATCGGCGGGCCACAATTTGCTGGGGCCGAACGCGGCCCCAGGGGCGATGCCTACGAGCGGTCCTTCGCCCGCCAATGCGGGTCGCACCTGTGCAAGGGCTCCCTCGTCGGCGTGGAGTTCCAGCCCCGCGCCATCGTCTTCGCAGCCGAGTGCCGCGACGAGTTCGAGATACTCCTGCGCCATGTAAACCGGCTCGATTCGTCCTTTGACAAGGTGGGGTCCTACGCGGTCCGTCAGCAGGTAGCCTCGGCCGTCGCGGTCGTATCCGAGCCGTCTGCGCGCGCCGGTCATGCGTGCGAGAAGGGCGGAGCGATGGGAGTGGGGGAACACGACCGCGAGATCGCGGGCATGAGCGCGGAGGCGCCAGGCCTCGGTCAGCATTGCGATGGGCCCCGGGCGGTGAGGTATGACGACGCAGCGATGAACCCAACGCAGGCCGTCGAGCAGTTCGCACGCCGCCGCGCGTCCTGCCACCGTCAACGCAGCATTCGGAAAACGACGCGATAGGGCCCGCAACGCGGGCGTGCACATCGCTACGTCGCCGATCCAGTTTGGAATGATTGCAAGAATGGAGTTCAAAGAGATGCCGATATGGTCTCGCGATGCCTGTTTCAGGACGTTCGAGACTTCTTCTTGAGGCGCTTCTTATCTTCTTCCCTGTGCCGCCGGAACGACCATTCGTCGAAACCTTTCTCGTCCCGCATGATTTCGTCGGATACGCACGGCACGGGATCGGGCTGATGGGCAAGCTGATTTCCGACGTACATGGCGATTTCCTGGAAGGCCGTTGCGGGGCCTTTCACCTTCTGAAAATCATCGAGTCGCAGTTGCGGATTCAGGATGCATCGCATCCGCCACGACTTCTTATCAATCCGCCGGCGTTCCACTTTGAAGGCAGGCAAGCCCAGCTCAACGAACAAGTCGTCCTGACGATTTCCATCGCATTCCTTTGTCAGTTGGTTCCAAGACTCGTGCCTTATCGTATTTTTCCACCGAAACGCGGGCAGCTTAGACGAAGACGAAAGCGATTCTTCGATAATCCCCCTGGTTGTTCGGAATTGGCGAAGGAACGCGTTGGATAGACCCGCGCACATGCGCTGCGTCTCGTAGTATGTATGACCATCGATATGTATCGCCGGGTACAAGTACCCGCAAAACCCGATCAGTTTTGTCGTCAGCGGGAGATTCAGGTCCTCCCACCTATACCGAGCAGTCCTTCGCACGAAAATGTTTGGCGCCTTGCGCAGGCGCTCGACCGTTTCGCCCAATACCCCTCGCAGCGAGACGGGCAGCCACTCGCTTGTACTTGGAAATCCAAATCCCTCCTCTGACTCGAATGTCTCAGTCTTTCTCACGTAGACAATCTTCGGATCGAATCCCAAACTCTGGGCCGAGTCGTAGTAGTCTTTGAAATCGGAAATGATTCGCACGTCAGTACGCTTTCATCGCGGCGAGGCTTATTGAGGCCGGCGGCGCCTTACAAGCCTAGCCCGCATTTCTCACCAGTCGCCCCCGTTGAGGGGGGCGACTGGTGGGAAATGCTCTGGGGAAAGCATGTGAGTGATTTGGGTGAGGATTTTTCACACCCACCATCTGTTCTGCCGTGCCGCGTGGCGACGATGCATAACGGTGCGCCGTGTACCATGT
>BTUX01000160.1:0-10726 GCA_045863315.1 Candidatus Hydrogenedentota bacterium | reverse complement strand
AGAACAACAACCGGCACAGCATTTACGCCTTTGCGGGCGGGCGCAACGTCAATCAGCACCTGCTGGACCTGTTGGCGTATCGCAATAAGGGCGAAGCGATGGTTGCGCCGCAGGTCGAGGAGATGGGCAGGGCGCTTCCTCAGTTCTTCTCGCGCCTCAATGATCCCATCCTTGTCGATTGCGATGCGGATTTCGGCCGCATCGACGAAGCCGACATCTTTCCGAAGCAGATTCCGGATTTTTTCCGCGGGCAGGCCGTCACCATATACGGCAAATTCGATCCGCAACAGAATCGGGAATTCGCGATGCGACTAAAGGGGCTGGCGGGTCCGCGCCAAAAGGAAGTCGTGTTTCGGGCCGAACTGGCGACGGCAGGAAACGGCAGCCCTGAGATCGCGCGCAACTGGGCGTTCCGCAAGGTATATCATCTCATCGGCGAGGTCACACGGGTGGGCGAAACGCCCGAACTGCTCGCCGAAATCCGAAGCCTTTGCCGGCAGTACAACATCCGGACGAGCTACGATCAGTGAGGCCGGTCCGCTTCGATCCGGTTGTGATGCGCTCTCCCAATGCGCCTGTACACGAGCTCCGGTTCGACCTTCCGCGACGTTTGGCCGCGAGTAACGGGCGCTCGCGAACGATGGGTGTCATTGCTCCAAGATGACGCCGCTGCACTCTGCGGAAATCTGGCTTCGTGCAGTCCAGAGTAAAGACCCGGCCCTGCGCGCGACTCTTGTCGTGACGTACGGCCTCGCGCCTACCGAGATCGAAATCCGTCTGCGCGTCATCGAGCAAACGCTGCGCCGGTTCCTGGCCGTCTTTGGGGATAGGCCGGTCCGCATCTTCCGTTGCCCGGGGCGAATCAACCTGCGGGGCATGCACGTCGACACCCACGGCGGTCATCTCAACCTGATGACGCATCAGCGGGAGGTGGTCGTAGCCGCCTGCCCGTCTCCTGATTCGCGGTGCCGGATTGTGAACGTTGATCCCTCGTTCGAGGACGTTTCGCTCGACCTTGCTGAAATGCGCGCTAGTCCGCTGAGTTCGCTTTCGTGGTTTCAGTTCATCACGCATCCTTCGATTCAGCGCCGGGTCTCGGCGAGATCCGGCAGTTGGTTAAACTATATCGATGGATCGCTCCTTCGCGTGCAGTATGAATACCCCGGCAAACCCCTCACCGGCATACTTGCCTCGGTGGGAAGCGATCTGCCTCGCGGCGCCTCCCTCAGTTCTTCGGCGGCCCTTTGCGTGGCCCTCCAGTCCGCCGTCCTCGCGATTAACGCGTTGCCGGCGCCGCCGGAATTGCGGATTCCTATGGCCCGCGACGCCGAATGGTACGCAGGGGCGCGCGTGGGTATCAGCGATCCTTCCGCGGTAGTGCTGGGTTGCGCGAATCAATTTATAAACTTCGCGCCCGACCCCGAGCGCCTGTCTGCATCGAACGTCCGCAATTTCGCGTTCCCCGGCGATTTGCGCGTGTTAGTGATCAATTCGTTTACGGTGCGCAGCCTGAGCGGCGCCCAGCACGTCGAGTACGTCCGCAATCGCTTTGCATACTCGTTGGCCTTGGACATATTCCGGCAGGACTTGCGCAGGCACGGTGTAGACGAACATTCGGTTGCCGACATGCGTTGGCTGTCCGACGTGGTGCGATACGTGAAGCGAATCGACGGGACCGGTAGCATCGTCTTCGACTGGCTGCGCGGCGTGCCCGAAACCGTCACGCTCGACTCGCTCCGGTCGGGTTATACACTTCCGACCCTCGACGAGACCTATGATCGTTACTTTGGCCGTGTGGAAGATTCGATTCGTCCTCGCAGCTTTGCCATGCGCGGGCCACTGCTGTTTGGCATCGCGGAGTCGGCCCGTGCGCGCGTCTTTCCTGACGTCTTGCGCAGCGATTCCACGTACAACGAAGTCGGCGCGCTGATGAATGCGGGACACGACGGCGACCGGCGCTTCGATGCGGCGGGTCAACCGTGGGGCTTTGATTGCGGCGATGCCGTGTTGCAGCGACTTGCCGAGAACGCCGCACCCATCGAGCGCGTTCCAGGGGCATACGGAGCAAGCAGTCGAGCCCTGGATGCACTGGTCGACTGCGCAAGACGGGCCGGCGCCGTTGGCGCCTGTCTTACCGGCGCCGGCATTGCGGGTTCGATACTCGCGTTGTGTACGGCAGGGAATGAGGACGCCGTGGCCGAACGCGTGCGGGCGTTTCTAGCGTCTGCTGAATACTCGGCCATTGCCGGCCTGAGTGGAAGGCTTTCGGACGCGGCGGTCGGCGATGGGGTGGTCGTGAACCGCGCGCCCACGGCCGCATGCGAGATTGAAGCGTCCCGTTTGTGAGTGGCAAGGATTGATGAACACCGGAATCCTTCGGTTCGCGCCGGTGTCCCTGTCTACAAGAATCACTTCGCGACGGACAACCGATACCGGCAGATCGCTTCCAACGCCATCGCCGTCGTCAACGCCTCCGACGACCAGTAGATCTCCGCGCCGCTGTCGGCCCGGGCAAGAAAGAATACGGACTCCTTCCACCCGCCGGACAAGGGATTCTGTAACCGGACGAGAAAGTTCACACCCGATTCGATCAACGGCGTGGTGCTTCCGGCGTAGAGCAGAGTGAGGACGGCGAACGCCGTGTTCAAGGCGGGATCACCTTTGTCCCAACAAGCGGCGCCGTCTTCGCGCTGGATAGCAGCCGACACAATCTCCTGCGCGAATGCCTCCACCGAAGGCGCCAGTTCGGGCGCCGGCCCCTCGCGAAACGCGCGCGACACGCAGTACTCGAAAACATAGCTGTCGGGGTAGTACGAACTGATTTCAGAGAACCGGGTGCGGTGCAGTCTCTGGGCCACGATGTCGTTAATCAGATTGATGCTCTCCGCAAACCCCGGCGTGTCCGTGCGGCCGGCCCGCGCCAGCGCATATACGACATTCGCGTTTACCACCAGATCCACATCGTTTGGAAGAGCCGAATCCGGCGGGTCGTGGTACGACAGCCACGTCAGAAAGACGCCGCTCGACGGCGGCAGCCAGTCCGGAGTCAGGCGTAATGGAACGGCTCCGATGTCTCGCCAGTCCGCAAAGAATTGCGCGAAGTCCGTGTTAACTGCCGGGCCCCCGTCCAACGACTCGTTGTCCAGCAGCGCGACGTAGGTCGTCGCCGTGACGTCAGCATCGGATGGAATCGCCATTTCCTTGGGATAGTACGACAGATTGATCGGCGCGCGATTTCCACCGAGCACGGGCCCTTGGAGGATTTCGAATAGCACAGACTCCAGCGGGTTGTCGGGTGAATCGTAGTCCGAGATTCGCGGCCAAAAACCGAAGGTGCCCTGATCGGGAGTCCCTTCCGGCGATTCGAATTTCAACATGCAATCGATCGCGCGCGCGCGCATCTCGCTCGCCGTCGACACCATATCGTCGGACAGCCCGAGCAAGTCTTGATTGCCTTGGTTCACGAGGGTCAACGCGTGATGCACGAAAGCCACAACGAAAGGGCTGACGTCATGTACTCGGTATCCCGGTACGCGCTTGAAGTAGAAATCCTGCGGCCAATTTCCACGTAGGTCAGCGGTTCCGCGAAGCCGCTTGTCCGCACGGTCGTCCCGGATTTGTGTATTCGCGAGAAATGTCAATGCCCGGTGCAGCGGGTCAGAGGACGACCCGCACCCAGCCGCAAGCAGCGCAATGCCGATCGAGAACCTTAGGACTTTCCCGCCGGCCCGGCCGCGATGAGAAGCGTGACATGCTGGAGAATTCCGGCCGGCCACGCGACAACCTGGGGACGTGCGCGAGTCTCGCGTCGACAAACCAGACCTTCCTTCCCCAACTAAACGGCGCCCTGCCATCCTATAAAGATCTCCGGTAAGGATCTCCTGCGAATTGTACCGATTTCTAGCGAATCCGGAACAGCGCGCCCGGCTGATCGTAAATTCAGTGATTTACAAAATGCGGAATCGGTGATATCGTTGTGTTGCGGTCTGAGGTGCTGAGTCGAAACGCGAGGCTTACGATCTGTGGAGAGCAGCGAGAACTCGCGGATTCCTGTTCTACGAAAGTGTCGACCTCAGGGACGGGCCGTCAGGGATGACGAACCGACAGGGGTGGTTCAGGGCCCCTCCGCCCGGTTATTCGACGCCGCACGTTGTGGGCGCTTTGCATAAATGCAGTGGAATCAGGAGAGGCGCACCCATGTCAGTGCGTCAGGTTACGCGTCGTGCGTTTGTGTCCCTTGCCTGTTCGGTCGGTCTCGGGGCGCTGGTAGGCTGTCCCCGACCGCGCCCGAGGGGCAACGGGGTGGTGGTGTTCAAGCGCTCCGGTCGCGGTCTTCATGTGTCCAACGCAGCGAAAAAGCACAACGCGAACCACCTGTATCGGACAAAGACGGCCGCACTCAACGATCCAGCTCACCCCGGCGACAATTCGACGGTTGTCGAGGTCACCATCAATCGGACTGTATTCAATACAATCTTTCGGATGGGTCGCACCTCCGCCGACTTGCGTCGCGTTCTGTAAGGGCATGGGCACGCTTTATAACGACCTGGGCGGAGACCCCGTTATCGAGCGCATCGTCGAACTTCACTATCGGCGTGTCATGGCCGACCCCCAGCTTGCGCGGTTCTTCCAGGGGAGGGACATGTCCGCCCAGCGCCGCAAGTTCCAGCGGTACCTCCACACCATCACGGACGGTCCCCTCAAGCAAAGTGCGCTTGAGCTGCGCGCGGCCCATGCGCGTGCGGTCGAAGCCGGCCTGAACGAAGAGGGGTTCGACGCGTTTGCCCGACATTTTGAAAGCGCGCTCGCAGAGGCGGGAATCAATTCTACGCTGGCGGACAGGTTGCGCGATTCGATTCAGCGCGGGCGTCGCGACGTCCTCGGCGGGTGAACCAGCGCCCCGCGCCGGTGGCTGCCACCACAACGATTACTCTCCGATTCGACTATCGCCTCTTGACGGGACCCGGCAAGGTGTAGTTGTACCGTTGCCCAAGCACTCGGGTGCGGACAAACCGATCCAGTTTCCGCAGTCGCATGTACAGTTCGAGCGAAGCCGCGTCCGTCTCGTAATACGCCTCGACATCGTGCGAGGACACCGGCGCGACTGCCAGATCGTCCGCGCGGGCCTGAATCCAGCGGTTCACATGTTCCAGCGCCAGGGGTATGCGGTCCGGCCGGCCTTCCTTAAAAAAATTGCACAACAGGTCGAGGAGCAGTTTTCTCGTGTCGAAGTAGTCGTCGAGGTACGTTTCCACCGCGCGCTTTCTGGCGTAATACCATCGCAACGGCTGCGGCACCGGCGCCAGCAGGAAGCGGGTGTCGAGTTCGTGCTTTCCATTCTTGCGCATGAACGGCGTCCCCACATCCACAAGGTTCGGTGGCGAAGCGACACCTTCCGAAATGGAGAAGTGCCAGTTCGACAATTGCGCGTCCACTGCAATCTCTTTACCGTCGGTTTGTGTGGCGTTCCACCGATGCAGCGCCAAGGCGTATTCCAACACTCGATCTATGCATCGCAGCAGGGTGGTGTCGTCGGCGGTGTGAAGGAGTTTGTGCCCGAATCGGGCCGGCTCCAACAGCGGCTGGACCAGATATACGACGTGCCTTCGCCGGGATTCAATCCGGCATGCCTTCGTATCGACAATGCGAACGCCCGCGCGGGTAAGTGTGCCGATGTAACGCGCGACGAGACCCACATAAGCCGTCGCCGCGTCCTGGCCGGGGAATCCCGCCATGCGTTTGCACGCCAACCCATCGAGACCCGGTATCAGGAACGTGGTCGAAATCTCGCCGTACCCGATGATGGCGGGGGGAATCGCGCTCTTTTGAGGCCGCCCGGGATCAAGGCCGTACTCGAACTCGTGCAGCCGTTCCGATTCGCGGTCGGATACGTGCAACAATGGGCCTGAATCGTCCGCGCTCACGAGGGGATCACCGCAAACCGGCGACACACCGGCGCAGACCCGTCTCGAAGCGTTCGAGAATCTCCGAACAGGTCCGCTCATCCAGCAGCAAGCCCGGCTTGAACTGCAAGACGCTCCGGTCATACGCCGCAAACATGGCCCACAGCCCGGAATCGTACAGCGCCTTCGCCATCAGGAGGGCGCCGTCGGGGCGCCCGAATCGCAACCCCATGACAAGTCCCCGCGCGCGCACTTCGACGAACCACTCGCCGTACCTGCGCTGCAACTCGCGCAGACCGCCTCCTAAAATTTCCGAAACCCGTACTGCATTCGCGACAACCTCCGGGCGCGTCGTGATTTCGAGTACCTTTAGCGCGACACGGCAACCGACCTCCGAGCCGCCGAACGTGGATACGTGGCCCCAGCCGTCCTCTTCCAGCCACGCCGCGGCCTTGGGGCTGAGCACCGCGGCCGCGATCGGATATAGCCCGCCTGACAGCCCCTTGCCCGTTACCAGGACATCAGGGACCACCCCGTAGCTGTCCACGCCCCAGAGGCGCCCTGTGCGGCCGAGACCGGTCTGCACCTCATCGGCAATATATAGCGCGCCGTAGCGAGTGCACAGCGACCGCACGCCGCCGAGGTAGCCTTCGTCCGGCATGGGAAAGCCAAGCGTGGCGGGGATGGTCTCCAGTATCACCGCCGCGGCATCGTTGTTCGCAAGTTCCCGCTCCAGCGACTCGAGATCGTTGAACGGCACGTGCGCATAGTCCGCTTTTGGCTCGTCGCTGAGGAACATCCGCGCGTAACGTTCCTCGCCGACGGCCAATGCAAGGCCGGTGTGGCCGTGATACGCCTTGTCGATCGATACGATCTTCCGGCGTTTCGTCGCATGTCGCGCCGACTTGATCGCCGCGTCGATCGCCTCACCCCCGCCTGACGCAAACACGCTGAACTGGAGCTCGCCCGGCGTCAACCGGGCGAGGGTCTCGCCAAGTTCGGCGCGGGCGACACTCGGAAAATGGTGGTTTCCGATGTCGAGCGACTCCAACGCACCGCGAAGCGCGTCAAGCACTTCGGGATTACGATGGCCCAAATTGAACACCCCGCCATTCAGGTGGCAGTCGATGAGTTTGCGGCCGTCGATGTCCCAAATCCGGTAGCCTTCCCGACGTCCGATGACTAGGTCGATTCCAACCGCGCCCAGCATTCGGACCCGGCCGGGACAAATGTAGCGAGATGACGCGTCCAGAATCGACTGCTTATCCAACCCCACCGCGATTTTTACCTCCCGATCAGAACAATAGAGTGTCCCGACCGGGAATCGAACCCAGATCTAGTCCTTAGGAGGGACTCGTTCTATCCATTGAACTATCGGGACGTAAGGCAGAGTGGTATGAAATAACGGGGGGCGGGGGAATGTCAAATGGGAAGCGAACCGGGTAGAGTAGAGACGAATGACGATTGACGAATGACGGATGAACAATGAACGAAGACCTTTGGGGTTGGTAGGGGGTGGCGATCTGCCTCCTGCTTATCCTGTCTCGTCAGAATCCTATTCCGCGCTCTCCGTGTTCTTCGTGGTTTTCATTTTTTGGTGCGTGACAGAGCGGGTGGGACGGTCGGGGATTGATTTATTGATTGACGTCGGATTTCGCAGCGTGTAGTCTATCGCCTGGCGTCGGCATTCGGGGCGGCGCCGGCCTGATCTTGCTCTTTCCGGTGTTCCGCGATGCGGAGCCCCGGTGGTTGGGCGTGGGCGGGGAGGGGGAACACCCCAAACTGTAAGTAGGTCACGTGCCGGGTTTGGTTTCACTGGACGCGCGGACGCTGCTATTCGTGGTGGCGGCGGTGTCGTTCCTAACGAGTGCAAGCCTGGGCATCGCCGTCGCGATTACCCCGCAAAAGCGAGACCTGTCCCTTTGGGCGGTTGGTTTTCTGGTGATCTCGGCGGCATCCGTGCTTATTTGGGCGCGCGACGTGGCGCCGGACTTCGTTTCGATTCCCTTCGCGAATACCCTGGGCGTGGCGGGGTGTCTGATCTTCCTGCGGGGGCTGAATCACTTCCTCGCGCTCTCCACCTCTGTGTGGCCAAGCGTCGCGGTGGCGGCGGGCACGTTTGTCCATCTGATGTACTTTACCTACGTCGAGCCTTCGCTGACGCAGCGGATTGTGTGGATATCCCTCGTGCTGGGTGCGACCGGTGTCTTGGCGTCGTGGCGGCTGACGACGCGCGTGAGCCCCGGCATGCGGCGGATTCAAATCTTCCTTGCTGCATTGATGGCAGTCCACGCTGCGCTGATGGCGGCGCGTATCGTCGCCACCCTTGCAACAACCGCCGGTTCGGACTTGTTCGAGGCGAACCTCATCACTACGGTAAGCGCACTCGATTTCGCACTGTTTTTTCCGTGCGTCGGAATGGGGTTGTTGACTATGGTGTATAAACGGCTATCGCTGGAACTGATGACGGAGGTGGGACTGAGACGACAGTCGGAGACCGAGCTACGCGCAACCATGCGCGACCTGGAAAAGACTTTCCGGGAAATGAAGACGCTGAAAGGCATTATCCCGATTTGCAGTTCATGCAAGAAGATTCGGGACGATCGCGGGATTTGGGAACAGTTGGAACTCTATCTTCGTACGCACTCCGATGCTGAGTTCAGCCATGGCGTCTGCCCGGACTGCACGAAGCAGCTCTACCCCGAACTTTCCGAGTAGCTCCGTATTGGAGTCTCGGAGACATTCCTTCTGTTCTTGATGGAACCCCCAGGATCGCCGGACCCTCGATAGTGAAGTGTCTCCGCGACGGTGCGTGGCCCGGGTGGTATGCGATCAGTGCCCGCTGCGAAAGATTCGGCATATGTCCGTGCGCGGATCACGTCTGGCAACGCCGACGCTGCGGTAGCGCCTCGCTCGCCAAGCGCGGTGAACTAGAGATAGACGTGGAGTGCCCCGGAATCGCGTGGTCGTCGTCCTTACCTTCTTCTGCGAGGCCGCCGGCATGGCTTGCAACTACCCACAAAGAGGCACCCGTAACACGATCAAGTAGAACGCGCCAAACCCAATTAGACAAGCCAGATCGCGAGAAATTGCGAAAAACTCGATTTCAGCCACACCCACCCAAGACCCGGATCCGAGACTTACGAAACCCGATACCCGGAGCCGTCCTGCAAGGCCAGAGCGGCAAGAGACCTCAAGCCTCAAAGCAGAACTTTTTTCGGGAGCGTGTTACCAAAAGGGAATCTGCACCGCTCGGAACAGGCTTGGAGCGCAAAGCGGATTGACAAGAATTCTGTGACAGGATTCACAGGATGAACAGGATTCTATGTCGTGGCTTGCAGTGCCAAGTGTTTGTTGATCGCGTTGAGGTAGGCGTGGACGGCGGCTTCTACGATGTCGGTCGAGGCGCCGGTGCCGTAGTACGAGTTGCCGTTCAGGGCCACGGTGACGTGGGCTTCGCCGAGGGCTTCCTTGCCGGGGGAGGCGGCGCGGATGGAGAATTCTTCAAGTTTGCCGGACACTCCGATAATGCGTTCGATGGCTTGGCACGCGGCGTCGACGGGGCCGTCGCCGGTGCCGGTTTCGGCGTATTCCATTTTGCCTTTCCGGAGTTTGACGAACGCGATGGCGGGGTCGCCGCCGACAATCCGCAGGTCTTCCATTGCGTAGGTCTCGAAACTTTCGTTGCGGATGGAGGCGACCAGCACGCGCAGGTCGTCTTCAAAGACTTCTTTCTTCTTGTCCGCGAGCGCAATGAAGCGGTCGTACAGTTGTTGGATTTCCGTGTCGGAGAGCTGGAATCCCATGTCCGCACAGCGCTTGGCGAGGCCGTGTTTGCCCGAGTGTTTGCCCAGTACAAGTTCGTTGCTTTTGCGTCCGATGGATTCCGGGGTCATGATTTCGTAGGTGATGCGGCTGGCGATGACGCCGTGCTGGTGGATGCCGGCCTCGTGGGCAAACGCATTGCGGCCCACGACGGGTTTGTTGTACGCGATGTGGAGTCCGGTGAGGTTGCCGAGCAGCCGGCTCGAGTTGATGATCTCTTCGGTGACGATGCCGGTCTCGAAGGGGTAGACGTTGTGGCGGACTTTCATGGCCATCACGACTTCCTCTAGGGCGGTGTTGCCGGCGCGCTCGCCGATGCCGTTCACGCAGCACTCGATCTGGCGCGCCCCGCCGCGGACGGCCGCGAGCGCGTTGGCGACGGCGAGGCCCAGATCATTGTGGTTGTGACACGAGAACGTGACCTTATCCGACCCGGGGACCTTGGCGATGACGTAGCGGAACATTTCCTCGATCTCGCCCGGGGTGGTGTAGCCGACGGTATCGGGGAGGTTGATGACGTCAGCGCCCGCTTCGACCGCAACCTTTGTGATCTCGACGAGATAGTTCAGGTCGGAGCGCGTGGCGTCTTCAGCGGAGAATTCGACCCGGCCGATCAGCGACTTCGCGAGGCGTACGGACTCGCCGGCGCGGTCGAGCACCTGCGGACGCGTCATCTTCAGTTTGTGTTCGAGGTGGATGTCGGACGTGGCGATAAAAGTATGAAGCACGGGGTGTTGGGCGCGCTCAATGGCCTTGGCGGCCCGTTCGATGTCGAGTGGGTTGGCGCGGGCGAGCGCGGCCACGCGGGGCCGTTTGACCGTCGCGGCGACCTTCTTGACGCCCTCGAACTCCTGTTCGGACGCGATGGGGAACCCCGCCTCGATGGTGTCCACGCCCAGCCGTTCAAGTTGGACCGCCATCTGAAGCTTTTCTTGCTCGTTCATGCTCGCGCCGGGAGACTGTTCGCCGTCGCGCAGCGTGGTATCGAAGATTTCGAC
>BTUX01000159.1:0-10729 GCA_045863315.1 Candidatus Hydrogenedentota bacterium | reverse complement strand
CTCCAGCGGAGCCCTATCCTCCGCGCGGGCAAAATCTACTTCGTCGCGGCGAAAGCACACGAACCAGGAATCGGCTAACATGAACTCAACCAACCCCGGTTTCCTAACATTTCACCTGGTCTACAAAACGGGGGCCGGCCATCGATGTCGCCGTCCCCATCGACATCGTGGGGCGCGACGTCGATGTTCCGCTCGGTCGCCGTCGTAACAACGAACCGGGTCCACTCCGGATTGCGGTACCACACCAACTGCGGCGGGGTCGTGGACAACGCAATCACATCCGGCCGCCCGTCCCTATCGATGTCCGCCGCGCTGCACTGGTAGCCCTTGTCGAATTGTGAATCGATCACGTGACGGTGAAGGCGAGGGAATTCTCCGGCCCTGCCATCGCTGGCAAGAATGGCGATAGATAGTCTTGATGCGACTCGTGTAGCTCGCAAAATGAGATGAGCGATCACACGTCTTCCTCCCAACGTCGTTTCCATCCAATCGGCGCCATACTGATGCGTGCTCGACTCCGGCCAAAATGTTCTTCCGACGCAGAATCTGGGATGGAATTCGGAACGCGTCAACCCGATTCCATGCGAATGTCACACGAACGGAGCTCGTCACATTCTCCCACTTGTCGACGAGAATCAAGGACAGGGTCGGGGTTCTTACGCTTTGACCTTCCCGTTGACATCGAAGCATCTACATTTTAGGCTATCTGGGCGGCACATATAGTGTATACTTGGTGAAGCCGTCAATATATGGGGTTATAGCCGCAGCGCTGGTATGGACGCGATTGCCACGCATGAGTTGACCAAGACGTACAAGTCCTTCAGCCGGGCGGGTGGTCCGGCGCTTCACGCCCTTACCCTTGGGGTGCGGCCCAACGAGGTGTTTGGGTTCTTGGGCCGGAACGGGGCCGGCAAGACAACGACCATCAAGCTGCTGTGCAGTTTGATCCGTCCGACCAGCGGGACGGCGCTCATATTCGGCCACGAAGCCCGGAAAAAGGACGCCCGGCGGCGGATTGGGTACCTTCCGGAGAACCCTTATTTCTACGAGTACCTGACGCCTCGGGAGACGCTGGACTTTTATGGCCGGCTTCATGGCCTCGACCACCGCGCCCGTACGGCCGAGTGGAGAAAGCTCTCCGAATTGCTCAATCTCGGCAGCATCGCCAACCAGCGGGTGCGGGGCTTCTCGAAAGGCATGCGCCAGCGGCTCGGCTTCGCCGTGGCACTCGTGGGCGATCCGGACGTGCTCATCCTCGACGAGCCGATGAGCGGCCTGGATCCCCAGGGCCGCCGGGCGATTCGCGAACTCATTCTGCGCATGCGCGACGAGAAGAAGACGATCTTTTTCAGCTCCCACGTCCTTGGGGACGTGCAGCAAATCTGCGATCGCGTTGCGATACTCGTTCGCGGCAGGTTGAAACGCGAGGGTCGGATTGACCAACTGTTGACGGAAAAGATTATGCTCGTAGAGGTCGTCGCCGCGGGACTCGACGGTCAAGCGGCTTCGGCCATCGCGCACTCCGCCTTAACTTCTCGGGTCTCCGAGGCCGGGCGCCATTACACGGCCCCGGACCTCGAGGCCGCCAACGCGCTTGTCCGCGCCATTCACAGCCGGGGCGGAACAATCGTCGATTTCAACACGGTCCGCGAATCTCTCGAGGACTATTTTGTCCGCGTGCAGGAGGACGCGCCATGAGAATCCTCGCCGTCGCCCACAATACCTTCCGCGAGGCGGTGCGCGACAAAGTCCTCTACGTCCTCGTGTTTTTCGCCGCGGCCACCGTGCTCGGGTCGAAGGCACTCGGCTGGATCAGCATCGGCCAGGACATCAAGATCGTCAAGGATTTTTCGCTCGCGGCGGTGGCCGTGTTCGGCGTGCTCATTTCGATATTTGTCGGCACCAGCCTGATCTACAAGGAGATAGACAAGCGCACCATCTACACCATCATTTGTCGCCCGATGGCGCGCTACGAGTTCATTCTCGGCAAGTATCTCGGCATGGCGCTCCTTCTCGGCCTGATCACCGCGGCAATGTCCGTTGTGACCACGTTGTACATTCTATTGCTCGGCGGCAGCGTGGACAGCACGTTCTATTACGCGCTTCTTCTCATCTACTTTGAACTGCTGCTCGTGACCGCGATCGCCACCCTGCTCTCCTCGCTGACCTCTCCCATCCTCGGCGCGATCATCGTCTTCTCGACCTACGTGGTCGGTCATGCCACGGACATCCTCATCGATCCCCCGCAACAATTCGAGGGGACCTTTACGGCCAAAGTCTTCGCCTTCATCTACTACACCGTCCCCAATTTCTCGAACTTCAATATCCGCGCCGAAGCCGCGAACGGCGTCCCCGTGGCGCTCGAGTACGTGGTCTGGAGCATGGCGTACGGCGTTGTCTATACCGCGATGCTTCTCGTGCTGGCCGCGATTGCGTTCGAATCGAAGGACGTCTGAGGTGAAGAAGCTTGCCGCCGTCGCGACCGTCGTCGCCATCTCCTTCACATGCACGATCTCGGCCCAGAAACGTATCAACGAATCGCGAAAGGACCGGCCGGCCGGCGAGGAACTGCTCTACCTGCCCAACGAACGCCTGTTGAATTCCTTCACCTGCGGCCTGAGCAGCGTGGTAGCCGACGTGCTCTGGCTGCAGTGCATCCAGTACACGTCGCGCGAATTCCGCGGCGACTTCAAATTCACGTGGCTCAACCACATGCTCAAGACCATCACCCGTCTCGATCCTTACTTCACCGACGTCCACAAGTGGGGCGGCGTGTTTCTCGCCATGCTTAAGCACGACAGCGACGCCGGCATCGACCTGCTGAAAAGCGGCATCCCGCACGACCCGACGTCTTGGGAACTGCCTTTCGAAATTGCGCGCACCTATGTGCTCAACCGCCACGACGAGGTCAACGGCGCCCTGTATATGGCCCTCGCCGCTTCCACCGGCAATCCGCCCCAGTTCGTGGTCGACTGGGCCAAGAACCTCCAGCAGCGCCACAATCTGCTCGACGTCGAACGGGGGATGTGGCTCGAAATTATTGAGAATTCGGGCGACCCGAACATGGTCCAATTGGCCAAACGCCGGCTCGTCGAAATTGACCTGCGCGAGGCCTGCGCGGTCCTGAATGCCGCCGCTGAAGCGTACGCCGGCCAGAAGGGCGTCCGCCCCCTGACGATCCAAGACCTCGTCGACGAGGGACTGCTTCGCGACGTCCCGCGAGACCCCCTCGGCGGGACCTTCTTCGTCAACGCGAAGGGGGTCGTGCAAAACACCACCCTGCTCGACTCGATCAAAGACGAGCGCCTTCAGTTGCTGCGAGGCTGGATCGCGCTATTCCGCGAACGAGAAAACCGGATACCGAATTCGCTCGAGGAACTCATTGAGCGGGGCTATACCCACGGCCTGCCCACTCACCCGTACCTGGATCGGACCTGGCGCTACGATCCGGCGACGGGAGCGGTAGACTGACGTAATCCCCCGGCAGGTCCCCGCGGCGTCGGCGGTCGCCCGTATCATGCGCCCGACGCGAATTGATATCGCCGGCGCACACAATGGCCGAACCGGACATCGTTCAGGCGCGAACGCTGCTGCGGAAACGAGTACCGGACCGTCCGCCCTCCGTGCGCGGAGGACCCGCCCCCCGCGCCTTACGCCTCCTGGTACGAGCGCCGCATCGAGGTCGGCAGGATGCCCATGGCTTCGCGGTACTTGGTCACCGTGCGGCGGGCGATGTTGAGGCCCTGGGCTTTCAGCAGGTCCGCAATCTTCTGGTCGCTTAACGGTTTGCTCTTGTCTTCTTCGTCGACGATTTTCTTGATGATGGACTGAACGCTTTTCGAGGACTGCGCCTCACCGGTGTCCCGCTTCAAGCCCGGCGAGAAGAAGAACTTCATCTCGAACAGCCCCTGCGGGGTCTGCATATACTTGCCGCGGGTCGCCCGGCTTACGGTGGCTTCGTGGACGCCGACGCGGTCCGCGATTTCCTGCAGTGTAAGCGGCTTGATGTATTCGATGCCTTTGTCCATGAAGTCCATCTGCACATCGACAATTGCGCGCGCAATCCGCAGGATGGTCTGTTGCCGCTGTTCGATATTGCGAATAAGCCACCGCGCCGACTCGCACTTCTCGCGCAGATACTGTTTCTCCTCCCGCGTAACCTTGCCGTTGCCCATCATCTTCCGGTATTGCTCGTTGATGCGGAGAGCGGGCACGGAATCGTCGCTCAGATAGACGACGTATTCGTCGTCGATCTTCTCGACAATGACATCCGGCGTCACGTATTGCGTCGGTTCCGACGAATACTCAAGTCCGGGCCAAGGATTCAGCGTCGCCAGCAGTTCTTTCAAATGCTCGATACGCTCCGGCGTGGTTCGCATCTCCTTGGCGATCTTCGGAATCTGCCTCCGCTCCAGTTCCTCGAGATGGTCGCGCACCAACACCCGCAGTTCCGGTTCGTGCGGATACTCGACGTCGATCTGAAGCAGCAGGCATTCCACCACGTCCCGCGCCCCCACGCCCGTCGGTTCGAACCGCTGGATGATGCGCAGCACCTTCTCGACGTCGTCCACCGCGACGCCACATTCCTTCGCGATGTCCTCCATCGATCCGGTGAAAAAGCCTTTCTCGTCGATGTCTCCGATGATCCGTTCGCCTATCTCGTAGGTCTGCTCGTCGGATACCGCCAGCCTCAACTGCGTGAGCAACATCGAAGTAAACGACTCTTCTTTCGTAATCGAATTCTGATAATGCTCCCGCCGCTCGGCGAGGTCGGGGTTGATTGACAGGTCGCGTCCTTCGCGCCGGAAATCCTGCCACTGGCTCGCGAACGCATCGAGATCGAATGAGGTGTCTTCAACCGGCGTGCCGTCGGCGGTCGCGCTTGCCGGGGCCGGGGGCGGCTCCAGTTCGACTTTCGGCTCTTTGGGCAGTTGCTCGAGGACGGGATTGGTTTCTAACTCCTGCTGGACGTATTGTTCCAATTCCATGCCGGAAAGCTGCAGGATTTGGATGGCCTGCTGCATTTTCTGGGTCAGCATCAGGCGCTGCGAGAGCGTCTGAGACAGACGATGTTCCATATGCATCATGTTGACAAGCAACCCCTAAGCAAATGCTATGCCATTATATCCGGTAGAGTCCGATTTGTCAATTGACCGACCCTCGAACCAATGCTATAGTTTGTGGAGCGGCAATGGGTTAGAAATGAATTAGCCACCCGGTGGAGAGACGAATTGATACGTTTTTGCATGCTGGGCAGCGGCAGTAGCGGCAACGCCACTCTTGTCAATGCCGGTGGCTGCAAGATTCTGGTGGACAGCGGGCTGAGCCTGCGTCAATTACTGCTCCGCTGCGAAATGGCGGGGGAATCCCTCGAGGGATTGAAGGCCATCTTAGTAACCCACGAGCACGCCGATCACGTCAACGGATTGGGCGTGCTTGCCCGGCGGATGGATGTGCCGGTCTACCTGACGCGAGGAACCCTTGAGGCCCTTCCCGCGGGTGTGGGGAGGCTCCCGCGCGTATCCATCATCGAGGCGGGAGAGTCGTTCGCCTTGAACGGGATGGGTGTCAGCAGTTTCAGCGTCTCCCACGACGCCGCCGATCCGGTCAGTTTTGTGATCGAATCCGCCGGAACCAAACTCGGCATCGCCGGCGATCTCGGACATCCGTCTGAACTCGTTAAACAACGCCTTGCCGGTTCACACGGCCTCATTCTGGAGTCGAACTACTGCCCCGACATGCTGCGCAAGGGAAGCTATCCGCCGATGGTGCAACAGCGCATCCGCGGGCGCCACGGGCATCTCTCGAATCAGGACATGTGCTCGCTGTTGTCGGACCTGCTGCACGAGGCGCTGCGCGTGGTGGTGCTGGTGCACATCAGCGAAGAAAACAACACTCCCGAACTGGCCCGGGAAATGGCGAGCGGAGCGATCAAGGGCCACCCCGCCCTCATTCATGTCGCAGGACGGGAAAAGCCCACGCCGGTCTTCGAGCTTCGATCATGAAGCCTGCGGCGTTTCTGCGCTCCGACGAGGCGCGTCGGGTCTTGGAACGCGCGTATAAGGCATCGGGCATGCCCGTCAGCGTGCATCACGTCCAGGGCGAGCGCGAAGGACAATCCTTATGCGGCGCGGGACAGTGTGCCGCGTGCGCGTTCGTCTCGGAAAGTGACGCGGGACGCGCAGCATGCCGCGGGTCGCGGCTGAAGTCCGCGCGCTATGCCTTGGAATTGCAACGGCCTGTGCCGTTCTTGTGTCATATGGGGTTCGCTTGCGTGGCCGCGCCTGCATTACCTTCGACGGGCCAAGCCCTGGTCCTGACGATGGGGCCCTATTGCCCCGCAGAGGCCCCGGAAATGCTGGCGGCCGATGCGCTCAAGGGTCTCGCAAGACTGGGGCGCGGCGAATTGCGATTTTTTCCGACCCCGCTAACCGATATCCCGCATATCGCTTCGGCATGCGCCCCGGCGCTCGCGGAATGGACCGCTGAGAATCTGGATCGCGTCTGGCAGCAGGCTGCCGCGACTACCGATATGGAGGAAGCGCCAACTGCCGAGAAGGTCCGCGGCCGTCCGCGTCGATTGCGAGCCAAGACGCCCGACACGTCCCCCTATCGAGGGGGCGAAATCGCCGCCGCCTTGGCCGGCGGCGACCAGTCGCTTGCGCGAAAGCTGGTGAAATCGGCGTTGGCGGAAGTGGACGCGGCCGGCGGGGCTGCCGTGGCGGCCCGGCGGGCCCGCGCGCTCGCGGTGGCGAGCGCCTCGCTCGAGTCGGCGGAGCGCGCCCGCCTCAGCACCACCGAGGCATGGGAGCAATTTCCGGCGTTTGTCAGCCAAGTCAGACAGGCCGCTGCGGATTCAGACCTGTCGGACGCGTGCATGGCGCTGCTGGCAAGCGTGCTGAAGCGGCGCCGTCAGACCGAGACCGATTCTCTGCTCGCGGAACTCGACCGGATGGTCATGAAGAATCTGCCCGAACCGCTGCGGCTGAATGAGGTGGCGGAGCACCTCGGACGGCATCCTACCGCGATCACGCATCATCTTCAGCGCAAGTTCGGCGTGACTTTTACCCAGTACATAGGCCGGCTGCGCATGGACAAGGCGAAAGAATTGCTGCGGCGAACGCGTTTATCCATCACGGAAGTGGCCGGCCGCGTGGGCGTGAACGATCAGAGCAATTTCAGCAAGATGTTCCGCAAGTTCGAAGGGCTGAGCCCGCAGCAGTATCGGGACCAATACCGGACCAAATCGTGAGTGCGCTGCAAAAGCTACGGCAGTGGTGGTGGCGGGTGCTCTGCCCGTCTGAGTTCCTGTGCGACCACTGCAAGTATGATCACGGGTCCGTCTGCAAACGGCCCGAGCGTCCAAATGCCGTGAAGTGCCCGGACTACCGGCCCGTCGGCAGGTGATATGTCCGGCCATGAGAAAAACTCGTGAGTGAATTGGGAACGTATTGTTCTCTTTCACGACCCGCTTTGTCGCGTCACGTCATGGCGATGTAGAAGGGCGTGCGGCGCACGACGTTGTGTCCTCTGACGCACGTGCGTGTACGTTCAGGGCTTTAACCACAAGAGGTTGGATATGAAGTACTCACGCTGGCCGGTCCTCGCCTTTGCGTCGGTCGCCGCGGTTTTCTTTCACGGTTGTTTTCGACGCGAGGAAGTCCCCGGCATCGTCGAGGAGGCCCGGACCGTTCCGGGCCGGCCGGATACCGTGGCCGTTCTGCGGTTCATGCCGGAGTCGGCGGCGATTGCCATCGCCATACCGTCCATCGAGAGTGTCAATACAGATCTCGAATCCTTCCTCATTCGGGGGGCGCCGGACCACATCAACATGGAAGCCGAAATCAAAGTGGTCGTGCGCCAGCTCGCGCGCAACGCGGAGGCGTTCGACGCGCAAACGGTCGAAGACATCGCGCTGGCCAAAGGCATCGATCCCGGCGCACCGCTCGGCGTCTTCTTCCCCGCGGAGGACGAGTACCTGGATTCGGATACCGCCGCGCAACGGCCTTTCCCGGGAACGGACATGGGGCCCTTTTCGGTATTGCCCGGTTCGATGAGTTCCTTCGTTACGCCGCTCCTGGCCTTTTCGTCACGGTTCGCGGTCGTGCTGCCGGTCATCAATCGCCAGGATGCGGAACAGTTGGTCAGCGATTGGGGCGGCGGCGGCACGATGAATCCGAACGACGTTTCCGACCTCGGCACAACCATCTTCACCCGCACGGACGGTCACTTCGCGTACTTCTTCACCAAACTATGGCTCGTCGCCGGCACCGACCCGATGCTGGTGAACGAAATAGCCGGACGAATGACGGCGCCCGCCGTCATTCGATACGGAACCGACGAGTGCCCGGCCGATGCCAACGACGAAATGGTCCTGCTGATTCGGCTCGACCGTCTGACGGCGTCCTACCAAGGCCGCGGCGAATCCGCGGGTTCCGGCTGGTATTCGCCCTTGGTGGGGCCCTTGGCCGCGGCCTACACCGGCGACGATCCGATAGTGGTTACGTGGAAATTCGACGAGGACCATTTGACGGTCCGAAGCAGGCTCGATTACGACCGACATCCGCGGGCACTCGAACTTGCCGGCCAACCTCGGCCCCTCGCCCTACCCGGCCGGTTTCCCGCGTCCACGCTCGCATTTTCCTCGTTCTCCCTCGGAGACGAGTACAGGGCGCACCTGAAGACCGCCCTGACGGGTCCGGAACAATCCCAGAGCGCCTTGGCGCCGGTCGCGCCGTCGCTGACGAAACTGATTGACGCCATGGGCAACGAAATCGCAATGGCCGTTACCGGAATGGAGGGAGGCAGCCTAAAGCTCGCTTTGCTGGCCCGATTCAACGACGGCGATGCCGCGCGCGCCGCGTTGGACGAGATGGGCATGCTCGCGCTCAAGGACCAAACGTACAACAACACGGATCTGTACGCCTTTTTCTTCCCGATGCCGTTGATGGACCAAATTCGTTACGCCATACCCGGGAACACGTTCGTGGTTGCCACCGATCTGAATCTGCTGAGGACCCTTGTCGACTCGATCCTCTCCGAAAAGAACTCCGGCTTGATGGCCGCTCTCGAGCCGCCGCTGGACGAATCCGCGCCCCGTCGGAACCTCCTTGTCGCAAGGAAGGAGTTCTTTAGCGATGCGTTCGTGCCCCTGCTGGCGTCAACCGGCATGATCAGCGCCGAACAGCGGGAAATCGTCGCACACATGTTTGACAAGCTCCGTGATGCGCGGCTGACCACGGAGGTCCATAACAACTGGATGGACAACCGGCTCGTGGTCCAACTCGACTAACCCGGATTTTTCACACCTGCGGGCAATGAAGGATACAACTTCGTGCGGCACATACCTTTATGCAGCGACAGGGAAAACGGGCTGTTGGTGTGAAAAATCCTCACCCGATTGACTTTTATGCTATCTCCTGAGCATTTTCACCAGTCGCTCCCGATGAGGGGAGCGACTGGTGAGAAATGTGGGCTAATTCGGAATCCTCACACCCACTTGCGTAGGAGGATACACCGTCGTGCGGCACACTTCGTTTGCATCGTCACGACGCGCCAGGACAAAACCGCGGCCGTGAACAGTTTTCACGCAATTCACTCACCCCCTTGCTCCCTGGCGTTTCACACCGTCAGCGTCCCCCCGTGGCGCAGGGGGCGCGCCCGGACGTATGCGGAACCATTCGCAAGGGAGGCGAGGGTCCAACGCATGGCATTCCGCGCTACGTGAATATAGCGTTATACTGACGGCAGAATCCGCATCCTCCGAACGCCCCTGCGAGTGAAAACCCCGGCGCGTTCGGGTTATGGTATGCTCATACAAGTTCGGTGATCGAGGCCGAAATCAGGGATGGCCCGTGACGAAACCGTTTTTTGTCAAAGAGTTCCGCAGTACGATGGATTCGGTCGGCGATTCGCTCAAGGGCGCGTTGGCCGCGTTGATCGAGCACGGATGGGTCGACCCCGATCAGACCTTCTACGCCCAGCTTTGCCTGGAGGAGGCCCTAGTAAACGCCGTCGAGCACGGCAATCGGTGCAATGCCCGGCTCAAGGTGCGCATTGAGATGTCGGACGAGGGCGATCATTGTCTGATCCGGGTATTTGATGAAGGCGCGGGATTTGCCCCCGCCGAGATCGGCGTGCCCGACATGGACCAGATGCATGGGCGGGGCATCTGTTTAATCAAGCACTGTATGGAAGAAGTGAAATACAACCGCGCGCAGCACTGTCTTGAAATGCGAATGCGCCGCAAGGCGCTTTGTGGGGGAGACCCATGCCATGAGTGATTCGTTGGTCAAATTCGATGAACGCGGCCTCATCACGGTGGGCCACATCCACGCAACGAGCGTTCTGGACGCCATGAACGTCTCCCAGTTTGGACAGGAGGTCATCGGCTACGTCAAACAACACGCGGGGCTGCACCTGCTCCTGGATTTCAGCCGAGTCGAGTACCTGTCCAGCGCGGTCCTCACGGAACTGCTGCGAATCAGCCAGGCGTGCAAGGAAGCGGGCGGAAGTCTGCGTCTGTGTTGCCTGAGCAACGACATCCGGAAAGTTTTCGAAATTACGAATCTCGACCGGATGTTCACGATTTACAGCGGCTCGACGGACGAAGCCGTGATTAAGTACGCCCGGTCGCTCGCCGTCGAGGCGGAAGAGGAGGCTTGGGAACAGGTCAGCAGGGACGTCTGACCGCCATGCGGTTTCAGACCCGCCTGAGTCTGGCCATGAG
>BTUX01000158.1:0-10829 GCA_045863315.1 Candidatus Hydrogenedentota bacterium | reverse complement strand
TGCATCAAGTCCCAACGGAAGTTGCCCCGGAACAGTTCGGCGGTAAAGCTTGGGAATTTCCAATCCTTCTGCCGAGCGTCCTCGGCCAATTCCATTGCCTTGTCTTTTGCTGAATCGTGGTGTGTCGACATGCGAAGACCCTCGGTTTCTTGCCCAAGTCCCAAAACCTACCTACAGGTAATTAGGTTTTTAATATACAGCAGATTCCTCTTTTTGTCTATACCGGATTAAAACCAGCCAACCCGATTCTGGGATATAATGTAAAGTATTTATCTGTAATTACTTATGAGTTTCGTCCATAAACCGCCTCGATCACGTTCTCGAGTTGGAACTCCACCACGATGGTGTCCGGAGAGCCGCGAATAAAGTGCCCCAAAGTCCGAAAAGCGCCGTCAAAGATGCGTAAGCCGGGACCTATTTCGGATAGAAGACGTAGATGTGTTTAGCGCTGCGTAAGACTATGCTGAACTTACCGGTACCGTCCAGGTCTTCGACGAACTCGCGCCGAGTGATAGGCTCGGGGAGTTGGTGGACCTCGTCGGGGGTCTGCGCGAATCCGTCGCTGAATAACCAGATCGAGTATTCGGATTCGCCGGTTCGCATAGCGAGGTCGACCGTTCCGTCGCCGTTAAAGTCGCCCAAGGCGTCGCTGTCAAAAAGCGTGCCGCTCAGGAACCACGCCACGGGTAGGCGAACCGTCAGCAAGGTGGCGGGCTTGGGCTCGAAGCGTT
This sequence comes from Candidatus Hydrogenedentota bacterium, assembly GCA_045863315.1. Lineage (GTDB taxonomy): Bacteria > Hydrogenedentota > Hydrogenedentia > Hydrogenedentales > SLHB01 > JABWCD01. The sequence continues at coordinate 10,098 of BTUX01000158.1, read as the reverse complement.
CTTTGCCCGGCGAAAACAGATGTACGGTGAGGGTGACCGGCCAGGTCCGCCCCGTCAGGGTGCGCATCAGCGAGTCCACCGAGGTCGCGGGAACCGGCGTATTCCAGAGCAACAGGTCACTAAATCCGTCTCCGTTGACGTCATGTGGCTGCGCATACAGCTTGCCGGGGTAGGATCGGGCCGGCCCCAGTTTGACGGGTTCGGCTGCGGTCCCGTCGCGGCTTTCGATTAGCGACGCGATACAGACCGAACAGGAGAAACCGGACTCCTCGCGTACGTAGGCTCGAATGGTCCGGCCGGTGACCGAATCGGCGTGCACGCGGACCCATGCCCATTCGCGCTCGCCGCCCTCCGGCAAATCCTCCATGTGCCGGCCACTCGACCGTGCGCGTACCGGCGGCGCTTGCATCTCGGCGATGTCCGGTACCGTGTGTGTTTCTCGGGTCAAACGCCGAAAAACTCGGAGTTCGAGCCCACCTTCGCCCCGACTCGAGCGCGTCTCGAAGGAATCATCTGAAAAGGAACCGCCCGTAGATTGATACGGGATGGAATCAAACAGGCTGCCGTCGATGCCGCGGATTTCTACTCCCTGCTCCGCGGGGATTCCGATCCGAACCCCATCCTTGTGCCGAACGGCAAGCACGGCAGGCACAGCGAAGCGATTCACCATGTTGCTGTATCGCGATCGTGTATCAAACAGAGGAGTCCACTCGATTTCACCGGAGCGTATCGGCGCCCTGACCGCGGCGTTTGCCGTCAGGCCGACCAAATCGGTGGTGCCGTCTCCATCCAGATCGGCGATATCGTAGACGAGCAATTCGTTCGGGAGCTTGATTTCGAGAACATCGCGTTGGCGGTAAACGACCTGTAGCGTCCCTTCCTGGTCGACGACGACCTCGCCCCTGCCGTCGCCGTCCACATCGGCAACAAACGTGAACGCGCCGATGACCCATTCCGACGCGGCCACTTCATCTGGGGCGCCATCGTCAAATGAAGCAAATTCAACGTGTTCTTCGGCCATACCTAGCGGCACCGTGTGCAAATCGAGGAACGGCGCTCCGAGCAACTGGGCGCATATCAGGACGGCCAGACTCATTGCATTTTCGCTCGAGTCAGAAACACCCGCGTAGTGGGGCGAACGCCGGCATGCAGATTCGCGGGAGTTTCGACAATGAGGTCCGCTCTCTTGTCGCCGTCGGCGTCGGTCACGAAAAATCGTGACTCTTTCGGAACCGGCAGACTTGCGAGCGGTTGCTTCGAAAACGAATTCTTTTGGCCTTCATAAACCGAAATACGATCGGGACGATCCATGACCGCGGCATCGACAGTTCCATCGCCTGTGAAATCGCCCGTCAGCTGCACTGCATCGCCGGAGAGAAACAACTCAAACATGTCGCTTTGACTTACGGGGGGTTTGTCCAGTTCGATCGAAAACAACGACCTCACGTCCGCCGACTCCGAAAATCTTCCGTTCTCGTCTTGTAGCCGGATCTCGACCGTCGCTTCTACTTTTCGCCGCGTAAGCCCGCGCAACAGGGTTTCGCGTATGCCGCCCTCCATGAGCAATTTCGAGTCCGTGACCAAGTCCAAACGGCCATCGCCGTTGTAATCGACAAACGGAAATCCAGGCCGCCGAACACCGTTCGATCGGACTTCCGTAAAGGACTTTCCACCGTCCGCTGACGCAACGGTTTTGATCCTCGGCACAGGGATAGGCCCGGAGGTTTCCCCTCCTGTGCCGACATAGAAGTAGTCCAACTCGTCATCCTCGTTCAGGAAGTGTCGCCGGAATTGAGATGGCACGGGCGCCTGAGCGGACTCCCGAACGTTGTCGCGATCGAGTTCAAACGGCTGCTCTTGCTGAAACGGGTATTGGCGCCTCGAGTCCGTCTGCGTTGTGCCGTCGGTGTTCGTCGTGCCCCATACCGTAAGGCCTTGCCGATTGATGCGCAGTTGGCACCACATGGACTCCGACGGCGGAACCAAGACTCGAGCACCGGCCGGCCACAGGTATGCGGTTGCACTCGGGAAGGTCCGATGCGGGGGGTAGATGTCCCATCGCGCCGCTTGCTCGTAGAACAGGCCCTTTTTGGCAAACACGTACACGGCGTCCCGCGCGGCGCGTACGATTTCGGGCTGCCCGTCGTGGTTGAGGTCGAAGAGGAATTGGTCGAACACAACGCCGTAACGTGTGCCGTCCATTGGCTCGTCCGAAAATCGTTCGTTCAGCGGGACCGGCCACACTACGGGTTGGCTGAGGATGGCCTGCCAGCCGGACTCGATCCAGCGGATCACTTCCATTCGGTCGGAAAACAGGAGATAAAGCAGGTTGTCCCAAACGTCGCATTTGGGTACTTCATGAACGTCGGGCAATCGCGTTTGATTGGCCTTCGAAAATGACTTTTCCCGTTGAAACGCTACCGAGGCCGATAGAATCAGGTCGGGTTCGCCGTTCCCGTCCAGATCGGCGAGGCGAAACATCGGGGGCTGTCCGTAGTTGTAGCCGGCGTTGTGTCCAAACGCACCATCCACATCGATATCTTGTTCGACGAACGTGATGGCGCCATAGGCCAACAACGGAACGAGCGAAATCATGCTTGAAGGTTCCGGCGATGGAGGACATACCCGGCGACGGAGCCAAAGACGAGTATCGCGGCAAACGAGGTGGCCAAGCAATAGTACACCATGGGAAACCACGAGGCGTCGAGGCCGCTGCTTCGGGTCTGGAACACGCTCCAGGGAGTTTCCACATAGGTGGTAAAGACCGCCGGAGCAATGCCGAGCGGATACTTGACCGCATCGGTAACGAGCCAAATCCCGATGCTGGCGCCCACGGCTGCTCCCGTATTCCGTATGAGCGTTGAAATCATGATGGCGTATGCCACAAACGCAAACTGGGGGGCCAGGCTCAATACCCATCCGATACCGTAGGTCGCGAACATCTCGGCGCCCGTGTAGAGCACTTCCCCGCCGTACTCGACGCCATGCAGCCCGCCGCGGGCAAATCCGACGCTCCACGATGCCGTTGCCACGAGGACGCTCAACAGTACGGCATAGGTCATGCCTGTCAGGAGCTTGGCGATCAGAAACTCATGGCGAAGAAGGGGTCGGACGAGCACGAGGCGGACAGTGCCAGCGGCCATTTCCGACGCGATCAGGCTTGCGCAGAACGTCAGCGTGAGGAGCAGTCCCAGCAGATTGAGCGCCATGGGCGTGGCGAAGGCGATGAGTTGATACGCGCTGCCCCCCGGCGCCACGGTGTTCATCAAAGGGGCGACCAAGACCATCAGGACGACCAGCACCGGGCCGACATACGTGAATTTCGTCCGCATGGCCTTGATCAGTTCGACCTGATAGGCCGTCCAGATGCGGGACATCATGTGTTGAGCACCTTCAGGAAGTAGTCCTGCAGCGTGCGGCGGCGCGGAATCACGCCGGTCAACTTGTAGCCGGAACCGACCAGGAAGACCGTCAACTGATGGACAGTCCCGCCGTTTAGGCGCACGTGGACCCGTCCGTGGCGGACGGCGACGGATTCAATCCACGTCTGCTCGGAAAGCCGCTTGCACGCGGCTTCGGGAGCGTCTACCAAGACTTCCACCTGCGAGGTGTCGAACGAGAGCAACGAGCCCACCTCTTCGCACGAGACCAGCCGCCCTTGATTGATGACGCCGACCCGGTCGCAGAGCGCCTCGACTTCGTGCAGCATATGACTCGAAAACACGATAGTCACCTTGGCCTGGTCGGCCAGGAATCGGAGCAATTGCAGGATTTCCTGAGTCGCCTCGGCATCTAGCCCGGAGGTCGGTTCGTCGAGGATGAGCAGGTCCGGCTCGGTCAGCAGGGCTTGGGCAAGTCCGAGCCGCTGCCGCATTCCGTGGGAAAGCGCCCCCACTTTCTGCCCGGCCGCGCCCAGGAGGCCGACCCGATCCAGCGCGCGATCCACGGTGACTTCCTTGTGGGAAAGCCGCGCCAACAGTTGAAGGTTGCGTCGAACCGACAGGTGGTTGTAAAAGGCGGGCCGTTCGGGTAGGACTCCCACCCGGCGAACTATGTCGAGAAAATGTTTCTTGAGTTCCTTGCCAAAGATACTGACGTGTCCGGAAGTCGGCGGCACCAAGCCGCAGAGCATGTAGAGGGTGGTCGTTTTGCCGGCCCCGTTTGGACCCAGCAGGCCGAACACCTCTCCCTCCTGGATGCTGAGCGTGAGGCCGCCCACCGCAACGACGGACCCGTAACACTTGGTAAGGCTGTCGGTCTGAATGCAGACAGGCATAGGAACGATAGTATCAAGCAGGGTCAGGAAAGTTCCAAGTGCCCCACGATCGAATGGACCGCCGAAGCGATGCAGGCACCGCCTAACTTGATCCACTCCGTCTGCGGTTGACAGAATGTTCACGATTGGCAGTTTCCCGACTCACGGCCGATCTCTGCTGGACTCCGTAGGGTTCACGAGGTAGTCGGGATTAGCTTCTCGACGCAGGACACTGAGGTCATGGGCAGTTCAATCGAGCAAAAAAGACGGGGCCTTCCGCTCCGCGAAATCGTTGCGGTTTTTGTGATATTGGCGATTGCGGTCTTGCTGGTTCTGCCGGTGGTCCGGGCGACCATGCTAACGGAAGTCAGAATGGCGTGCCCGGGCAACCTCAAGCAGTGGGGTACGATCTTCGCGATGTACCGGGACGAGGATTCGGCAAGGAAGAACCCCTGGCCGCACGGATACGAGCCTTTCGGAGCGGCGAGCAATGCCCCCGGCTGCGACCATATCGATGATGCGTTCGAGTTTTGCCCGGATCTGAATCAGATTTACCCGGAATACTCCAGGGACGTTCAAATTCTCGTCTGTCCGAACCGCCCGGGTCTGAAGCCCGCGACCCAAATTGGGCCGATCACACTGAGGGCCCCAAGGCTGATGCCCGCTGAGTTTGGGGTCATCGAGGCGAACCCAAACGGGCCCTGCGAATACGAGGGCCTGATTACCCGCGGCAGTTCGTCGTACACCTATCTGGGTTATGAAGTGCGGGCGGCCTACGACACAGACCTGCAGATCCCTCAAGCGATCGCCGAGAAACATGGGTTGATGGCATACGGCCCGATCGAAATCGTCGCCATCCTCGAATATTTCCGGGTCCGCGCCGGACGCGACGCGGCCCAAGCTATGGCGGGGCGCGGCAAGACCATCCGGCGCACCAACGTCTTTGCGGATCTCGGCTACCCGTATGTGCCCGCCGGCGGAGGGGATATGGAGCAGGACATTATTAATCCGTTGCATGACGTCCACGGAGACGGAACCGGGATATACACACCGGGTCGCGTTATCGAAAAGCCCTACCACGCCTATATGGCAATCATGTGGGACACAATCTACCAACGTACGGATGGAACGCCCTCGTTCGCTCACAGCGGACCAGAAGGAGTGAATGTGCTGTACATGGACGGCCACGTCGAGTTTAAGGCCTATCCGGGCGACTTCCCCGTTTCCACGTCGTTCGTGAACATGAAGGCGGTCCGGTAAGAGAACGCGAGCCGGCCCAGGCTATGACCCCCACAGCAATCGAGAATCTGCGGCACTTTCTCCTCGATCTCGACGGCACCATTTACCTCGGGTCGAATCCCATTCCCGGCGCACCGGATTTCGTGAAATTCCTGCGCGACTCCGGCCGGAAACACCTCTTTTTTACAAACAACAGTTCCACCGACGCGGCGCGCTATGCGGAGAAACTGTCTCGGATGGGAATCGATACCACGCCGGATGAGGTGTTGACCTCGGGTGAAGCTACGGTACGCTATCTGCTCTCGGATACGCAGGTACGCCGCGTCTACGTCGTGGGCACGCCCTCGTTCGAGCAGGAAGTGCGTGCGGCGGGCATCGAGATTGACTCGGAATCGCCGGATGCCGTCGTGTTGGCGTTTGACAAGACGCTGTCGTACGAGAAACTCGAAAGGGCCTGTCTGCTGTTGCGCTCGGGCCTACCGTATTTTGCGACCAACCCGGACAAGGTTTGTCCCACGGAGTACGGCTACATACCGGATTGCGGCTCGATGGCGGCGCTCCTGCGCGAAGCGACAGGGCGGATGCCCCGATTCATCGGAAAACCCAATCCTGAGATGATCCGCATGGGCCTGGCAAAAATCGGTGGTGCGCCGGAGACTACGGCGATGGTCGGCGATCGGCTCTATACGGACATGCAAATGGCCTACAACGCAGGCATCACCTCGATACTGGTCCTGAGCGGGGAAACCAAACCCATGCAGATCGAGGATACGGATCGCAAACCGGACTACATCTTCGCGTCGGTCGGCCAATTGCAGAAGGTCTTGGCAAAAGCCTCGATTGGAGACGGCGCATCACGGTAAGGGGCGGTCGAACTGCAATCTCGCTTGTGTATTTCCGGGGCGGATACCTTCGGCGAGTCGTACCAGTGTGACGAACTCGGCCGGCAGCCCGCGGTGTCGGGCATTGGTTTTCACAGGTGACGGCAGGTTTGCGGATTACAGCGGATGGTTGGCGGCAGGGAATTCCGGATCGATCGAGGGGGGACTTTTACGGACGTCGTCGCATGGGGTGAGGACGGTCGTATCGAGACAACCAAGCTGTTAAGTGAAAACCCGGGCCGATACGCGGATGCCGCTGTTCACGCGATTCGGCGGTCGCTCCTGGTCGCGGACGGGGAGCCGATTCCGCCGGGGAAAGTTCGGCAGGTCCTGATCGGGACGACCCTCGCGACGAACGCATTGCTCGAACGAAAAGGGGCACGGACCGGACTTCTCATTACGCGCGGTTTTCGCGACCTGCTCGAGATTGGATATCAAAACCGACCGGACCTGTTCTCGCTGAGAATTGTGAAGGCCTCTTCCCTTGCGTCGTTCGTCGTTGAAGTGGACGAGCGAATACTGGCGGACGGCTCGGTGCGGACGCCGATTCGGCAGGACGTTATCGAAGAGGCCCTGCATCGATTGAGGGACGCCCGCATCGAGTCGGTGGCGGTCGTGCTGCTAAATAGTTACACAAATCCGGAACATGAAATCGCCGTCGAACGCGCGGCGCAATCCTTCGGGTTCCGCTATCTGTGCCTGAGTCACCGAGTCGCACGGGAAATCAAGGCCGTCCCCCGGGGGGACACCACGTTGGTAGACGCGTACCTGACGCCGGTCATCCGCGATTATGTGGCGACCCTGCGCCGGGAACTCGGGCCCGATGTGCCGTTGAAGTTCATGCAATCGGCAGGAGGACTGGTGGACGCCGAACGCTTCCGCGGAAAGGACGCGATTCTCTCAGGTCCGGCCGGCGGAGTCGTGGCCTGCCGCGATATCCGGGCTTGCACCCCGTTCAAGAAGCTGATCGGGTTCGACATGGGCGGCACGTCAACGGACGTATCACGTATCGATGAGTTTGAACAACTCGTGTATGAGAAGCCGGTTGCAGGCGTGCGAGTGCGCGCTCCGATGTTCCGCATCGAAACCGTCGCCGCGGGCGGCGGTTCGGTACTCGCCTTTCGTGACGGAAGGTTCACCGTCGGGCCCGAAAGCGCGGGCGCGAACCCCGGCCCGGCTTGTTACGGGCACGGGGGACCGGCGACCGTTACCGACGCGAACGTGGTGCTGGGCCGAATCCAGCCAAGGCACTTCCCTGCGAGTTTCGGTCCCAATGCCGACGAACCGCTGGATGCCGCCGCTTCTCGGGTCGCATTGCAGCGCATCGCCGATGAGGTGGCGAGGGCCACGGGCCGACCGATGACGGTCGAAGAAGCGGCCGCCGGGTTCATCCGCGTCGCCAACGAGAACATGGCCCGGCCCGTCCGCGAAATCACCGCGGCGGAAGGAATCGACGTGCGCGAGTACGCGCTCGTCTGTTTCGGGGGAGCCGCGGCCCAGCACGCGTGCGCTATAGCCGATGCGCTCGGGATACGCGACATCCTTGTTCACCAGCACGCCGGCGTGTTGAGCGCGTACGGCATGGGGATGGCCGACGTGGAGCACAGCGTCGTGGAGACGCTGCTCGTGCGGCTCGAAGCGGGTGCGTTGCCGCTGGTGGAAACGCGTTTCGCGGCGCTCGAGGAGAAAGGGGCCGCGGAGCTTTGCGAGCAGGGCTTTTCGCGGGAAAGGGTCGACCATCGCCGGACCGTGGAACTTCGGTACGACGGTATGGATGCAACCGTCACTGTCCCCTACGCAGGGGCCGGCTCCCGCGCAGCGTTCGAGCAGGCTTACGAGCGCGTGCACGGTTACACGATGCCGGATCACGCGGTCGAGATTGTGAATCTGCGGTTGACGAGCATCGGCCGGCGAGACCAAGCGGCCACCGCCTGCCACGCTGTCAAAGCCGGCGAGGCCGGGAGTCGAATCGTGGACCGCGCCGTCGTATGGTTTGAAACGCCGACGCGCGGCGGCAAGCTCCGGCTTTCAACCAGCGACACCCCTGTTTATGCGTCTCTCGCGCCCGACGAAACACTATCCGGGCCAGCAATCATTCTCGACCCCAATACGACGATCGTGGTGGATTCGGGCTGGAGCGCGAGGGTGGTGGCCAACGATCGGTTCTCGTATTACCTGATCACCCGCGGCGATATCGGCCCGCGCTTCATCGCGCCGGGCGCCGAATGCGATCCGGTATCGCTGGAAATCTTCGGCAATCTGTTCATGTCTATCGCGGACCAGATGGGCGACGCCCTCGAACGCGTCGCGCACTCGGTCAACATCAAGGAACGCCTGGACTTTTCCTGTGCCATATTCGATCCCCAAGGGAAACTGATCGCAAACGCGCACCACATCCCGGTGCACCTGGGCGCGATGGGCGAATCCGTCAAGGCGGTGATACGGGAATTCCGGGACGATATGAAGCCTGGCGATGTGTACGCGACAAACGACCCGTACGACGGCGGATCGCATTTGCCGGACGTGACGGTTGTCACCCCAGTGTTCGACAAAGCCGGTTTGTGCAATTTCTTCGTCGCCAACCGTGGCCATCATGCCGATATCGGCGGTATCACACCCGGATCCATGCCGCCATTCTCTCGCACGGTGGATGACGAAGGCGTCATCATCCGTAATTTCTTGCTCGTCTCCCAAGGGCGCTTTCGCGAAAAAGAACTCGTCCAGTTGCTCAGCGGGGGACGGCACCCCGCGCGAAACCTGCCCGAGCGCCTGTCGGACCTTCGCGCACAGGTGGCCGCAAACCGTCGCGGGGTAGAATTGCTGCGGGAATTGTGCGGGAAGTACTCGTTGCCGGTGGTGCATGCGTACATGGGTCACGTGCGCGCAAATGCCGCTGAATCCATGCGCCGTGCGATTTCGGATTTGCCCGACGGCCGCCGCCACTTTGAAGACCGCCTGGATTGCGGCGCGCGGATTGCCTGCACGATAACGGTGGAGGGGGACCGCGCGACCGTTGATTTCACCGGAACCGATCCCCAACTTCCGTCAAACTTGAACGCCCCGCCCGCCATCACGATCGCGGCCGTGCTGTACGTATTTCGCACCTTGATAGCGAGGGCCGTTCCATTGAACAGCGGCTGCCTGGAGCCGATCACGATTCGCATTCCCGAAGGCAGTCTGCTCAATCCCCGGTATCCAGCGGCGGTCGTGGGTGGAAACGTCGAAACCTCGCAGCGCGTGTGCGACGTCCTGTACGGCGCGCTCGGCGTCCTCGCCGCGAGCCAGGGAACGATGAACAATTTCACGTTTGGCAACGAGCGATTCGGCTACTATGAGACCATTGGCGGCGGCGCGGGCGCGGGCCGCGGGTTTCATGGCGCCGGCGGCGTGCACGTGCACATGACCAACACCCGCATCACCGACCCCGAAGTCATGGAACACCGGTATCCCGTCGTGGTCCGCGAGTTTTCGATACGCGCCGGTTCCGGCGGAAGGGGCGAGTGGAACGGCGGGGACGGCCTATCGCGCAGCATCGAGTTTCGCGAGGCCATGCGCGCCACGCTGCTCACCGAGCGGCGCACAGTCGCCCCGTTCGGTTTATGCGGAGGCCTGCCCGGCGCGCGCGGGCGAAACCTCGTGACGCGGCGGGGTGTCACGAAGGAAATGCCCGGCCATTGCGAACTCGAGCTGCAGCCGGGCGACGTAGTGACGATAGAAACACCG
>BTUX01000157.1:0-10844 GCA_045863315.1 Candidatus Hydrogenedentota bacterium | reverse complement strand
TGCACGCGTTTGGCTCGGGCATCTACTCCTTTGCCGCAAAGAACGCGATCGAACAAATGCTGCGCGTGGAAGCGCCAGATGTGGTCCATGTCCACAATTTGTATCCGCTCATATCGCCTTCGGTACTCGAAGCGTGCAAGGATTTCGGCGTTCCCGTGGTGATGCGCTGTCCAAACTATCGCTTGGTATGCCCGACCGGTGTTCACCTGCGCAATGGAAAGCACTGCGACCTGTGCGCGGGGGGCCGTGAATACTGGTGCGCCTTGACAAACTGCCGCGGCAATTGGATTGAAAGCGGCGCCCTGTCCTTGCGTTCCATGCTGGTCCGAAGCTGGGGCCTGATTGTGCGCCATGTGGACCTCTTCGTTCCGCCGAGCCACTGCGTCAAACAGCGGCTTATCGAGTCGGGAATTCCCGAGAGAAGCATCCAGGTGATCCCGAACACCGTGCGAATGCCGGAGACCGCCACGGACCCGGCGGCCGGCCGCTATGTCGCGTTTGCCGGCCGGCTCAGTGAAGAAAAGGGCGCGGAGACGGTAATCGAGGCTGCGAGACGGCTTCCGAAGGTCCCGTTCCGGTTGGCGGGCGAAGGTTACCTGCTCGCCGCGCTGCGGTCCGCGGCCCCGCCAAATGTCGAGTTCGTCGGCCGGCTCGATCGCCGCAACCTGAACCGGTTTTACGAGGGTGCGCGCATGGCGGTTGTTCCCAGCATCTGGCATGAGGCGTTCGGTCTGGTCGCCGCGGAGGCCATGGCACATGGATTGCCGGTCATCGCGTCGAGAATGGGGGCGCTCCCCGAAATTGTCGACGACCAGAAAACAGGAATCTTATTCGATGCACTGGACGGTAAAGAGCTTGCAGATGCGGTCGATCGCCTATGGTCAGACCCCGGGCGTTGCCGCGCAATGGGCGAGGCCGGTCGAGCAAAAGCCCAGCGCGAATACACCGGCGAGGTGTATTACGAACGGTTGCTGAGCGCATACGGCCATGTGCTGGGATGGGCGGAAACCCAGACCATGTGCGCCCCGAAACTTGCGCGGTCCGCATGAACCATTCCCGGGGGCGGAACTTGAAAACTGAGCGAACAGGAGGAACGAGCATGAATGTAGCAGTGATTACCGGGTCCGGCGGCCTGATCGGCGCGGAAGCCTCGCGTTTTTTCAGCAAGCAGGGGTTTCAGATCGTCGGCATCGACAACAACATGCGCGGCGAGTTCTTCGGGCCCGAAGCGTCGACCGCATGGTCCGTCGAGCGGCTCAAGTCTCAACTGCTGAACTATCGTCACTACGCGGCGGATGTCCGCGATGTTTCGGCGATGCAGCTCATCTTTCAGCACTACGGGACCTCCATCAAGCTGGTCATCCATACGGCCGCGCAGCCTTCGCACGATTGGGCGTCCCGTGCGCCGCTGGTGGATTTCGGAGTCAACGCGTGCGGCACGCTCAACCTGCTCGAATGCACGCGCCAGCACTGTCCCGAGGCGGTGTTCATCTTTACGTCCACCAACAAAGTCTACGGGGACACCCCGAACCGCCTGCCCTTGCAGGAACTGGAGAGCCGCTTTGAAATTGTCGACGGCCACGAATACGCGGACGGCATCACCGAGACCATGTCCATCGACCAAAGCACGCACTCGGTGTTCGGGGCGTCCAAGGTGGCCGCCGACGTCATGGTGCAGGAGTACGGCCGCTACTTTGGGATTAAATCCGCCTGCTTCCGCGGAGGATGCCTGACGGGGCCGGGGCATTCCGGCGCGGAATTGCACGGATTTCTCGCCTATCTGATGAAGTGCTGCGTGACGGGCCGCACCTATCGCATCTTCGGGTACAAGGGCAAACAAGTCCGCGACAACATCCACAGTTTCGATTTGATTCAGGCGTTTCATGCGTTCTACAAACGCCCGCGCATCGGCGAGGTGTACAACATGGGAGGGGGTCGGTACAGCAATTGTTCGATGCACGAGGCGATTGCGCTGTGCGAGTCGATCGCGGGCAAACGCATGGACACCATTTACATCGAGGACAACCGAATCGGCGACCACATTTGGTGGATCTCCGGCTTGCAAAAATTCGAAAGCCACTATCCCGACTGGAAAATCACGTACGACGTGCCGGCCATCCTGCGGGAAGTTTACGCGGCCAACGTCGAGAAGCGTGAGGCCATTCCCGCATGAAGCCGGCAACCAACCGACGACCGCTTCGCATTCTGTTGGTCTCGAACCACCGGCGGTTCAAGATCAACTTTCGAGCACACCCCTGGGCCAGTGAACTGGCGGCGCGCGGGCACGAAGTGGACGTGATGTGTCACGCGAACACGGAGCGGTGGCGAACCAGCATCGAACGCGTGAACGGGTTCCGGCTCATCGAGAACCCGGACTTGCTCGTGGGGGCGCTTCGCCAAGGCTGGGACCCCGTCTGCGCGTTCCGGCGGCGGTCCTTTCTCTTGCGCGAGAACAAGCAGTACGATCTGATCCACTGCCTGGACACGCGGCTGGCCGTAGTCTGGCCGGCGCTGCTGTATGCGCGAAGCAAGGGCATTCCAATTGTCAGCGATTGGATCGACTGGTGGGGACATGGCGGCCTCATCCAGGAACGGCGCCCCTGGTGGTACCGCGCTTTCTTCGCAGGTATTGAGGTGTTCTTCGAGGAGTATTACCGCAACAAACTGGACGGGCTGACGGCCATCAGCCATGCGCTGATGGAGCGCGCGGTGAAACTGGGCGTGCCGCGCGAACGCTGCCTCGTCGTACCCGGCGGGGCCAACGTCCGCGCGTTTGCGCAGGTGCCCACCAAGGGTGAAAGCCGCAATCTGATGGGAATACCGGCCGACGCGCCCGTCGTGTGCTTTTCGGGGCTGGACGTCCTCATCGATCTGCCGATGGCGGTGCGTGCATTCGAAGTGCTTCTCGGCCGCGATCCCCGCACCGTTCTGCTGCTGGTCGGTCCGACGGAACGCGATGCGCGTTCAATGGTATCGTCCGAGTCCGTCATGCGGAACATCAAAGCGCTTGGGCCAATCGCTTACGCCATGCTGCCCCAATTTCTCGCGGCGGCCGACGTCTTTCTCATGCCATACGCGGACAAGGTCAGCAACGTAGGCCGTTGGCCCAACAAGATCGGCGATTATATGTGCGTGGGCCGTCCGACGGTTTCCAACCCCGTGGGCGAAGTCAAATGGCTGTTCGATCGATACCCGATCGGCACCTTGGCCGAGGAAACCGCCGAAAGCATGGCTGCGGCGACTCTCGACTACCTGACCGATCCCAATCGTGCGCGAGAGGTGGGAGAACGAGCCCAACAGATCGCTCACGCCGAATTCGCATGGGACAAACTCATCGTGCGGCTGGAAGAGTGGTACTATGACCTGATTGAAGGCCGTCTGGGGCAGCTGCACCATCAGGCCGGGCCGTCCCCCATTCTCGCCAGGCCAAGCGTCAACAGCGCCGGATTCCGGCGTTAGCGAAAGGATACCCGACATGAAAATCGCCGTCATTGGCACCGGTTACGTGGGATTGGTCACGGGCACGTGTTTCAGCGAGGTCGGCCACGAGGTCACCTGTGTCGACATCGATGCGGCGAAGATCGAGGCGCTGCGTTTTGGCCGCATCCCCATCTACGAGCCCGGGCTCGACGAGATGGTCGCGCTCAATGTCGAACACGGCCGTCTTTCATTCACAACGGACCTGAAAGCGGCCGTCGAACGCGCCCTGTTCGTGTTCATTGCCGTTGGAACACCCCCGCTCGAAGATGGGACGGCCGACCTGAAGCACGTTCTCGCGGCGGCCCAATCCATCGGCGAGCATATGAACGGCTACAAAATAGTCGTGAACAAGTCGACGGTCCCGGTGGGAACGGCGGACAAAGTACGCACGACGATCGAGACAGCGCTGCGCAAACGAAACGTCCATTACGATTTCGACGTGGTGTCGAACCCCGAATTTCTGCGTGAAGGGTGCGCGATCGACGACTTCATGAATCCGGACCGGATTGTGATCGGCTGCGCCGATTGCCGGACGGAAGTATTAATGAAAGAGCTGTACGCCAGCTTCATTCGGGACGGCCATCCGGTGCTGACGATGGACACCACCTCGTCTGAAATGACGAAGTACGCGGCGAACGCCATGCTTGCCATGAAGATTTCTTTCATCAACGAGATCGCGAATATCTGCGACCGCGTGGGCGCCAACGTGGAGGACGTGCGCAACGGCATCGGCGCGGACAGCCGCATCGGCTATCAGTTCATTTTCCCGGGCATCGGGTATGGCGGCTCGTGTTTTCCCAAGGACGTGCAGGCGCTTGTCAGCACGGCGCGCAGCGCAAACTACGAGCCCCGCATCCTCACGGCGGTCGAGGCGGTAAACCAGGAGCAGAAGACCACCCTGTTCCGAAAGATTCTGCGGTATTACGACGACGACCTCGCGGGAAGAACGTTTGCGCTCTGGGGCCTGTCGTTCAAGCCGGAAACCGACGACGTACGCGAGGCGCCCTCATTGGTCCTGATCGATGCGCTCTTGAATGCGGGCGCGAAGGTGCAGGCCTACGACCCAAAGGCCGCCCGCGAGGCGCAACGGCACCTGGGGCCGCGCGACGGCGTGACCTACGTCGAGGACAGCTACAGCGCCCTTCAGGGCTGCGACGCGCTTGTCCTCGTGACGGAATGGTCTTACTTCAAGAATCCAGACTTTGATCGGATGAAGTCCCTGATGAAGGCCCCCGTCATCTTCGACGGGCGCAACGTGTTCTCGACGGACATGATGCGCATGCTGGGCTTCGACTACTACTCAATCGGTCGCGCGCCCGTGCTCGCTCAGGCGCACGCGCGAACCGCCCGGCTGAAAGTGGTCTCGGGACAGTAAGGACCCCGTGTCGGACGAAACGAAAGCCGTAATGAACATGGAACCCCGCATAAGCGTTGTCGTCTGCACGTATAACCGCGCCGAAATGTTGCGCCGGGCGCTCGAATCACTGTGCGCGCTGAACACGAACCACGAATTTTCATACGAAATTGTGGTCGTCGACGACGCTTCGACCGATGACACGCCGAGTGTGATCCAGGAGGAAATGCAGCGTTCGCGCGCACGCATTCAATCGATTCGGGAATCGGGCAAGGGCGTCGCGGCGGCGCGCAACGCGGGAATCGAGATCGCCAGCGGCGAGTGGATCGCGTTTTTCGACGACGATCAACTCGCAGAGCCGTCGTGGCTGCTGGAACTGTGGAAAGCGCAGGCATTCACCGGTGCGCTCTGCGTGGGCGGCTCCCGAGTACTTGAACTTCCTCCCGAGGAGTTACACGCCCTCTCGCCCATCATACGCCGCATTCTGGGCGAAATACCGATAGAGCGCGAGGCGAGGGCATGCCGGCGTCACGATTCGCTGTGCACGGGCAACGCGCTGGTACACCGGACCGTGTTCGAGCGAGTAGGCGGATTCGACGCCGGCCTCACGCAGGGCGGCGAAGACACCGATTTCTTCCTGCGCGTTCACAAGGCGGGCATCGCGTGTTGGTACACGCCGAGCGCCATCGTGGTGCACATGGTGCCGGCCTATCGGCTCGAAGAAGCCTACCTGACCTGGGCGGCCACACGGGGCGGTGAATGTTTCGCAAACCGTGACGCGGCAGACTGGGGCCGCGCGCGCACGGTCGCGCTCGCTGTCGTGCGACTCGCGCACGCGGGACTTGTCCACGCGCCCCTGCGCATCGCATCGCGGGTGTCGGGCGATCATCTCGAGTGGGTCGGGCGGAAGTGTCAGATGCGGAGGGCATCCGCTTACGCCCGCCGGGCTTTGCGGCTCCTGGGATCACGGAAGGGGGCCGGTGTTCCGCCGCATACGGGTATCGAATTTCGCAGCGAACGCAATCTGTTCTTGGGTTCCTGATCCAGACAACGAAAACACACTATGCGAATACTTCAAGTTACAAATTGGCATCGGTTCGGCGGCGGGTCAGACTTTATGGCCCGGGTAACGACCGACCTGTTGAAAGCGCGGGGACACGAAGTCCAGTTGATGGCCCACGACAGTCGGGACCTCGAGGGAACGTTCCACGGCAAAGTTTCTGCGTTTGCGCGCGGTATCTACTCAAAACAAGCGCGGGACGAGATGGCATCGTCCCTCCATGCGTTCAAGCCGGATGTCGTCCATGTGCACGAACTGTATCCCCATCATTCGCCTTGGGTGCTGGTGGAATGCAGGCGGGCCGGCGTACCCGTGGTCATGACCTGCCATGATTTCCGGCTCACCTGTCCGGTCGCCACGCATCTGCGCAAGGGGCGCGCCTGCGAAAGTTGTGCAAACGGGGCGACGTACTGGTGCGCCCTGAAGAACTGCCGGGGCAACCTGCTCGAGAGCCTCGCCTACGCCTCGCGAAGCGCCGTCGCCAATCTGTTTCGACTCTATCGCGACAACGTCTCTCTCTTTATTACACCGAGCGAGTTTCTGCGCGACCGCCTGGTGTACGCGGGATACCCGGAAGAGCGGTTCACGGTCATTCCCAATATGGTCGGCGACGTGAGCGAAGCCGCTGATCCGGCGGAAGGAGAATACATCGCCTACGCGGGGCGCATTGCGCCGGAAAAAGGCGTGCATACGCTGCTCGAGGCCGCCCGAAGAAACCGACTGCCCGTCCGCATCGCGGGCGGAATGAACTCGACCATCAAGGAGGAAAGCGCGCCCGTCAACGTCACTTGGGCGGGCCATCTCGACGCAATCAAGCTGACGGCGTTCTATCGCGGCGCACGATTCCTCGTTACGCCCAGCCTGTGGTACGAGGCGTTCGGGCTGGTGGTGGCCGAGGCGATGATGCACGGTCTGCCGGTGCTCGCCGCGCAGGGCGGGGCGCTACCCGAATTGGTCGAGCACGGAGTCACGGGCCTGCTGTTTACGCCGGGCGACTCGAAGGACCTCTCGCGGAAGATGCAGGCGTTGTGGCACGATCCCGACCTTTGCCGGCGGCTCGGACACGCGGCGCGGATCAAGGCCCTGCGAATGTATTCCGCAGCCCCGTACTATGCGAGGCTGTTGACCGCCTATCAATTTGCCGTCGCGCGGTCCGGTGTCGCGCGCGTCCTCGGGAAGGCGTCCCCAACGAAGCGGGCGGGTGCGGCATGAGAACCGGCTCTGCGAAATTCGCCGCGCCGTATCACTTCGAAATGGGCGACATCAAGTGCTCGACGCACACGATCCGGCAACTTTTGGACGAGATCGCATATTTGCTGGACAATCCGTCTGCGCAGCCCCGTTCGCTGTTATGTCTCAATGCACACATCTATAACGTCGCGTTCCGCGACCCGCTGCTTCGCGAGAGCCTCAACAACGCCCGGATCGTTACGGCCGACGGAATGTCCATCGTGTGGTTGTCGCGGCTGTGGCGCGCGCAAATTCCCGAACGATGCAACATGACCGAGGCGTTTCGCGCATTCCTGGCGTCGTCGCGTATCCGCCGCAACACCGGAATCCTTGTCGGCCTCACGCAGGAGGAGGCGGAACAGGCGGCGCGAAACATCGAAGCGTCGTCAAGCCACAGCAGCATTCAGCAAGCATATAGCGGATTTCTCAACGAAGAGCAGTATGACCGCATCTTCCGATCGCTCGGAGACGTGGATTTCATCTTCGTCGGCATGAGCACGCCGCGCACGGAACGCATTTGCGAAATGGCCCGCCTGCGCTGTCCGCGCGCGATCGTCTGGGGCATCGGGGCCGGAACGATTCGCATCTTCGCGGGAACCATGAAGGAGGCGTCGCCGTTCTGGCGCCGCACCGGCCTTCAGTGGTTGCACCGGCTCTGTTCCGAGCCGGTCCGGCTATGGCGGCGCTATCTGATCGGCAATCCCTTGTTTTTGTACCGCGCGCTTCGCTGCGGCGTGTACGCCCGGCGGACGCTCCCCCCTCAAAGCACCGTTCCTCGCGGGTGACCGTGACGCGTCCCCCCACTCCACTTCGCGGGGTTGTTCGAGAGGCCTTCCCGCCCGTGCAGGCGGAACGCCCACAAAGTGGTACAATAGCGGGTAGAGGCACGCGGGCGAAACGAGGGAGGGTCGGACCATGCATACGCCGTTGCATGATAAACGGGTCCTCGTATTGGGCGGACTGGGATTCATTGGGAGTAACCTCGCCATTCGCTGCTTGGAAATGGGCGCACACGTCACGGTATACGACTCGTTGATGGACCACGGAGGCGGGAACGTCGCCAATCTGAACGGTCACCCGGCGATCCGCGTAATTATTAATGACGTGCGCGATGTAAACCTCGTGGACCGCGCCATTCACGGGCAGGACCTTATCTTCAACTGCGCGGGCCATACCTCGCACGCCTACTCGATGCGCGACCCCTATCTCGACATTCAGATCAACTGCACGGGCGCGATGAACGTTTTGGAAAGCGTCCGAAAGGGAAACCGCGAGGCGCGGGTCGTCTATGCGGGCACGAGCACGCAGTGCGGCCCCATGGTGCGCCGCCCCATCGACGAACATCATCCCGAATTCCCGCTCGACATCTATTCCGCCAACAAGAGTGTGGCGGAAAAGTATCATCTGATTTATCACCGCGCTTATGGCCTTCGCACCTCGGTCGTCCGGCTTACCAACGTGTTTGGCCCGCGCGCCCGCATCAAGAGCGGCGACGGGGGCGTCTTGAATTACTTCATCGGACTCGCCCTGCAGGGAAAGGAACTGACCATTTTCGGGGACGGCGCACAACGCCGGAACGTGCTGTATGTGGACGACTGCGTGGACGCGCTTCTCGCCGTGGCACTGGCCGACCACGCCGTCGGAGAGGTCATGTTCGCGGCAGGCAACGAAGAACACAGCGTGACCGAGTTCGCTCGAATGGTTGTGGAAGTGTTCGGTTCGGGCAACGTCAAACACGTGGCGTGGCCAAGGGACTGGGCGCACATGGATGTCGGCGACGTTTCGATTTCGAACGAGAAGATCAAAGGCCTGGTGAACTGGGCCCCCGCGACGAATGTGCCTGATGGTCTGAGAAAAACCAAGGAGTTCTTCGAGGAAAGGCTTGACCTTTACTTGCCCGATACCTCACAGAGCGCCGTTGCGCAATAGCGCCGGTCTCCGGCCTCCGATTCGGCGGGTCCATCGGCTTCAAGACCGATGGACCCGCCCGTTGCCGATCACGACATGGATACGCGCGCCGAACGGTTCACGATCTCCGCGAATTCCGTGTCGCTCACGCCGCCGCGGCTCGAATCGGCCACTTCGATGAATGCCTTGTAGATTCGATCGACGGCGGACTCGTCCAGCTTGAAACCCAATGCGGCGGCTTTGTGCGCGACGGCCTTGCGGCCGGAACGCGCGGTCAACACAAGCCGATGCCCACCCGCGCCGACCAGAAACGGAGGAACATACTGGTAGTTCTCGACCTCCTTGATGATCCCGTCCTGGTGGATACCGGAGGCGTGAGCAAACGCATTCGCTCCGATAATGGGGCGGTTCGGCTGAATGGCGATGCCGGTCGCCTCCGCCACGCGTTGGCTGAGAACCATGGTTCGAGACAGGTCGAGCCCCGTTTGGGCGATGCCTTTCATTGCCAGAATCACCGCGACTTGTTCGAGCGAGGCGTTCCCCGCGCGTTCACCGATGCCGTTCACCGTGACCTCGACCTGTCGTGCGCCGGCCTGCACCGCGGCTACGGTGTTTGCCGTGGCCAGCCCCATATCGTCGTGACAGTGTGCCGAAACGATCGCCGCACCTTCGACAAATCGGACGATCTCGGCGATCATCGCTCCATACTCGGACGGCATGGCGCAACCGACGGTGTCGGGCAGGTTGACGCGCGTGGCGCCTGCGCCAATCGCGGTTTCAACGCATTGCCGCAGAAACACGCGGTCGGCGCGGGTCGCGTCTTCGGCGCTGTACTCGACGTCCGCGACGTGATTCTTTGCGCGCCTGACGCTTCGGTCGATGGCGCGCAACGCCTCCGCCCGGCTCATGCCCAACTTCCGCGACAGGTGGACGTCCGACGATCCCAGGAAAACGTGGATCACGGGACGCTCCGCGCTCCGCAGCGCATCGACTGCGGCGTCGACATCCCCAGGTATACAGCGCGCCAGCGCCGCCACCTCGCAACTGCGAATCTCGCGCGCCACCCCTGCGACCGCGTTCTGCTCCGCCGGCGACGAGGCAGGAAACCCGGCCTCGACCGTCGCGACACCGAATTCGGCCAGCATTTTCGCGATCTCGACTTTCTGCTCTGGCGAGTAGTGAACGCCGGGCGTCTGGTCTCCGTCCCTCAAGGTCGTATCGAAGATTCGAACATCTGAAAACATGCTTGGAACTCCCTTTGCATAACGTTGAGTTAGTCTGTTATGGATACGCTACGCTCAGTTCCAAGCGCCTGGATTAGAGACTTGCAAGTCCCGAATCCATAGGACACCACCTCCTTTCGGTTCACGGCCTTCTGACGGCCAAAAAAATCGAGGCCACGGACCCTGGGGTCCGTGGCCTCGACTTAAACCCTTTCGGGGATTTCGTTTAGGGAATTCGAGGCATACCGAACCCGCCATCCTCCAGGAGGAGGAGTGAGAGAAGCAGGTTCAAGCTATGCTTCGAATTACTCATGAAAGTCTCAACTCGTCAGCAGCAACTTTACCATCGTTGCCGGTCTGGATCAAGTACCGGCTAACCCGGATTTTTCACACCCGCAGGCAATGAAGGATACAACTTCGTGCGGCAGATACCTTTATGCAGCGACAGGGAAAACGGGCTGGTGGTGTGAAAAATCCTCACCCGATTGACTTTTATGCTATCTCCTGAGAATTTCTCACCAGTCGCTCCCTTCATCGGGAGCGACTGGTGAGAAATGCGGGACAACGCTACCGGTACGTCTAATCCGCA
>BTUX01000156.1:0-10922 GCA_045863315.1 Candidatus Hydrogenedentota bacterium | reverse complement strand
GAGCTGTGCCGCTCAAAAACCGCAACCTCATGTCCGTTCTCGCGCAGAACTCCGCAGATCTGCTCGAACATGACGTCCTCGCCGCCACGGAAACGGTAGTGGTTGTGAATCTGCAGAATTTTCATATAGAACCCTGCTTCCTTCTTTTGGGGATTGGGCTATCCGGTCAGATGTTCGTAAATGGCGTCGATTTGCTGGACTGCGGCCTCGAACGAATACTGGGAGTACGCAATATCCCGAATTCGCTGTTCGTTGTACTGATGGCGGTTCTGGAACATGTACGCAAGCGTCTGCACGAACGAGACAGGATCGTGCGGCTCGAAGACCTCGCCCGTCCGACTGGGCTGAATGAACTCCGCCAGACTGCCGATCTTGCTCGCGAGCACCGGCCGGCCATACGCGTAGGCCATGAACTTGATGCCGCTCTGACTGCCTTCGAAATACGGCAGTAATACAATGTCGGCGGCCTTGAACAGGAGCTCGACTTCGTCATCCGGCACGGGCTCGAAATGGGCATTAATCCGATAGCGGTCGAGCGCCCGCTCGATCAACGATTCAAGGCGTTTGCGGTACGGGGCATCGGTTGCCTTTCCCCGAATGACGAGAATCAGCCCCTTGATCCGTGTTTCCCGCAGGGCCTCGAGGACGAAATGCGTTCCCTTGTACGGGCGTTGAAAGCCGAAGATTAGCGCGACCGGCGCGTCCGCCGGCAGACCCAATTTAAAGCGGGCCTTTGCCTTGGTCATCGCCGGGTCGTTCGGCGCGTGATACGTACCGTGCGGGACCACGTGGACTTTCTCCGCCTTTACGCCGAACTCGGAAATGAGGCGGTCTTTGAGCGCCTGACCGTGGACTACAATGGCACTCGCCAAGGCTCGATAGATGAAGAAATAAATGACCCGGTTGAAGAGTGTGGGCGCGTCGTGCGGCACAACATTGTGGGCCGTGTAAATGATTCGCTTGCCGAGCATTCGAAACGCCGAATACATAAGCACGCATCGCAAAAACGGCCTGCCGATGCTCACGTCGTATACGACGCGGGAAGGTGACGAACCGACGTGACGCAGAAGCCGCCAGTAGTACCGGGCAAGCTTCTTGAATTCCTCCGTCTTGCGCCGGTCCTTTGCGTCCCTGCCCCGCAAATTGAGGAATTCCACGCCCTTCGCGTAGCGCGTGCCGGCGTGCATGTCGCCGCCGATCAATTGAATCTTGTGGCCGGTCAACGCGTAGGCGTTTGCCACCTCGCGCACATAGTCCGGCTGGAAACCGCTGGCAAGGATCAGCCTCGTTCGCGGTTTCGCCGCGATCGTGGGTGTGGCCAAAATGGCGGGCTTGGTCTCCACGAGGCCGCTCACGCCTTGTCTCCCCGGACGATGGGGCGCAGCGGCGGTCCCGCCTGGAAGGTCGGCGTACTGAATTTTCGCCGCTCGGCTGCGGCTGCATGCCTGCGCACGGCCTCCGGCGCCGCTTGAAACGCGAAGTACGCCAACGTCATGAACTGCACGAACGTCTGCATGGTCGGGACGAGCAGGGTCGACTCCGCGAGCCCGCCGACGACGCCAAGAATGAGAAGGCTGCCCAGAAACGCCTGGTTGGGGTCCCGCGTGATCCGGAAATAACGCATCGAGCGACCGATACCGATGAACTGAATCAGCGTGTACGATGTGACCCCCACAATGCCCAACCCCATCAAGACTTCGAGAAACACGGAGTGGCACTCGGCGATCGGCCAGCCTTGCGTGGCGGTGATTTCGCGGATGTGCTGAAGCGTGAAGAAACTTCCATATCCGTACCCCTGAATCGGCCGCTCCGCCGCGTACTCGAGCAGGTTCTGCCAAAGGGGCAGGCGGCCCGTCAGCGACATCGCGCCGGACAGGTCCTGGTCGTCGCGGCCAAGAAGGATGCCGTGTTCAAGGGCCGGCATGATCGCGCCGTTGGCCAGCAACACGGCCAGCAGCGCGGCCGTGACGAGAAGCGAACATACGTAGGCGAAGTGCCGGGACCGTCCGTATACGAGTAGGCAATACGCGCCAAACGTGACGAGGAAGCTGAGGAGGGATGTCCGCGACTTGGTCAGGAGCAGGAACACCATTGCCGCAGCGGCGCAGCAAAGGAACAATTTCCTCCACCGCTTCTCCGACTGGGCCGCGGCGGCAGACGATAGGAGAATCAGCGAACAATTCACTCCTTGATTGTTGGGGTGGATTGTTCCCGAGAAGCGGTACCGTTCGGCGGCCGGAGTGAACGTGCCGAGCGAAAGTTCCGACGCGACGCCGGCGATCAGATACACCACCGAACAGAAGAGCACGAAAAGGGTGATTTCACGAGGGTTCATCTGGGTGGCGACTCCAAGCGCCCCCAGGGCAAGCATCGCTATCACTACCAGCCGCCGGGCTGTGAGCGCCCGCTCATCCGCCCAACTGATGCTAAGCACCATCCAGGTGAGAAAGAATAGGATCAGTGCAGCCAGGAAGCCGTTCATGACGAGCGGGCGCCGATCATGGCGGATGAGCAGAAAAATGCCGAACGCGCCCGCCATCACGAACCCGATTTGGCGACGGGCGTTGCCTTCCGAGGCATGCTTTTTCAAGGTGTCCTCGGAGGGGAGGTAGTCTCCTTCGATCGAAAAGGAACGCGAGGCGTCGTGCAGCGCGATGAAGAACGCAAGGGTGAACACGACGAACGTGAACCAGGGGAGGCGCCGCCGGTACTGCGCGTTCTGCGGGAACTCGAGGACAGTGGTCATGGCCGGCCCGCCATGTGGTTCCGCGCGCAAACATAGAACGCGCCGGCGCGGGCAAGGGTCGCCGTGCCGTTTGCTGTCAATTGCCCGAGTGCCGCGCCGACGGGCCCGTACGTCTTGGCGAGGAACAGGCCGCAGGTAATCATGGCGGCGAGCGCGACGAAGTTGACTTTGAAGTCGATTGCGGCATGTTCGAGAGCGAACAGGCCGCGCGAGAACGTGTACCCGAGGCCGCTACAAGCGAGGTTCAAGGAGAGCAGGGCGACAAGCGGTCCGTTGCCGGAATACTGGGTGCCGTAAATGAACGTGATGAGGACATCGCCCCCGAACAGCATGCACGCGCTGAACGCGAGCAAAATTCCGGCGTACGCCGCGCTGGACGTCGAGACGATGCGGCGCAGCGAGAAGGCGCCTCCCTCCGCGTAGGCGTGCATGATTCGAGGTCCGAGAAAATTCTGCGCGCCCAGCATGAGCGGGTTGACTATGGTTACGATGCCCAGGGCCGCGGCCCACACGCCGGCGGAAGCCGCCCCATGAAAACCCGCCACGATCCACGCGTACAGGTTCATGCTGACGCTCCATACAAGCCCGCTGGCAAACAGCCATTTGGCCGACGGCCAATGGTTGGCGAAATCGAGGGCCGCGCGCCGCACGTCAATCGAAACTCCCGACCGGACATTCCACAGCCAACCGGCAGCGGCCGCAGCGCACACCAGACCCAGGGCCGCAAAGGCCGTCGCGGCGTTGAGGAGGCCGATTGCAGCAAGCGCGCCAAGCGCTGCAAGTTGGCCCACTGCGATCATGCAATCGAACGCCAACGCCCGCGACACGGCAAGGTGCGCAAAGCATATTTGCCGAATGAAGTCGCGGAGCAGTAAGAAGATGACCGAAGCGGAGAGGGCGAACAGCATCCACGCCATGCGCGCGCCACCGGAGTACCATGCCGCGCAGGCGCCCGTCAGCAGGGCGAGCCCCGCGACTGCGGAGAATACGAACTGGTGGACCAGCGAACTGCCCGTCAGCCGGGGCGCCTCGTTCCTGTTCGCGCGAGGGTAGTACACCGTGTACGGGGTCGAAATAAGGGAGCCTTGCAGCGTGAGCAGGAATGTGAAGAGGCTGAACCCCAGCATATAAAACCCGAAGTCTTCCTTGAGACAGGCACGTCCGATCACCACCCCGGTAAAAAACGTCGTCGCACTGGCGACCATCTGGTCGATCAGCGTGATTCCGCCCTGGCGCAGGAACGGATGGGACGCCCCGCGGCGGATGGCTGAGAGCGTACCAGCCGCCGGGAGGCGCGTCGTCATCTGTCCTGCTTCGCCCATTCTGAGAGCCCTGAGGGTTGGGTTTCGTCCTAGCATGCGCCCCGCTGTGCGAGCACCGCGGGAATGGTCATCAGGATCAATCGGATGTCGAGCAACACGGACTGCCGCTTGATGTACTCAAGATCCAACCGCACCCACCGGTCGAAATCGCGATCATGGCGGCTGGTCGCCTGCCATATGCAGGTCAGTCCGGGTTTCACGTCCAGTCGGCGCCAATGCCAACTGTCATACCCGTCCTCTTCCTGGACGGGCAGCGGGCGCGGGCCGACAAGACTCATGTCCCCCAGCAGCACATTGAACAACTGCGGAAGCTCGTCGAGGCTGGTCCGGCGAATGAAACGTCCGACGCCGGTGACGCGCGGATCGTTGGTCATCTTGAACACGGGACCGCTGCGCTCGTTGAATCGCATCAGCTCGGCCTTGCGCGCTTCGGCATCAACGGTCATGCTGCGGAATTTGTATAGGTCGAATGGTTTTCCACCGAGCCCGCCGCGCTTCTGCGAAAACAGTACGGGCCCGCGCGAGGTGGCCTTAATCGCGATGGCGATTGCAATCATGACCGGAGCGAACAGAGCTAGGGCAATCAGCGCCCCGACGATATCCATTGCGCGCTTCCAGCGCGGAAACGGCTTGGCGAAGAGATGGTGGCCGGAAACCGTTACGACCGGTTGCGGCGGCGCATCTGAAAACGCGTGCCGTGCGTGAGCAACTGCGGATCCATTGCCATTGTGTTTCTCAAGATACATGGTCCATCCTCGCGCTGTTGCCGCCCAGCGGGACGGCCTCTCCGTTTCTGAAAACCTTCACGGTGACTTTGCTGCGACCGTCGTCGGGGTACTCATAAATGGTATAGGCGAGTTGCGGCCCCGGGACTACCGAGGGCCCGTTGCCCGCGAAGTGCCTGCGAAACAGACCTTCGATAGGGCCAATCAGATTGGCGGCGGCCGCCTTGGTCGTGTACGGAAGCAGGGCCGCAATCCGGTGGCCGTACCAGCCCTTCGCATCGCAAATGCGCATGCGCGTCATCAGTGCCGCCGCCAACGCGCTTTCCGCTCGCGCCTGCTCCTCCTCGTTCTGCGCCGATTGGATCGTAAACACGATGAGCGCAAAGCGGCTGCCGGACCGGTCGGCGCGCGCCCGCTCCAATACCAGTTGTTCCTCGAATGCCGCCCCCGGAAGCAATCCCGCCGCCGGGTCCGGTTTGTCCGATACCGCACGCCTCGAAAACAGGCGCAATAAGGTGCTGCGCGGAGATGCCGCGCGCAACTGCAGCCGCTTGTCCATTCTGCTCGTTCTCCCCGTCGTCTGACCGGGCCGCCGCCGCGGCCGCCTTACAGCTTTCGATAAATAAAGTTGGGTATGTAGAAGCGCCGCTTGTTGAGAACGACGCCGAGGACCGTCCCGTCCTGCGCGACGAACTGGTCCACCGCATGCCGAACCACCTGCCAGCGGGTATGGCCCGCGTCGACCACGAGCACCGTTCCGTCCACCGCCCCGGACACGAGCACGGCGTCCATGCCGTCCCCGTGCGCAGGAGTATCGACCACAATGAGGTCGTACCGCTTCCGCATGAGGCGCAGCGAATTCATGAACCGCGGGGCCGCGATGATCGGCGCCAGCGATTCCCGCGTCGTGTTGAGTTGGCTGACGGAAATCGGCGGATCGCCAAGCTTGTGAATCGCGCGGATCACCGACTGGTCGCCGAACACCGCGCTTTCCCACCCGCGGGTGAGGTTGTTGTGAACAACTTGTTCGGAACTCCCCGATCCGCAAGTGCCTAACAACAGGACGCGCTTCCGCAACTGGACGGCTGCCGCCCGCGCCATCTCGAAGGCGTACGTGAAACCCTGCGCCCTGTCCTGCAACCCCACGATCGAGACCACTTTGCCACCCGCGACGTCCAGAAGCGCATCGATGCGGGTATACAAAGCGATCAATTTCTCTTCGAACGGTTTCGGGACGGCTGGAATCGCCCGAACCGTTACCGTCGGGGCCATCTGTTCTTCGATGTCGACCCCCGCGAATTCCAGCGCTTCGAAAATGCGGCTCATGACTGGGCCTTCGCGGTACGGGAGCTCTGAATAAGGTTCGCGGGCAACTCATCGTTTGGGGCCCGTTCTACCACCGCCCTCGCGCTGGGTGCGGGATCGGCCGGCGCGATCTCCTCTTCCTGGGACGCCGAGGCGCTGGCCCGATTGGAGGACCACAATATCGGCGCGGTGACGCTCCCCGCGACGATCGCGGCCCCGGCGACGCCTGCCGCGATCCAACGCCACCTCGGGATCGCCCGCTTGCCCTGGAACTCACGAATGACTTCACGGGCGATGCGCCGGTTAACCGGTTTTTTCTGGTAGCCGAGCCCGGTCATAAGGGCGTTGTCGCAAAAGATGTTGATGGCGCGCGGATATCCATTGGCGGCCTTCACGATCGTGCGCATGGCGTATTTCGTGAATACCGAGTCGGGGTGTCCTCCGGCATGGGCGATCCGATAGCGAATATAATCGACCCCTTCCGCCATCGTCAGTGCGCGGACTTTGGTCCGCACCGCGATTCGCTGCCGAATCTGCCGCATCGAGTAGTCGGCCAGTTTGACGTCCAATTCCGGCTGCCCGACCAGGACCATCTGCATCAGTTTGTAATCCACGGTCTCGAGGTTCGAGATGAGCCGCAACTTTTCGAGCGTGCTGTTCGGCATGTGCTGGGCTTCGTCGATAATGAGCACAACACGACGGTTCTTCCCGAGTTCCTGCACCAGCGCCGCCATCAAGTAGTGCAACATCCATCGTTCCGATTTGCCGCGGCCGTCAATGCCCAACTCGTGCAGAAGGTGAATCATCAGCGCCTCAAACGACAGATTTGGATTGAAAAGAAAAATCGGGCGTATCCGCGTACGGCGGATTCGCTCGAGGTAGGCCCGCAGGACCGTCGTCTTGCCGGTGCCGACTTCGCCCGTCAGCGCGATAAAGCCCAGCCCTTTTTCGACGCCGTACAGGACCGCCGCCAGCGCCTCCTTGTGACTCGGACTCATGTAGAAAAAGTCCGGGTCCGGCGTGATGTGAAACGGCTCCTTGTTCAGTCCGTAGTAGCTCAGATACATGCCTTGTACTCCTTGTCGGAGACCGTGACCAGCACGGGTACGCCGACCCACTTCTCGATTTGTTCGGCGGAGTTCACGGAGTCGTCGAAGTATTCGACGGTAAAGGCGAAACTGATCGCCGCGAACAGCGCCAGGAACACTCCGATGGCGATATTGAGCAGCTTGTTCGGTTTCACCGGGTCGATGGGCAGCGTCGCCGGTTGCACGACACTGACGTTGGACACCTTGTCGAGGTCCAGCGCGGTCGAAATGCGCGCCCGCTGCAGGCTCTCGCGATACTGCTCATAGTCCTTCTCCGCGAGCGCAACTTCGCGTTCCAGCGCGGCGAGTCGCACTTCGCAACCGGTCAACCGTGCGACCTCCGCCTTCTGACGGATAAGTTCCCGTTCCAGGGCGGCGCGACGGGCTTCCGTCGCGGCGGCTTGCGCCTGCTCGTTCTCGAGAGTCAGCCTCAACGACTGATACGTCTCGTCAACGCCCGTCGTGATCTCCGTATGCGTCTCATTCTCCCGGGCCAATGCGGCCTCTGCTTCCCGAATCTGCTGGCGAATGTCAATCAACGGGCGATGCGTGTCGGGATAGCGCGCCGCGAGGTCCGTTTCCCGCAGCCGAAGGTCCAGCAGCTTTTCCTTGAGCGCGTCGGCCGCGAAATTGGTGACCCCCGTCGTGCGGCTGATCTCGAGGGTCTTCGACCGACCCTTTAAGGTCTTGTCCAAAGACGCAATGCGTTCGCGGGTCGCCTCCAACTGCGCGACGGCCTCCGAAAGTTGCTTCTCGAGGTCGCTCACCTGAAGCAGCATCACCTCTTTTTGCTTCTCCATGCTGGTGATGCCGTGCGCTTCCCGGAACGCCGCCAACTCGGCCTCGCAGCGGTCCAACCGCTCCTGATGCTGCTGCGTTTGTTCCTCGAAGAAGCGGGGGGTGGCCTGAGCGGAATGCACCTCGATGTGTCGTTCCTGATAAAACTCGACGAGTGCCGCCAGCGCGTCCCTCGCGAGGTCGCGGCTCGGCGCGTCGAAGCTTATGGAAATGATGTCGGTCTTCGGCTCGACCTCGACCGACGTGTTCTTCATCACGTATTTAATCGCCTTGTCGCGCGGTGTCAGCGGGGTCACGAGGTCCAGGGCGACCAGCAGGCCTTTCCCGGCCGCTTCGGTCTCGCGGACCTCGCGCCGGATGAGGCGCAGGTCCTGCTGCGCCCCGCGCATGGACGCGACCGGCGGCTCGACGTTCAAGTCCTCATCGGGCTTCTCGATGAAAGTGTCCGCCCCCAGCTTGTCAACGACCTGTTCGGCAAGCGCCCTGCTGCCGAGTATGGCGAGTTCCGAGTTCACCTCGTTGACGCGGTCCCTCGACGAATACAGCGTCGGACCGGATACCGAAGGGTCGACGGACAGGTTTTCGCGTCCAAGCCGGATTAAGATCTTGGATTCAGACCGGTAGATCTCCTGCGCCACATAGGTGTAGAGCACGACGGCCGCGAACACACAGACAAACACCGCAAAGATTTTTACTTTATGCCGAAACGCGACGTACAGCACATCGCGCAGCGAGTTCTGGATTACCTGCTGGCTGATGACACGTCTCCTATGCGCGGCATCGGCGCCGAACCTCCGTTCATGTTCGAGAGGAGCTGCGACGCGATGTTCCCGCGGTTCGAACCGCGTTGCGGATTCACTTCATGGGTGAAGTTGTAATGCAGCGAACGAGGAATGATCTGGTTGATGTATTGATCGACCCACTGATCCACTTGGTCAATTGCGGTGCGCGGGACAAACACAATGTCGTAGGGCTCCAAGAGAAACGGCTCGCTCTGGGGCTCCTCGATGGATTTTCGCAGGTCAATCGTGCGCGCGTACTGCGCGCCGTCCCGCTGGCGAACGACGACTACGCTGCTCATCTTCGCGCTTTCCTTGCGGAACCCACCCGCCTGCATGATCGCTTCAAGCGCGGTTAGACGGCCGTTGATCATGACAAGGCCCGGCGATAGGACCTCGCCGCCGACATACACGCGGTGGCTGTCCAGCGAACTCACGACGACGGCGATTTCGGGGTCAATCAGTTTGTCCTGATAAAGGTCGAGCAGGTGGTTGCGTAGTTCTTCCGGAGTGTGTCCTTCCGCCTGGACGTCGCCGACGAGTTGCAACGAAATCTTTCCGTCGGGGCGGATGGACTGCTTTTCCTCGTTCAATTCCGGCCAGTAAAGAAATTTCACCTGCAGTACGTCGCCGGGCTTCAAAACCACCGTCGGTTCAGCCGCTGCGGGAAAAGAATCGGCGAAGGGAGGAGTTGTCATGCACCCGCTGAGGCCGAGCGCGATAAGCGCGAAGAGGAATGGTGCACGCCGAATCATGCGGGGCGCCCACGAAATCAGCCAAGACATTCCCTTACCGCCTTTCTCTTGTGTGATGAAGTCGGTTCGCGTAGTTGGGACGGAAGGGGCCCTTTCGCGCAGCCCCTGCCGACCACTTCAAGAAGCACCGACCACTACCTCAGGTCAGGCCACCGTGTCCCGCGCCGCCGTTCCGCGATCGGCGCCGGGACGCACCGGGGAATAGCCAGAACCGTGCCAGGCCGGAAGAGTTCTCGCACAGCGCTAGAGAGCTAGAACGGAAGGAAAGGAGGAATAAGAAATGCGAATTCAACGAAACCGTGGCACACCATCCGGACAGCCTGCGTTTGATTCGGCGGCCCGGCGTCTCGCCCTGAATACTGCGGGTACTTGTTCCCATGACGCAGATGTTTCCGGCCGCGTGAGGTCAGGCATGACGCAAGGAAGCCGCGTGAATTCAATGGCTTACGCATAGCTGAAATTCCCGCGGGTGCGAGCGCCGCCTTGGTATGATACCGCGAGGCTTGGACCTCGACAGGATTCCATC
This sequence comes from Candidatus Hydrogenedentota bacterium, assembly GCA_045863315.1. GTDB lineage: Bacteria > Hydrogenedentota > Hydrogenedentia > Hydrogenedentales > SLHB01 > JABWCD01. The sequence goes on along the minus strand of BTUX01000156.1, from coordinate 878 downwards.
CACGCAACTCTGTTTTCAGAACCAAGATGAATGTGCTGAAGCCGCGAAACCGGCGGTCGGTTCACATGAGCAGCCGTGTCTATGGATACACAAATCGCAAGTCGAGGATCGAAATTGCCGATCTAAATCGAGGATTTGGCGGCGGGGCTTGCGCCCGTTCCGCGCCGAAAACCCGTCAGACTGTCAATAATCTGTGGACAATTCGTCGGGAAAAACGCCAAACATGACGCCGAAAGGATGACTGCTACCGCCAGACGAACCAGACGAGCAGATAGGCGGGAGTTACCGCGGCGATGGTGAATGGAATGGAAAGTTTGAACCACTGTGGAAACGACACCGGATGGCCCTCTTTCCGAAGGATGCCGCAGGCGACGATGTTGGCGGATGCGCCGATGGGGGTGACGTTTCCGCCCAAGCTGGCCCCGATTAGCAGACCGAACATAAATAGTTGCGGTTGAATCTCGAGGTCTTTGGCCATCACCTGCGCGACCGGCAGCATCGCCGCCAGAAACGGAACATTGTCGACAAATGCCGAAACCAAGACCGAGAGAAAGACGAGCAGGGTGTAACCGAACAGGACGTTGTCACCGACCATGCCGGTCAATCCATTGGCGATCGCCTGGGTCCACCCGAGATCGGTCAAGCTGCCGACAACGATGAATACGCCCATCAGGAAGAACGTGGTGTCCCAATCGAGCGCCTTCATCGTGCTGCGGACGCTTCCTTCGGCGTGCATCTTGATCCACCAGAGCGAAACCAGGCCGAACACCATGCAGACCGTGCCGGCGAGCCATTTGAAATCGGGATCGATGAACGACGAGCCGGCCAGGATAGCGATGAGGACGACAAGAAACCACGTGGGCGCCCAGGATTTCACC
>BTUX01000155.1:0-10943 GCA_045863315.1 Candidatus Hydrogenedentota bacterium | reverse complement strand
TTCCCCTCGAGGCGCGGATCCTTGTTCGCCATGATCTTGTCGCAGAATCCCTCCAGCTTGTCCTCGAAGACGTCCGCCACCGCCACCAGTTTCACGTTGTCATTGGCGATGAGAATCTGCGTCGCAGCCCCGGACCCTCTGCCCCCGCATCCCAACAATCCCACCCGCAGCGGCCGGTCCGCCGCGGCTTTGACCGGGTCGGCCAACAACGCCGTCAGTCCCGCCGCCGCGCCCACCTTCGCGAACTCTCTCCTGGTCATTCCCCACGATCTGCCGTGACTCATAGCAATCTCCTCATCCAAAATGTGTGCATGAGAACCCGTCCGTATGGCGCAGGCGCCACGCCTGCATGCCCAAATGCGCCGCGCCCAATCGCTTCAGCATAACACACGCCCGCGGACTGCGCACCTTAACGACAGGCGATGGGCGGTTTGCAGGGGCGGTTCGTTGAAGAGAATTGCGGGTGGCGGCAGCGCGCGAATGGACAACTCCGGACAAAAGAACCGGTGCGGATTGTCGCGCCAACCCGGTCGCGCGGCCGTCACAACCCGACCGTGCGCCACGCCTCGCTAACGGTTTGTCGGACTTTGCTCGCAAGTCTAATCATAGCAATGGCGCTCTATTTTGGATCGCCTAGCGACGAGTATTGATACATAAGGACTTACACATTTGTCCGATGCCAAGTCCGACAAACTGCTAACCCGCATTTCTCACCAGTCGCTTCCGTCATCGGGAGCGACTCGTGAGAAATGCGGGCTATCTGCTCAAGGAAAGCTTCCGTGAGTTCTTCGAGTACCAAGACCAAGGCTGCGCCAAACGCTTCTTGAAGAAATAGTTTTGGTGGGCCACCCAATCCCGGCTCAAACCCCTGCGCGACTTCGCCTGGACCCTGCGGCGGCATGAACAGGACATCCTGAACTACTTCGAGCTGCGCATTGACAACGGCGCCGTCGAAGGGCTCAACAACAAAGCCAAAGTCGTCAGCCACCGGTGCTACGGATTCCGCACCGCCCACACCTACATCACCGCTTATACCACTGCTTGGGAAAACTCCCCGAGCCAAAACTTGTGCACAGATTCTTGTGAGGAGCCGGTTTTTTTCAACAGTTCCACTGTCCCTAGTTTTACCTTTGCCTGGTTTTGCCTATTCTCAGCAATCGAGTCCCTTCCTCTCGCGATAACCGACCCTTGTCGAAATCCCGAATCCACTCCAACCGATCCGCCTCCTTCGAGCTCATTCGAATTCCTATTCTCCTCTTACCAAAACCAGAACAAAGCGGGCATTTCTATTTTGCACAGGGCGGACATTATCAACTTGCGCTTACATTCAAACTGGGAACCCTCTTCACGTTTCGGGTATTCTCTGCGCCATGGAGCAACCTCCGTTTGATTTCGCGATCGAGAATTTGCCGCTCGCGCCGCTTACGATTTACAACCTTGGCGGGCCCGCGCGGCTTGCGCTGATACCTCGCACCATTCGGGAAGCGGAGGCCGCCTACGCGTGGGTTTGCCGGCAGCCGGAACGGCACATCGTGCTGGGTGGCGGTTCGAACGTGCTCATCGACGACGCGGGTTTTGACGGCATCGTTCTGGTTACGACGAAACTCGATACGATCGAACCGCTGGGCGAGGACCGCTATCGCATCGAAGCGGGCGTCGTTCTCGACCGGCTCGTGCGCGAGATCATGATTGTCAACAACTATGATCTCGTCGGCGGGCTGACCGGTATTCCCGGCACGGTCGGCGGCGCAATCTACATGAACGCCGGCACCGTGAACGGTTCCACCTGTATGCTCATGGAATCCGTGGATGTTGTGGGGGCGACGGGGCGAAGGCGCATCCCGATGGAGGAATCGCTGTACGCATACCGCGGCCAGGCGTTCTGCCGGAACGGGGACCTTATTCTGGAAGGCTGTTTCAAGTTCTGGACAGCAGAGAAACCCCAACGGCCCATTTACGATCACTACATCCAGCGGCGCAAGGAAAAGCAGCCGCAGGGGCGCTGCTGCGGAAGCGTGTTCAAGAACCCGCCCGGGGACCACTCGGGCCGGTTGATCGAGGTGGCGGGCCTCAAGGGGACGCGCAGGGGCGGCGCCGTCATCAGCACGATGCACGGCAACTTCATCATGAACGAGAACAATGCGACTTGCGCCGACATACTCTGGCTGATGGATTTGTGCAAGCGGACCGTACTGGAAAAGTTCGGTGTGGAATTGGAGGAAGAGGTCGTCTACATCCGTTGACCGGCTACTTTTTCGCCACCACCTGCGCCCCGCCTATATCGAGCAGAATCGGCTCGCCGAGGAAAACCGGCTTTTGCGGCGTCTGCGTTTCGATTTGCGCCTGGATGTATATCTTGCGCTGCATCGGCCTCACCCACGGCTCGACGTACAACTCCATCGAACGATCGGTCTCCCCTTCACGCACGAGGATTCCGTTCAGGCCGGTGTACATCACGGTCACGCCGAACGGCAGGTTCAGCACGTTAATGGGCACACGGCTGTCAAAGCCGTTTGCGCGGGCCAGCTTGACCGACATCTGGCCCGATTTTCCCGGTTCGATCGCGATGCGCTCCACTCCGTTCTGCACCGCAAGGTCCGGCTCGACCTCCCCGACGGTAATCGTGCCGATTGCCGTTTCCTTCACGACAGGAACGCCGTTGATCGTCGATTCGGCGGTGATGCGGAACCGGCTGTCCATCGGTGTCGACTTGGCCCCCGGCCCCGCCACGAGGGCCAGACGAACGAGGTCTTCGCCGGGAAGAATGACGTCCGGCTCGGCATTGAACCCTTGGGGTAGATCATGGAGTTGCACCTTTACTTCGCCGTCAAATCCGTCGTGCTTTGCCACTCGTACGTCGATCGGAACGCGGTTTCCCGGCGCGATGCTCAAATGATACGGTCCGGCGGACACGTCGAAATCCGGGGCCGGCGGCCGCAGCGACAGGCGGTAGGAGTAAAGGGGTCCGCCCTGCCCCCGCACGTCGGCCACGCGCACGAGGTAGTCACCATTCTCCGGCGCCACAAACTCAAGATAGGAGTCGCCGTTGGATTCGCCGTTTGCCGTAAACCCGTCGTCGTTTCGCCAGTACACGGGAAAGACCGGCATCCCATTGGGCGCGAACTCGGTCCCCACCGAATGGACAGTCACCTTGAACACGGAGTCAAAGACGGCATGGTGCTCGGGCGTGGTCCCGAACAGGCCCATGCGCTGCCCGTTCGCGTAGCCCTTGAATATTACGTCCTCGTCGCCGTAGTCGGGCACCTGTGAGACCTGAATGATCTCGCCTCCGACCATGACGTAGTCGTTCACCTTCAAGTCGCGCCAGCTTTCAAGCCGAAGCCCCTGCTGTCGCGAATCGCGCCCCGACAGCGTGATCGCGGTCTGCGCCACGCACCGGACGACCGCGCGCTGCAGCAGGTTGCCCTCGAGATCGAGCACTTCGATCTTCGAGTCCAGCGGCGAACCATACCGGGCCGCTCGCGTTTCGATAATGATCGGCCGATCCTTCGTCGCGCTGAACCGGTAGAGGTCTACGTCCGGTTCGCTTTCGGTTTCCGCCTGAATTCGCGCGTTCGTGATCGACGGGAAACCGATTGCGTTGGCCTGCTCGACGGCGTTGTTGGGTTCCGACTCGAACCCTTCCGGATACCGGCCCACCGCGATCGACGGAATTGCAATCGGACTCCCCTCCACGGCGTGCAACGGAAGGCGGACCGTCGAATTCTCGCCGGCCTCGTCGGGAGGATCCACTTCGAGCGAAGTCGCGCCGAGATTGAATCCTGCGACCTCCACGCGCTGTGGAGCACCGGCCGGCACGCCCAGGGGCCACACCGACTCCACCAGCGGGAAACGGCCCACGTGCAGCCGGTAGCCCAGTCCCGCGCGCAGGTCCCAGTCGCCCACTTCAATGATGTAATCGCCGTCGGATTCCGCCTTGAATCCCAATCGGGAATTTTTCGGATCGTTGAAATCGCCGCTGTCCGCCAACAAGCCGCCCGCGCCATCCAACACGCGCAAAATGGTGTTCATCGCGCTGTCGGTTATGGCGCACGAGATCTCCTCGCCCGCCTTGAGCGAGACGCGGAACCGATCCAAGTCTCCGGCGGCGTTCGTCTGCCCAACCACGACGACCGGCCACTGCACCGGCTGCGCCTGGTCGAGCGAATCGTTCGGTTCCGCCTCCGGGGTGTCGGGCGATGGAATGATATTGAACACCGCCGAATTCGACATTCCGATCGGTGTGCGGAACATCAACTCGTATCGGCCCAGAGGTGCGTCCTCGGCCGTTGTCAGCTTCAGCTTCAGCCGGTGCGGGCGCGCATTGTCGAAGATATCCGCCCCCGTTCCTCGAGGACCTTCGCCCAGTTTCAATTCCGGTTCGGGAAGCGCCTCGTTCTCGAGTATCTCCACTGCGATCTTCGGGTTCGTCACTATCGGTTCCGCGCGATCGAGGTTCCGACCCGACACGGCCAGTTCAATCTCCGCGCCGCGGTGCCACCGATCCGGCGCGATGGACTGCACGGAAGGCGGGACCGTCGCGCGGATGATGACGGCCTCCACGCTCAGACTTGAGACTTTCTTCGGGCCTTGCGGCTGTTCCGAGGCGACGGCCAACAGTTCCTGTTCGTCGGTCGCGGATGCGGCCAGCCCCGCTCCTGTGTCCGTCGCGTAGATTGCGCTGCTCGCGTCGTAACGGCCGGCCGCGAGCAATTTGCCGTCGGGGCTCAGAGCCAGCGCCGTGACCCAATCCGGTTGCTCTTCAAACGCCAGTTTCTCTTGCAAACTCGCCGAGTCCCACGCCTTGATTCGCCGGTCTTCGCCGGTCGAATACAGCGTCGAGCCGTCCGGCGAATACAGAAGGTGAAGTACTGCGCCTTCATGCGCAAACGTTGAGCCCTTCAAGGTGCCTGCCGTCGACCCGGACTGCTGGAACGGCGCTTCCGAACTACCCGCGTCCCATACCCGGATGATTTTATCTGCCCCCGCGCCCGCCAACTCGGTGCCGGACGGCGAGAACGCCACTGCCAACACCACGTCCAAGGCGTCGGAGATCGTCTGCAGGAGCGTCCCCCCAGCGGCGTCCCACACTTTCACGGTCCGATCGCCCGCCCCCGATGCAATGCGGCTGCCATCGGGACTCCACGCCACGCAGTACACCGCGTCGACGTGGTTGCTCAGCGTCTGCGCGGCAGCGCCCGTTTCGACGTCCCAGATGATGAGGGTCTTATCGTAGCCGGCGGTTACCAGCCGTTTGCCGTCCGGACTAAAGGCCAGACCGAGCACGTTGTCCTTGTGCCCTTCCATCGTTCGCGCGAGCGAACCGTCCGCGACGTTCCAGAGTTTCACTTCGCCGCCGCGCCCGGGTTTTCCGCCGCCCGCGGCAAGGATTGTTCCGTCCGGCGAGAATGCAAGCGCGCGCACCATTTCCGCGTGGCCTTCCAGGGTGGCCTTCGTCGTCATCGCTCCGGACTGCACATCCACGACGAGCAACTCGACGGTGTGAAGGCTTCCCCTCGCGAGCAACAACTCAGGACCGTCCGGCGCATATGCCATCGAGCTGATGCCCGCGGGCCGAACCGGCTTCGGCTTCGCTGGTTCCGCTTCCGCCGCGGCGGGTACCGGTGCGGGTGCGGGGGCCCCGGCATCGAGTCCTTTTGCGCCTTCGTTTACCCACTGTTTGATGAGCGCAATGTGTTCGGCGCTTACCGGATCCGCCTTCCCCGGCGGCGGCATCATGGGCTCCAGTTTCCCCTCGATCATCTGCACCAGCCGGCTCTCGTCGGCCTTACCCGCCACGATCACCACGCCGTCCGCGCCACCCTTCGTCACGCCGGCCAAGGTCGAGAGATCGAGCTTGCCCTTCAACGGTTCCACCGGCGGGAAATGGCAAGCCGAACAACTCTTTTGAAAGATGGGGAGTACTTCCGTCTCAAATGAGACGTCCGCGCCGACACTTAACACGAACGTCATTAGAATCACGCTTGCACATGCGAGACGGATCGACTTCGGGGTTTCGGCGAAACTCCTCGAGGCGTTCGCAAGGTATCGTCGGTCGTCGTCAGCGCGCGGAAACAAGCCGGAAGACCCGACGGTTGTGTTTCGTATCTCGGACATGAGTTACAGTCTTTCCGGCAAGGACATGGAGTGGGTCTTTTCGCATGTCCACTTATGCGCATTCGCAGCCAATTTGCCCGCCCTCAATGATTGAATAGAAATTCTTTGCCTGACAGCACCGCCCACGCCACGTCTTCCAACGCTGCGCGGCGTTCGGCCTTTGCTTCGGGGCCGTCCGTAGGCACATCGGCCAGAACCGCCAACGCTTCCGCGCGCTCCTGCGGCGTCGGCGTACGCGCCAATGCACGGATATAAATCATGTCCAACGCGGCATCGTCCGTCACGCCGCGATGAATCAGTTCGGCGATGAACGAGGCTGCGTCGCGGAGTTTTCCGTTCAAGGTTTCGCCGTTGGCCACGTGCAACGTCTGCGCCACGTTCGAGTCCTCGGTCCGCTCGCAGGAACAGACTTGCGTCCTTTGGGGGCGTCCGAATGCCGACAGAAAATACGAACCCACCTGCGAGTCCGGCAGTTGCAATGCCCGGTATCCAGCCGGGTAGCCGTCAAACTTCGTCGGCACTCCCGTCACTTGGGAGTACGCATCCAGGATCACCTCCGCGCTCAGCCTTCGCACGATATAGTGCGAGTAATGTTTCCCGTCGGGCGCCGAGGGATCCGGCGGCTGCGAGGACCGCTGGTAGGCCGCCGATCCCATGATCGTCCGCATCAGATACTTGAGATCGTACTCGTGATCCACAAGGTCGCGCGCCAAGGCGTCCAGCAACTCTTCGTTCGACGGCGGGTTCGTCAGCCGCAGATCGTCTTCGGGCTCCACCAGTCCCACGCCCATGAAATTTCTCCAGACCCGGTTCACAATGGCGCGCGTGAAATACGGGTTCTCGGGAGAAGTCAGCCATCGGGCCAGCGCGACACGCCGGTCCCCCGCATCGTGAATGCCGATAGGTTCGGCGTCAAGGGGCCGTGGCGGGACGGGCCTGCCCAAGCGCGGGTGTATAATGTCGCCGAAGGTATCGGCCAACACATCCGTGCCCACGCCGCGAATGCCGTTCTTGAACCTTACCCGCGAGAAGAGGTTCGCCATTCCGTAGTAATCGTCCTGTGTCCATTTCTCGAGCGGGTGATTGTGGCATCGCGCACAGGTGATCGAGAATCCAAGGAAGGCCTGCGACGTCGTCTCGGTCAAGTCGACCGTTTCTTTGTGCATTGCGAAGTAGTTTGCCGCGCCGTTCTCCAGCGTGCTTCCGTCCGCGGTGACGATTTCGCGGACAAAGCGGTCCCACGGCTTGTTGGCTTCGACGCTCTCGCGAATGTATCGGTAGAAAGAATTCAACTCTTCGCGCCGGGGAAGGTTCTTCGAGGACAGGAGAAGCAAGTCCGACCATTTATAAGACCAATAGTCCACATACTCGGGCCGATTCAGCAGGCTTTCGATCCACCTCGTCCGCTTGTCTGGATCGGTGTCAAGTACGAACCGGGACACCTCGTCCGGCGTCGGCAATACGCCTATCGCGTCCAGCGTGGCGCGCCGGATGAATTCCGTATCCGTGCACAACGCGGCGGGCGCGATCCCCAGGTTCTTCAGTTGTCTCAGGATGAGTTCGTCGATGTAGTTATTGCTCTCGGCCTGAGCATAGAGAGCGTCGGGCACGGGGACGTCGCGCGGCGCCATCACGCGTACAGTGGAGACCTTGCTCGCAAAGTACACCGTGACGGCCGCCGCGCCCGGACCCACAACCGCCACGTTCCCGAGGTCGTCCACCACGGCCACCGAATCGTCCGTCGTATCAAACCTCGCCCATCGTGTAACGTCCCGGACCGATCCGTCGCTGTATTGCGCCTGCACAATCACTCGCTGTCTCGCGCCGGATTGCGCAATGACTAACTTCGGCAACACCTCGATCCGTTCAACCGACGCCTCGTCGTCGCGCGCTCCCGGCGCTCCCGCGCGAATCCAATCGAGCAGAATCCGGTAGGCCTCCGAGTCGGCCGAGAACCGCGCACCGCCGCCGTGCGGCACCCCCAAAGTAGCCTTTAACAGCACGAGACTCTCTTCCGGCTCGGACAACGACAAGCGGCGCCCGTTCGCCTGGCGCGTCAGCACCTTGTAGTCCCACTCATCGTCGAACCCGCGCAGCGACAGCTTGAAACCGTTCTTTCCCGCCTGCGCCCCGTGGCAGGCCCCCGTGTTGCAGCCCATCTTGAATAACAGCGGCTGCACGTCGTTTCGGAAACTCGGCACGTACGGCGCATCGGCGCCCGTCACCGTCACCTTTGCCGTCACAGACTGCCCGTTCACCGTCGCCGTAATGGTCGACTCGCCGTTTCCTACCGCGCGAACGATCCCTTTGGCGTCAACCTCGGCCACCAGGGGATCGGAGGACTCGAAGCGCGCACTCGCCGTACGATCGGACACAAACCTCCCGTCCATCGTTTCCTCGATAATCAGCGAGTGAAGCGCGCCCTTGTGCGTTAGAGCAAGGGACGAAGGTAGGATCGCGAAGTCTGGTTCCGATTGGGCCGCGACCGACAGCACGATCGCGGCGAGCGTCGAGGCTACGAAACCACATGGAGCCGAAAGCTGCACCGTCTTCATTCTCCTCCTATGGATGCGGTCGGACCTCATTCGGACTGCGCGGGCCAGGAATTGTCACCGATTGACTACGAGTGGAGCCAACGCCAATTCACACCAATTCCATGATCGGTTTCACGCCGTAATCCACTACCGGAATCGGCCGCTGCCCGGGGCCCGGCAATTCGGTTTCCAGGTCGATGCCGAGGCAGTGGTACACCGTGGCGACCACCTCCGCCGGTGTCACGGGCCGTTCGACCGGATATGCGGCCAATTCGTCTGTCTTTCCGACCACGCGGCCGCCCTGGATGCCGCCTCCCGCCATCAAAATGGACCACACCTGCGGCCAGTGGTCGCGGCCACCGGCGGGATTGATCTTCGGCGTGCGCCCGAACTCGCCCATCGCCACGATCATCGTCGTCTCGAGCATGCCCCGCTGTTTCAAATCCTCGAGCAAGGTGCCCAGGCCATGGTCCAGCATGGGGCCGACCAAATCGCTGTAGCACTCGATTGGACTGAACGGGGCGGACCCGTGGATGTCCCACGTGATCTCGTTGAATACCGTCTCGAACATGTTGATGGTGCAGAATCGCACGCCGCGCTCGATCAGGCGCCGCGCCAGCAGGCAGCTCTGCCCGAATTTGTTGATCCCATACGCCTGCCGCAGCACCTCCGGCTCCTGCGAAAGATCGAATGCCTCCCGCGCCATCGGCGAGGACATCAGCGTGTATGCCTGCTGGAAATTTTCGTCCAACAACCGCGCGTCCGGATTCTCCTCGAGTTGTTTCACCGATTGATCGACGATATCGCGCAGTTTTTGCCGGCGATCGACGCGCACCGCCGAGATATAGTCCGGCGGCAGCAAATCCGGCACTTTGAAATCCGGCTTGTGCGGTTCGTCGTTCAAAATGAACGGGTCGTGCGCCTTACCCAGGAATCCGGCGTTTTGACCGTGTGGCATGTTCCCGCCGGTCGGCCCAATCGGACGCGGCATCAACACGTGGGCAGGCAAACCGTTGTTGCCGCCTTTCAAGTACCCCAGCACGCAACCCGCATGTGGATGCTCCATTCCGTTCTGAAAGAGCCGGCCCGTCTGCATCATCTGGTGGCCGGTGTCATGCACGCCCGCGGCCTTGTGGTGCAACGTTCGGACCAAGGAGAACTTGTCCGCATGTTTCGCAAGGTTCGGAAAAATCTCCGAAATCTGAATGTCCGGATTGTTCGTCTTGATGGGTTGGTACGGCCCGCGGATCTCCGCCGGTGCGTCGGGTTTCATATCGAATGTATCAAGTTGGCTTGGTCCCCCGACGAGAAACAGAAAGATGCAGTTGATGTCTTTCCTGGCGTCCACCGATCCCATGGCCTTTAGACTCATGAAACTCGGCAAAGTCAGCCCCATCGTGGCCAACGCTCCCGCGTGGATAAAGTCGCGGCGTGACATACCGTCGCAAAAACGGACCGACTTTTCAGCGTCTACACGAAACATACTCGCCCTCTTGCCGGCGACCGACTCGCCGCCTTCTAGTGGAACCCTTGCCTTTCGATACACCAAGCCACTACGGATTATAGAGCACATTAGCGACAGGGACAAGACCATTTCGCTCGAATTCACTGCAACTTACTATAAATAAATGAGTTACAGCCTGATACAGCAACTCGAAAACGAAAACAAAACAACCAGCTTCGCCCCGGTACTCCGCTGCTTGTATCTGTGGGCTTCGTTACGTGTTGGAATCTTCGACACGCGAACACCCGCAAAATGATCCTAACCTGGATTTTTCACACCCGCGGGCAATGAAGGATACAACTTCGTGCGACACACACTTTTATGCAGCGACAGGGAAAACGGGCTGTTGGTGTGAAAAATCCTCACCGGATTGACTCTTATGCTATCTCCTGAGCATTTCTCACCAGTCGCTCCCGTCATCGGGAGCGACTGGTGAGAAATGCGGGCTAACTCTGGTATCATTAGGTGGGGCCGCAATGGGGGACATTGCCGGTCGCGCGCGCCGATTGGGGGAACTGCCCGGAAACCTGTTGCGGGCGGAAAACGGACTTATGCCGGCCAATCCTGAAAACCGATTTTCAGACTTCTTGCGGCCTGCCAATATCCGGTGTCCTTTGATTGCGCGTGACTGGAAAAGCGCAATCACTGAACTCATTCAGCTCCTACACCAAAATGAAGACCGTTTCGCCCCCGACGACACGCTAGCGGCGTGTATACAACGGGAACGGACATATTCCACCGTTATTGCGCCGCAGATCGCCCTGCCGCATGTCCGCGTGGAAAACCTG
>BTUX01000154.1:0-11016 GCA_045863315.1 Candidatus Hydrogenedentota bacterium | reverse complement strand
TTCGGCGTTGGCACTGGTACAGCAAAGTGCTATGGCGGGGTGCTACGGCAAAGTGCTATGGCGGGGTGCTACAGCAAGCTGTAGCACTCCACATCGCGAGGCGAAGCTGTAGCACTCCACATCGCGAGGCTTCGACGAGGGTCGGAATTGTAAGCACGGTCTATGACACGACGACCTTATCGGAAGTTCGGCACCGCGATCCCGGCCACCCAGGATTCCGAAATCAATGCGGAATCAAGGGACAGCAGCACGTGAGTCGAAGGCCGACCCGTAGCGGATGAAACCATCCGCTCCTTGTAGTCCGAACACGTACGTTGTCATTTCGAAGCGGACTTTTACGCGCTCCGTCTGATCGTGGAGATGTAGTTGAATTGTCTGGTTCACGCGGCGCTTTCGGTTTCGCGTAGGGCGTCCGGTGCGGGAAGGCCTCGGGCGAGCAGCAGCGCTACGAGGGTCACGGCGGCGGCGACGTAGTAGGCTTGCGACGAACCGAGTTTCCAGTAGAGAAAGCAGGCGATCAGCGGGCTGATGGCGCGGGTGAGGCCCTCGAGGGAGCGGAACACGCCGAGTATCCGGCCTTGTTCCCGGACGGGGGTATACAGCGACACCAGCGCGGACATGCAGGGCCGCACTTGCGCGGACCCCACGGAGGTCAGCACGAGCGCGAGATACAGGTGCCAGGGGGCCGTCGCGAAACCAATCAGCAGCAGGCCGGGGATGATGCACATGAGCCCGTGCATGCTCATGCGCTTGGGCCCGATGACGCCGCTCCACTTGCGTACGTAAGTGGCCTGGGTGCCCGCCAGGATCACGCCGACAAAGAGGAACATCAGGGCAATCTGGCCGGGTTGGAACCCGAAGCGGTCCGTCACGTAAAAGGTGACCGCGAACTCCATCATACCGGAGAATGCAAGCAGGAACACGAAGTAGGTGACGTTCGTCAGCGTGACGCCGGGGTATTCCGTCGTGCTGAACAATGCGATGGGGTTCATCAGGCGGCGCGTGGGTGCCGGAAGCCTAGGGTCGGGCAGCGTCTCGGGAAGCATGGCGGCGACGAGAATCCAGTTCGTCATCGCCATCGCGAATGCAGCGAGGGCGGCCGCCGAGTACGGGTTGATGCCGTATGCGGCGAGCGAGGGCCAGCGTTCGGTGGGGTCGAACAGGGAGGAGAGGCCGCCGACGGCCGGACCGATCATGAATGCCACGCCGATCCCAAAGCCTAGGATGGCCATGCCGCGCGAACGGTTGACGCCGAGCGTAACGTCGGCGATGACCGCGCTGGCCGTCGATATGCTGCCGCTCATGAGCCCACCGACGACCCTGGCCACCACAATCATCGCGAAGGTGCCTGCGAAAATCCAGATACCGTACGAGAAGGCAAGTCCGGCGATGGCCGTCAGGAGGATGGGACGCCGGCCGTAACGGTCCGACAGGCTCCCGAAAATCGGCGCGCAGATGAACTGGAGGAGCGCATAGACGCCGCTCAGGAACCCGCCGAAGAGAATGACGTGTCCTTGCGCGCGGGCGCCGCCCAACAGGGCGCTCAGGTTATCGAGAAACGCCACGAGAGAGCCGAGCATGCCGGTATGTCCCTCCTGTGCGAGGTAGTAATTGAGCATGTGGGGAAACAAGGGGAAAATGATGGAGAACCCCGCCATGTCGAGAAAGACGGTAAAGAAAACGATCGTCAGAATGCGCTTGTCGGACGAGTTCTCGTGCTTGGGTTGTACTTCAGCGGACATGAACGCGCCAATCCGTAACCGATTTCGAGGACGACGAAAGCCCCTGACACTATCCCACAAAACGCGTGCAATACAACCTCGCGATCCGTCGCGGGAGGTTAATCCTCGTCAGCCCCGACGGCGGGCCACGACGCCGAACACATGATTGGGAATGGGCGCGAGGCCTTTGATATACTTGGCGTCCGACGACGGTGCGCCCGTACGTAAACTCCCGGCTCGAGCGGCTGAACCGCCATGCCTGTATGCGGCGCGCTCAAGGCGAATTCGGGTCGACAGGCAAGAGCACGGAAGACGTGGACAAACTGTACGTAACGAGCGAGGGATTGGCCAAGCTGCGGGACGAGTTGGCGGCGTGTAAGGCGCGGCGAATGGAGGTCGCGGCCATAATTGAGCATGCGCGCGGCTTCGGGGATCTGCGGGAAAACGCGGACTATCATGCGGCGAAGGAAGAGCAGGCCATGCTGCACGCCCGCATCCGTGATCTCGAGGACAAGATCGCGCGGTCGATCGTGCTGGACCACCATCAGGTGGACACCTCGAAGGCTTATGTCGGCGCGACGGTCAAAGTGCGGAACAAGAAAACGAAGAGCGAGTTTTCTTACACGCTGGTAAGCCATGTCGAGGCGGACCTAGCGCAGGGGAAGATATCCATCAAGTCGCCCGTGGGCGAGGCGCTGCTGGGCAAAGCGGTGGGCGACATCGCCGTGGCGAAAGTGCCGGCCGGCCACATCGAGTTCGAGATCCTCGAAATCACCCGTTGACATTCGTCGGTTAGCCCGAGGGATTCGACTCGGCGCGCGGTGCGCCGGTCCATCAGGACGCAGTTGAGGAAACATGCCGAAGCGGAATGACATCCACAAAGTATTCATCATAGGTTCCGGGCCGATCGTCATCGGCCAGGCATGTGAATTCGATTATTCGGGGACGCAGGCGTGCAAGGCCCTGCGCGAGGAGGGGTACGAGGTTGTCCTCGTCAACAGCAATCCGGCGACGATAATGACCGACCCCGAAATGGCCGATCGCACGTATATCGAGCCCCTCACGGCCGACATGCTCGAGCGGATCATCGCGCGCGAACGGCCCGATGCCCTGCTTCCGACGGTCGGCGGACAGACCGCGCTTAACCTCGCCGTGCTGTTGGCCGAAATGGGCGTGCTGGATCGGTATGGCGTTGAATTGATCGGGGCCAAGCTCCCCGCGATCAAGCGCGCCGAAGACCGCGGCGAGTTCAAGGAAACGATTCTCAAGTGCGGGCTCGAAGTTCCAAGGAGCCTCGTCGTCCATTCGATTGACGAGGCCCGGGCCTTTGGCGCCGAGTTGGGGTACAAGGCGATCATACGCCCCGCCTTTACCTTGGGTGGCAGCGGCGCGGGGGTATCGTTCAACAAAGAGGAATTCGACCGGGTGGTCGAGTGGGGCCTGGAGGCGAGCCCGGTTACCGAGGTGCTGGTCGAGGAGTCCGTCCTCGGTTGGAAAGAATACGAACTCGAGGTGATGCGCGACCTGCGGGACAACGTCGTCATCATCTGTTCCATCGAGAACTTCGACCCGATGGGGGTCCACACCGGCGACAGCGTGACGGTCGCGCCCGCTCAGACGCTGACGGACAAGGAATACCAGCGGATGCGCGACGCATCGATTCAGATCATCCGGGCAATCGGCGTCGAAACCGGCGGATCGAACATTCAGTTCGCCGTCGATCCCGAGACCGGGCGGATGGTGGTGATTGAAATGAACCCGCGCGTGTCACGCAGTTCGGCGCTCGCGTCCAAGGCGACGGGCTTCCCGATTGCCAAGATAGCCGCGAAACTCGCCATCGGCTATTCGCTGGACGAGATCCCGAACGACATCACGCGGGAAACACCCGCGAGCTTCGAGCCGACGATTGACTACGTCGTCACCAAAATTCCCCGCTGGGCTTTCGAAAAATTCCCGGGCTCGAGCAGTCAGCTCACGGTCCAGATGAAGAGTGTGGGCGAGGCCATGAGCATCGGCCGCACCTTCAAGGAGTCGCTGCAAAAGGGTCTGCGTTCGCTCGAAACGGGCCGATTCGGTCTCGGCGCAGACGGCAAGGACAAGAGCATTACGGGCAATCCCCATTCGATCGAAGAAAAGGAAGCCTTGTTAAAGGCTATCCAGACGCCGGTCCCCGAGCGCCTCCTTCAAATTGCGCAGGCGTTCCGCGCGGGCGCAACGGTCGAAGAGGTGTTCGACGCTACCCAGATCGACCCCTGGTTTCTCCGTCACATGCTCGAGATCGTCGAGGAAGAGAAAACGCTGCGCACGGCCGATCCAAACGACAAGGCGGTAATGCGCCGGGCCAAGGAATACGGTTTTTCCGACAACCAACTTGCACACCTCTGGGGCAGGACGCCGCTCGAGGTCCGCGCCCTGCGCAAACAGTTAGGAATCATTCCGACCTACAAACTGGTGGACACCTGCGCCGCTGAGTTCGAAGCCTATACGCCCTACTACTATTCGACGTACGGCGACGAAGACGAGGTGCGGCCCACCGAAAAAGAGAAGATCATGATTCTCGGCGGCGGACCGAACCGCATCGGTCAGGGCATCGAATTCGACTACTGCTGCGTGCATGCATCCTTCGCCCTGAAAGAGGACGGATTCGAGACCATCATGGTCAACAGCAATCCGGAAACCGTCTCGACGGACTACGACACGTCCGACCGCCTCTATTTCGAGCCCGTTACGTTTGAGGACGTGTTGAACATCTGCGAACGAGAACGGCCGAAAGGCGTCATTGTTCAGTTCGGCGGCCAGACCCCGCTCAACCTAGCGATGCAGTTGTCTCGCGCCGGTGTTCCCATTATCGGTACCTCGCCGGAGAGCATCGCGCGCGCCGAAGATCGCAAGGAGTTTCGCGAACTGGTGCAGAAGCTGAACCTGCTTCAACCGCCGAACGAAACCGCCACGTCCGTCGAGGAGGCGCATGCGATCGCGAACGAAATCGGGTTTCCGGTAGTCGTGCGGCCGTCTTTCGTGCTTGGCGGCCGCGCCATGGAGATTGTGTACGACCACGATGCCCTCCAGCGGTACATGACGCATGCCGTCGAGGCCTCGCCCGAACATCCGATTCTCGTGGACAAGTTCATCGAGGGCGCCATCGAAATCGACGTGGACGCCCTCGCCGACGGCCGGGACGTGATCGTGGCGGGGATCATGCAGCACATCGAGGAAGCGGGAGTTCACAGCGGCGACAGCGCGTGCATCCTTCCGCCTTACGATCTGAGCGAGCGCGTCATCGAGGGAATCAAGGACCAGACGCGCGCGCTTGCACGGGAATTGAACGTACGCGGGCTGATGAACGTTCAATACGCGGTCCTCGAGGACCGAATCTACCTGCTGGAGGTGAATCCCCGGGCGTCCCGCACCGTGCCGTTCGTCAGCAAAGCGACGGGCCTGCCTCTCGCCAAGATTGCGGCGCGCGTGATGGCGGGAAAGACGCTGCGCGAACTCGGCATCACACAAGACCCCGAGCCCGAGTTCATCAGCGCAAAAGAAGTGGTGTTGCCGTTCATTAAGTTTCCGGGCGTGGACATTCTGCTCGGTCCCGAGATGCGCAGCACGGGCGAAGTGATGGGCATCGACCGTACGATGGGCATGGCCTTCGCCAAGAGCCAAATCGCCGCGGGCAATCGCGTTCCCTCGCACGGATCGGTGTTCATCAGCCTGAACCACCGGGACAAGAAGAACATGGGATCGCTGGCCAAAGAACTGGCCCAACTCGGATTCCGCATACTTGCCACAGACGGCACCGCGCACGTGATTCGCGAACAGGGAATCGACGTGACGACGGTGTATAAGGTGGGGGAACGCCGGCCAAACATCGTCGACCACATGATCAACGGCGAAGTGGATTGGATTATCAATACCCCGCTCGGTGTCGAATCCAAATACGATGAGAAAGCCATTCGGCGCACGGCGCTCGAGCGCGGTCTGCCCCACGTGACCACCTTGGCGGCGGCGCGCGCCGCCGTGTTGGCCATCAAGGCGATGCGGGAGCAATCGTTTACGGTACGATCGCTTCAAGAGTACCATGCGGATGCGGGCGCCGACTCCGCTCTAGTCGGGTGATGCCGCGCGCCGGCCGCGCGAAAACGGGTGCAGCCCGGAGCGGGGAAGGTAGAGGATGAAATGGGGCAAGGACGTCTGTTCGTCGTTGCGACGCCTATCGGCAACCTCGAAGACATCACGCTGCGCGCCCTGCGTGTGTTGAAGTCGGTGCGCCTGGTCGCCGCGGAAGACACTCGCCACTCCCGAAAACTGCTCCAGCATTATCAGATAGACACTCCCCTCACCAGTTATCACGAGCACAACGAGACGGGCAAGGCGCAGGCATTGGTCGGCGTCTTGAAGGAGGGGCGCGACGTGGCGCTGATCACCGACGCGGGCACGCCGTGTATTTCCGATCCCGGCTATCGAATCGTTCGGGCGGCGCGTGACGCGGGCATCGAGGTCGTGGCGGTGCCGGGCCCTTCCGCCGTCGTGGCGGCGCTCTCGGTCAGCGGTTTACCGCCGGGCCGATTCACCTTTCACGGGTTCTTCCCGCGCAAGCAGAACGAGGCCGGCCGCGTTCTGGCGCACTTGAAAGCGGCAGGCGGCACCCACGTGTTCTACGAGTCGCCGCACCGCGTGGCGGCAACCCTGGGCAGAATCGAGAAGGCGCTGCCGGACGCGGAAGTGTGCGTCACACGAGAGTTGACCAAGACCTTCGAGGAAGTCGCACACGGATCGGCGGGGTCTCTGCGTACTCGGTTCAGCGGCGGGCCCGTCCGCGGTGAATGCGTCGTACTTATTCACGCCGAGGCCCAAAGCCAATTGCCCGGGCCCTTGAGAATTCGGGAGTTGGTCGAGCGCGCCATGGCGAAAGAGGGCCTGTCCCGGCGCGACGCGGTCCGGGAGATTGCGGCGCAGCTGGGCGTCCCGCGCAACGTCGTCTACGACGCAGCGGGCGAATCGTAATGCAGGACGACGCCCTGTCCTCCTCATTGCCGGTCGCCTTCGAGCGCACGGCGCTCGCAGTGCGATATGTCGTCTATTTCATCATGGCGCCTGTATTCCTGATGGGTTTCATGCCTGGCGACCTCATCGACTTCTGGATATTGACCGGAATAGTGCTTGCGCACAACGCCCTGGTCCACGTGGTGCTGTGGACGCGCAGTTACGCTTTCTTTTTCACTCGGGTGAATTTTCTCATCTATTTTTTTCAAATCATCGTCACGGTCGCCATCACCGGTGCGGAAACGACCGACGCCTACATCCTGTATCACCTGTTCACGCTCGGCTTCAGCGTATACGACCGGCGGTTCTGGCGCGTCATCGCCGTCGCCGTCGCCTGCGCCGTTTCCTTTTTGGCGGTCCTTCTTTTCGAATGGCTCGTCGAAGAAATCAACATTTCGTTCGGTGCGCTGCTGTTGAGGCTGATGAGTATCCTTTTAGTCGGCTGGCTGGTGGCGGTGCTGTCGGAGCGATTGCGCCGCGCGGAAGTCCAAATGGCTCGACAGACCGCAAGCCTGGCGGCATCCGAGGCGACGCTGCGCGCCATTTTGAACAGCGCCGGCGACCCGATTCTGGTGTTTGACGAGCGCGAATTCATTACGGACGCCAACGAGCAGGCCGAGCGCTTCCTTGGCGTTCCGAAGGAGCAGTTGGTCGGGCAACGCGTGCGTGGCTATCTTTTTGACGACGGCACCTTGCCTTACAAGTTCGCCGATCTGCGGGCGCGCGGCCAGTCGCACGGCGAGGAGGTGTTTATTACGGCCGGCGGCGAAGAACGGACCGTGGAGGTGGTGATCCGCTGCTTCAATCGGGGACAGGCGCGATACTTCGTCGCGTTGCTTCGAGATATCACCGAACAGAAGGACCTGCAGGAAGCGACGCGCCAGGCGAACATCCGGCTCGCACGGCTCAACACGGAACTCATCAAGCTCGATAGCCACAAGGCAAGTTTTATGTCTTCCATTGCCATCAACCTTCGGTCGCCCCTCTCCGTACTCTCGGGATACGTCGGGATGCTGCTGGACGATGAGTTGGGCGAGGTAAACACCGATCAGCGAAAGGCCTTGCAGGCCTGCCGCCGCAGTCTTTCCCGCGTGTTTCGGATTATCGATCAAGCGCTGGACCTGCACAGCCTCGGAGGGCCTCCACGCCCCCCCGCCGAGGTTTCAGACGACGACCCGCCCCCGACGATTTGAAACCGGGCCGGAAATGGCAAAGCGACCTCAGGCTGCGCTAAACTAATCTTTGGTCACAGCGCACCTAAGAACTTCTAACGAAAAAACCAAATACACCAATCCGACTTTGTGGTGCAGGCATCCTTGCCTGGATTCTCGGCGTCCGGGAGGCAGCCAAGATGGCCGCACCAGAATGATCGCTGGTTTTTTTGTTGGAAGCTGTAAGAGAACTGGCGCGTCGGAATTGCAGGCGATGGAAATATCCTGGGACGAACACAACGGGGTCAGCGTGGTCACGCTTCGCGGACGGTTCGACGCCCCCGCCGCGCCCGAAGCGGAAAGCGCCTTCAAGGATGTGCTGAATCACAGAGCCAAACAGGTACTGCTCGATCTGAGCGGCGTCGAGTACATCAGCAGCGGCGGACTGCGCGTAATCATCATGCTGAGCAAGGCCTTGGAGAAGTCCAACGGCGACCTGAAGTTGTGCGGCCTGAGTCCGTTTGTGTCCGAAGTGTTTAAGATCACCAACCTGTCGAAACGCTATGAAATCTGCGCGACGCGCGAGGAGGGGTTGGCTGCGTTTCAATCGCGCCCCTGAGCCGGTAAGTCATGACGCACCCGCACCAGCCGCCCGCGCCTGACCCGTCCTCGGATGCGCCGACCGTGCCGCCCTCGTCCGATTTCTCGTCGCATAGCCGGGCGCCCACGTTCATTACCGCTCGCGCGGACCTCGTCGAATCGTTCCGGCAGGCCTCTATCGGTACCATGCTCGATGGTCGGTACCGCATTCTGGATGTCAAGGGTGGGCCGGGATTAAGCGGCATGGGACTCGTTTATATCGTGGAGGGCAACGAGCGCAGGTACGCCGCCAAGACGTTTCAGCATCAATTCGCCCGCAACCTTCCACTCGTCGAGCGATTTCTTCGAGAAGCCCGAACGTGGATACTCACGGGGTTCCACCGAAATATCGTTCACGCCTACTTCATCGACATCATTGACGCGACTCCGTTCCTCTTTATGGAGTACATCGAGCCGGACGATCGGGACCGCGTCTCGCTCGCGGACTGGCTCCGCCAGGGTTCCATTCGCTTGACGACGGCGGTCGATTGGGCCTTGCAATGCTGCGACGGCATGATCCATGCCCGGGCTTCGGTGCCGGGCTTGGTGCACCGCGACCTGAAACCCGAGAACCTGCTGATCACGCGCGATGGGACCCTCAAAATCACCGATTTCGGTCTGGTCCGAAGCCATATCAGCGAGGAGATTGCGCCGACGACGCTGCCCGTCGGGGACGGGCCGTCCGATCTCACCCAAGCCGGCGCCACCTTCGGCACCCCCGCGTACATGGCCCCCGAGCAATTCGACGAAGCGGGCCAGGTCGGCGAGGCCGCCGATATCTATGCGTTCGGCTGTTGCTTTTACGAGGCGATTAGTGGCGCCCGGCTGTTCACGATCCGTTCCGACACCCCCATTGAGCACCTTCTCGTCATGCGGCGCATGCACCAGACCGAACCGCCCGTCCCGCTGCGCAAACGCGTGCCGGAATGCCCGCAGGAACTCGACCGCATCATCATGCGTTGTCTCGAGAAAGACCCCGATGATCGCTGGTACAGCTTTCAAGAACTTCGGGACGAACTTGCCCGCGTAGGCGAACGTATTCTCAACATCACGCCTGCGATGTTCGTCCCGGGAGAGCCGACCGCCCGACAGGTCGCCGAGCAGATGCAATCGCTCACCTTGCTCGATGGATATACCCGGGCCATCCGTCTGCCCGGCCTGCGCGAGAGCCACGATACCAGTCCTTACGCTTTCCATCTGGCCCTGGCCTCCTATTTTCGAACGATGGAGGAAACCGAGGAGGAAGGCCGGCAGTTGGAGAAGGCCATGAATGTCCGGTCCATCGGTCAGGGGTACGAGGCCGCCCGTCGTCTCGCGGAGTTGTACGTCGAATCGAATAAGCTGGAACGCGCGGAGCGCCTGTTGGATGCGTTTCTAGGCGAGAATCCCGGCGCCCTTGACTCCTGCCTCGAGCCCCTGGTCGCGCTCCGAATTGCCCGGGGCCAACACGGCGAGGCGGAGGCGCTGCTCGCGCCGTTAAAGTCCACCATGCGGACCCAACGACTGCTTGCGCGCGTTTTCGAGGCTGCCGGTCGCCGCGCGGAGTTGCGGGCCAACCTCGAGACCCGACTGCAGACACTCCTGGCCGGCATTAAGGAAAAGATCGACGGCATTGATGCTGGAGACCGCGTCGGGTGGGAACAGGACGGCGACGTGGAAATCCTGCGGGCAATCCTGCGAGAGCTCGAGCCGGACTGCGATACGTCCGTTCTTGATCGCGTGGAACATGCCGTGTGGCCGGATCTTGACGTGTACCCCGACTTCTCCGCTGATATGGCATGGCTCTCTGACACCTTGGGGGGGCTGTCCGACGCGGACGAGGAATGCGGCGGGCGATATGCCGAACTGGCGCGAATCCTGGGGTTTCCACACCGGTTGCCCCGCCATCTCGCGCGGGACGAGATGTGGTTCTGGTCCAAACGAGACGACGCCGACCCGCCCGGGCAGGTCCGCTAGCCCGCATTTCTCACCAGTCGCTCCCGATGACGGGAGCGACTGGTAGAAATGCTCAGGAGATAGCATAGAAGTCAATCGGGTGAGGATTTTTCACACCAACAGCCCATTTTCCCTGTCGCTGCATAAAGGTATGTGCCGCACGAAGTTGTATCCTTCATCGCCCGCGGGTGTGAAAAATCCGGGCTAGGGCGAGAAGCAGGAGTGAGAGCGATAGGAGAAAGGACATGATGAGAACTTCGCCCAGCTGGGGCGGGGAGCGGTTAATCTTTAATAATGTGGTTTGTGCCGCCGTGGATTCCTCTCCGCCCCAGCGGGGCGCGGGACGGTAGCCACGGGTGAAGCGAGGCCGTTCGGCCTCGCGCAACCCGTGGAGCTCGACAGCTCCATCGAGCGTGCCCCGGTAGGGGCACAGGAGCGCACACCGTGCGCCAACGTCCGCTCCAGGGTGCGGCGAGAAACTCCTCTGCCCCGCCGGGGCAGGAATGAAAAAACGCAACTGTTTCCACGGG
>BTUX01000153.1:0-11020 GCA_045863315.1 Candidatus Hydrogenedentota bacterium | reverse complement strand
GTTGAACGCAGGCAGCCCTTGTCGAACGACTATCCCGCATTTCTCACCAGTCGCTCCCGATGAGGGGAGCGACTGGTGAGAATTGCTCAGGAGATAGCATAGAAGTCAATCGGGTGAGGATTTTTCACACCAACAGCCCGTTTTCCCTGTCGCTGCATAAAGGTATCTGCCGCACGAAGTTGTATCCTTCATTGCCCGCGGGTGTGAAAAATCCGGGCTATCAGAGTTTGGCTGGCCCCAGGATTGAGCTTTCTGCCGAAATCCGGTCGAACCGGTACGAATGCTGCCGGATCGGCGGGAAATTGCTGATAAATCCGTTCTTGCCTTCTCGCAACAACATAGGTGATACCAATGTGTTAGGAGAGCCGGAATCTTTCGGCATTCCAGCAGTGTGTCGGATTTGGCATCGCACACATATTTGAGCCGTTATATATCAAGGATTGTCATCGGACGATCCATAATAGAGCACCATTGATACGATTGGATTTACAAGCAAAGTCCGACAGACTGCCAGCCCGGATTTTTCGCGCCCGCAGGTATTGAAGGATACAACTTCATACAGTACGTGCCCTTATGCAGCGGTACGACGAAACGGGGGGGGTAGGAACGACGCCGTGCCCGCAAAGCCATCCCCTCCCACCGAAAACGGCGACTGCGAGAACTCCACGAACGGGGAATGCACCTCGCCAAAATCCCGCAGTGGTAGCCCGCAAAGTAGCGTTGGGTAGCGAGGCGGATCCGGTTCTACGGTGCTTTTGGGGCAGTGGCTTTTTGGCGTTGGGCCAGTTCGCGATCCATGAGGAATGTGCCTTCGGGCGAGTTGGCGACGAGCTTGACCCGCTGCAGGATGTCGTCGGCGACCTTTTCCTCCTCGACTTGCTCCGTGACAAACCATTGAAGGAACGCGGTCGTGGCGTGGTGCGACTCGTCCTTGGCCAAGTCCATAATTTTGTATATGGCCTTGGTGACGGCGCGCTCGTGTTCGAGCACTTCCTCGAACACATGCATCGGCGACTTGAAATCGCCCGGCGGTTTGGGAATGGCGTCAAATTCGACGCGGCCGCCTACGTCGTTGATGTATGCATAGAGCTTCTGCGCATGGAGCATTTCTTCCTCCGCTTGCAGCTTCATCCAATGCGCGTACCCGTTCAGGTTCCGGTGCTCGAAGTACGCGGCCATCGACGCGTAGGTGTATGCGGAGGACAGTTCGAAATTCAGTTGTTTGTTTAAGGCCTTTTCGAGTTTTCCGCTAATCATGGGGGCTTCCTTCCGAATCGGGCCGACCTGTGCCGTTGCTTCGACTGGACCAGTCCCTACACGCACCGCGCTACCGTAAACACCGTTGGATACCGCGGACATTCCGGCGCCCCTGCGCGCCGATCGAAAACGTCCCGATGGGCCGCGCTTACCGCAAGATAATTTTGCCCTTCGTCAGAAACGCGATGAGCTGCTGCCATGGCGAGAGACCGGGTCCGATGGTGGCGCGGCTCGGCTCGACAGAAATAGACCGAATATGCTTTTTCATTTGTCACCTCCTCTTGCGTGAGGCGGTACGCTACCACGGTCAGCGCCCAGAATCAAGACGCCGAGAGGCCGACCTCAAGAACGGCGAACCCCGGATGCGGCGACGCCTCCGCGTACTGGACCGATTTCCGGTTTGAGCTCGCGATTCCGCGACGTATCGATTGTGCGGCAAGGGAAAACCGAGAAGTAGAGAAGGGTTGACGACGCTGTACCGCGCCTCTACACTGCCGATGGATTGTGCACAAATCCGGAGAGGGCTGGCGCCATGCGTCGAGAACTGTTAGCGCTCCTGGGCGCGGTTGCGGTGGTGGGTTGCGTGACGCCGACTCCGCGCGGAATCACCGAGGCTTTGCGTCAAGGGCCGGAAACATTTCTCGAAAAGGCGGTCGTGGGCCCGCAAGACGACGGGACCTACGTGGTGCCCACGACGCAGCGTATCGATCCCGCCGGGGCGGCGCTACTGTTTCCAGGGCGTCCGGTAGACCTTGCGCTCAGTCCTGACGGGAAGACGCTGGCCGTCAAGAACCGGACAGACATCGTGTTCGTCGATGTCGAATCGAGGACCGTAGTTCAGACGTTACGCCTGCCCAGCGACGGCAACAGCTTTTGCGGAATCGCATGGAGTTCCGATGGGTCCAAGGTTTGGAACTCATCGACTGAGCAGTACCTCCGATCCGCCGTGCGCGGGGAGGGCGGGGTCTTTGCCTGGGCCGACGAAATTGTTTTGCCCGGACCGAAAGGCGACAAGAACCCCAGCCCCGGCGGGATTGCGCTGGACGAGCAGCGAAACGCGATTTACATTACGCTGAGCCGGAACAACACGCTGGGTATCGTCGATATGGCGAGCGGCCAACTCGTCGAACAGATTGACGTCGGCATTGCGCCCTACACGGTCCTGCTGAGTGGCAATACGGCCTATGTAAGCAACTGGGGCGGCCGGCGTCCGCGCGAAGGCGAAGTGACCGGCCCGACGTCGGGCAGTCGGATGCTGGTGGACCCGCAAACCGGGATTGGAAGCTCGGGGACCGTGTCCGTTATCGATGTGGGTGCGCGACGTGTCCTTGCCGAAATTGCGGTCGGGCTGCATCCCAGCGAAATGGCGCTGTCTTCCGACGGGAAGCGGTTATACGTCGCAAATGCGAACAGCGACACGGTGTCGGTCATCGACACGGCATCGAATGCCGTCATCGATACGCTTGGCGTGAAGCCGATGGATAATCTGCCGTTCGGTTCCGCCCCGAACGCGGTGGCGCTGTCCGACGACGACCGAACCTTGTACGTGGCGAACGGCGGGAACAACGCGGTCGCGGTGATCGACCTCGAGCGGGGCGGCATGAAAGGCCTGATCCCGGTGGGATGGTATCCGGGGTCGGTGTTGCAGGCGGGGGAGGTATTGTTCGTCGCCAATACGAAAGGCGTGGGAAGCCGGCACGACCAATCCAATCTCGATCGAAAACGGCAGATGTTCGGCCCGAATTGGTCGGGGTTCAATTCACACGATCACATGGGATCGCTGTCGATTATCAAGGTGCCGGACAAAAAGGAACTTGAAGCCTATACGACGCGAGTGGCGGCAAACATGCGGCTTCCTCGCATGCACGAGGCGCTCAACCTGGACCCCGTCGCCGAGCGGGTTACCGCCGTGCCCACGCGGCCCGGCGAAGTATCTCCAATCAAACATGTCCTGTACATCATCAAGGAGAACCGCACCTACGATCAGGTGTTCGGCGATCTCCCTCAGGGCAACGGCGATCCCCGGCTTGTGCATTTCGGGCGCGACGTCACGCCGAACCATCATGCGCTGGCCGAGACCTGGGTGTTGCTGGACAACTTTTACTGCAACGGCGTGTTGAGCGCCGACGGTCACCAGTGGACCAACGAGGGGTATGTCACCGATTACCTCGAGAAAAGTTTCGGCGACTTCTCGCGCAGCTACCCCTACGAGGGGGATGACGCAATGGCCTTCGCTTCCTCGGGTTTTATCTGGGACTACGTGTTGCGCGCGGGCCTCTCCTTTCGGGTCTATGGCGAGTTCGTCAAGGCGGAGATCGAACCTCGGACAGCCACGTGGACGGACATCTACAACGACTACAAGAACGGCACGCGGCATGTCACGATTCGCGCCACGACGCCGCTGCACACGTTGCAGCCCTATTTGTGTCCCACCTTCATCGGTTTTCCGGGCAGGGTGCAGGACGTGTACCGCGCACAGGAATTTATCAAGGAATTAAAGGACTGCGAGGCGAGGGGCGAGTGGTACAACTTCATGATCATGTTGCTGCCGAACGATCATACGTCGGGCACCCGCGAGGGCATGCCGACGCCGCGCGCCGCCGTGGCCGACAACGATCTCGCGTTGGGCCGGATCGTCGAGGCGGTCAGCCACAGCCGGTTCTGGCCTGACACCGCGATCTTCGTTGTGGAGGATGATCCGCAGGCGGGGCTGGACCACGTGGACGGGCACCGCACGGTCGCGCTGTGCATCAGCCCCTACGTCAAGCGCGGTATCGTGGACAGCACGCACTACAATCAGAGCAGCATGCTGCGAACGATGGAGTTGATCCTCGGGTTGCCTCCGATGAATCAGTTTGATTTGACCGCAAATCCCATGACCCACTGTTTTACGGACGAACCGGACGTAACGCCCTATACGGCGCTGCCCAATACCATCCCGCTGGACGAAATGAATCCCAAGCTGGCGTCGCTGCGTGGAAAGCAAAAGTACTGGGCGCTGAAGTCCCATGCATTGCCGCTTGACGACATTGACCAAGCCGATGAAGACACATTCAACCGGATTCTATGGCATTCCGTGAAGGGTTACAACACGCCCTACCCGAAGCTGGCGCAACGCCCGCAGGTTGGAGCAAATGCGTGGCTTGGCACTGCGAAGGACGATCGCGATTAGCGCACGATAGTCTTGCGTTCCGCCTAGCCCGGATTTTTCACACCCGCGGGCCATGAAGGATACCACTTCGTGCGGCACATACCTTTATGCAGCGACAGGGAAAACGGGCTGTCGGTGTGAAAAATCCTCACCCGATTGACTTCTATGCTATCTCCCGAGCATTTCTCATCAGTCGCTCCCGTCATCGGGAGCGACTGGTGAGAAATGCGGGCTGAACCCGTTAGCCCCAGCGGGCAACGATGCCTTCGCGCAGGGCCTGATTGGCGAGGTGGGCCGCATTGGCGGCGAGAACGCCGGCCTCCACCGGCGCATTGGGAACGCCTCGTGAGCGAATGCACTCGAACCAGTTGTTGAGGTGCAGCAGTTCGGCGTCGGGCTGGTCATAGTAATCCTGCCCGCGCGGTCCGGTGCCCAGCACCCGTTCCCTGTATGCGATCGGCCGATCGTATTCCGGGTGGATCTCATACCGCCCGCGATCGCAATACAAGGTAGCCTCGGAACCCATGAATTCCATCATCGCGGCGTTGCGCGCGTTGTAGAACGTGCCTTCGAAGTACACCTGCGCCTCGGGCTCCTGATACTGCATCAACGTTTGGACGGTATCGGGCGTTTCCCATTGGTCCTTGCGTGTGAACCAGTTCCCGATGCTGACGGCCGTTGCCGGGTTCTCGAATCCCAGAAACCAATGGGCCACGTCGATGAAATGCACCATGAGATCGGTAAATACGCCGCCGCCGAAATCCCAGAAAAAGCGCCAATTTCGAAATCGGTACGGATCGAAGGGCTGGTCCTTCGCGTTGCCGAGAAAGGCCTTCCAGTCCACTTTCTCCGGCGGAATCGAGATTGTCGCCTTGGACGTAGGTCCGGAGTTTCGGTTCCACGTGAGGTGGACTTTTCGGATCGGCCCGAGTTCGCCGGACCGGACAATCTCGCGCGCCTCGGCGAGGTGGGGCATACTGCGCTGCTGCATGCCCACCTGCACGACACGGCCCGTCCGCCGTTGCGCATCGATGACGGATTGCCCTTCCTCTCGATTATGCGTGAGCGGCTTTTCCACGTACACGTCTTTCCCGGCTTCGCAGGCCGCTATCGTAATCGGTACATGAAGGTGGTCCGGTGTGGCGATGAGGACCGCATCGATGTCCTTGTTGTCCAACACATCCTGGTAGCGGCGTGTGGCTTGCGCGCTTGGCTCGGCGTACGCCTTCGCGCGCTCGAGGTTGTCGTCCCAGACGTCGCAGATCGCGGCGACCCTGACCCCGGGTATCGCCTTGAACGACTTGGCGAGATATCCGCATCGGCCTCCCGTGCCGATGCATCCGATATAGATGGCCTCGTTCGCGGGAAGACCTGCGGCGTTGGCATGGTAGCCCCCCGCCACGAAACCCGCTGCGCCCATGCCGACACGTTCGAGGAATTCGCGACGCCCAATTTGTTGATTCATGAATCGGCCCTTCCGGTTTCCATGTGTAGTGGAATGTTATGCCCTGACGCATCCACCGATCTACTGCGTTTTCTTTCTGCCTGCAATTACCAGCGTTCCGCCGCCGGTGAATGGAAACGTGGCGGTGTGCTCCGCCGGATCGACGATACAATCGATCACCTTCCGCCATCGCTTTTCCTTCCATTGATAGGCGCCGATGGTTTCCGGATCCACGCCCTCCGTTTTTGCCGCGCTGAAGTGCGCGCGAATGTTCACCCCTCCAGTAGCTTTGACCATGTCGTCGGGTTGTACGGAGTAGAACGACGTCAGCAGCGTGTCGGGCAATCCATCGCGAACAAGCTGCGGCGCGACCGGAATGCGTTCGACTTGGATCAGGCCCAGCGGAATGTAGCAACACGGCTTGAACAATACCTCGATCTCCCAGCCGACAAGCGGGTACGAAAGGCCTTCGTCGGCTTGGCCCGACACCTCGATCTCGGCCTCGCGTGAAAACGGGACCTCGCGCTCCCCCGAACGAGCAACGGTGAGGCCGTCTTCGCCGGAATCGGCCTCGAGCCAGAATCGAATCGGACCATCAAACTCGCGCCGAATGGCGGGGATGACGCAGGTCAATTCGGTGACCGAGGTGTCACGCCACACGCATGGCACGGTTTGTGTTGTCCCGTCCGGCAGCGCAAACGTCAACGAGAACGATTCGGCGGAGACGTTGCCCTCCACTGTAATCTCGACATGGGTCGGTTTCGACGGCGTAATCCACGCCGGATGCTTCCACTCGCGGACGGCGATCGCGTCGTCGGCAAAGGCGCAACTCGCCATCGCCAAGACGACGGCAAGGCCCGTCCGCGCCCGGCGGGGAATCGATATCGGGTCAGTCTTGGAGTGCAAAGTATCGGCTTGTCCCTTGCGCCTCGATGGCGGCGCTGATTCGGTTCAACGCGTGGACGTAGGCGGCCGTCCGCATGTCGACGCTTCTGTCCCGGCGGATTCGATCAACGTTGTTGAATTCCCGCGACATGATTTCGCGCAACCGGTTCCGCACCTCGTCGAGTGACCAATAGTATCCGCTTCGGTTTTGCACCCATTCGAAGTAGCTCACGGTCACGCCGCCGGCATTGGCCAGAATGTCCGGGACGACGCAGGCGCCCTTTTCGTTCAGAATCCGGTCGGCCTCGCTGGTCGTCGGACCGTTGGCGACTTCGATCACGATCGGCGCGCGTATATTGCGGGCATTCGACTCCGTGATCTGGTTCTCGAGCGCCGCCGGGATCAGAATGTCGGCATCGAGTTCCAGCAGTTCCTCGTTTGTCACGGCGTCGGCCTTGACCTCTTCGCACAAAGCACCGTTGCAGTAGACGGCCTTGACCCGGCGCGTCTCTTCCTTGATGCGCACGAGGCTCGGCACGTCGAACCCCTCGGGACGATAGACGCCGCCGCGCGAATCGCTGACGGCCACAATGCGGTATCCGTCGGCGTGCAGCAGGAGGGCGACGTGTTGCGCGGCATTGCCGAAGCCCTGGATCGCCACACGCACGTCCTGGGGCTTCCACTGCCGTTGTAGCTCAAGTTCCTTGATGCAGTAATACGCGCCGCGCCCGGTTGCTTCGTCGCGCCCCAGGCTCCCGCCAAGCGGAATCGGTTTGCCGGTAATGACGGCCGGCGTGCGTTGCCGCTTGATCTTCGAGTATTCATCCATCATCCAACCCATAATCATCGCGTTGGTATAAACGTCCGGCGCGGGGACGTCGGTCTCGGGTCCGATGAAATCCGCGATCTGCTCGATGAAGCCGCGGCTGAGACGCTCGAGTTCGAGGCGCGACAATTCCTTGGGATTGACCACGATTCCGCCCTTGGCGCCGCCGTAGGGCAGTCCGGCGACTGCGCATTTGCAGGTCATCCAGAACGCAAGCGCTTTGACCTCGTCGATGTTCACGTTGGGGTGGTAGCGGATTCCCCCCTTGGTCGGCCCGCGGGTGTCGTCGTGGCGGACTCGATACCCCGTGAACACGCGCAGCGAGCCGTCATCCATGCGCACGGGGATCGCCACTTCGAGCGTGGCCTTCGGATGCTTCAGTTTTTCGAGCGTTTCCGGATCGATCTGCGCGTGTGCAAACGCGCCGTCCAGGTGTGAGATGGCGTCCTGAAAAATGTCCTTGTCCGCTGTCATACCGGCCCTTTCCTAGTTGAGGTTGTTTTGATCATCTTACCAAAATCGTCGGTGTCGCGGCGTCTCACGCTTGCGCTTGGTTGGGCAGACCGATAGACTGCGCGCAGTGGCGCGTTCCATCGTTGCCGACAGGTGAACAAAAAGGGGCGAGTTCCATGCCGCGAATAGGCAGATGGGCTAAGATACCTCTCATCATTCTCTCCGGTCTGACGCTGTGTTGGCCGGCCACCGCGGACAACCCGGTCCTTGCGCCCTTCGACGTCCCGCGCATGGAAGGGATCCGTATAGACGGCAGGGCGGACGACTGGGCCGACAAAGGATTTCGCGTCGATATCATGACAGCGGTCGACGGTCGGACGCTCCCGCCGGCGAATTTCGATCCCGTGTTTCGTTTGGCGTGGAACGAGCAGGGCCTGCTTCTGCTGATTGCTGTTCGCGACGATGTCGCGACCGAGAGCAGCGACGAGAACACCCTTGCTCAGCAAGACAGTGTCGAGATTGTCCTGGCGGCCGAATTCGGAGGCGAGGACCATTATCACCTGATTATTGCGCCGGGTTTTGCCTCGGAGCGCGCGGGACTGCGCGCAAAAACTTTCGACTGGCGAAAGAAGGAACCCAAACCGCCCATCGCGCATGAGGCGGTTGCGCGACGCGACAGCCAGACCGGAACGGTCGAGATTCTGCTTCCGTGGTCGAATCTTGGCATTTTGCCGGAACGCGGCGCCGAAGCCGCGCTGCAGGTACTGGTCAACGACGCCGACGGAGACGGGCCGCGCTTCCAGGCCGCATGGTATCCCTCGGCCCCTGCATCCGGGCGCACGAGGGCCATGCATCGAATCCGATTGTCCTCGAGACCGAGCAAGCCGGTTCGCCTTGTCGCGCACGGCCGGTACACCGAATGGGCCGATACGAAAGTCGATCTCGTGGGAGTCGCCTCGCTCGATGGAAAGACAGCGGCCGTGCGCGACGGCAAGACAAATCTGTCGGAATCGGCCCTGGCGATGGTAGACGGCAGGCCGCGCGCGGAACTGACGTTCCCCATGCCCGACATCGGCACGACGCGGGGCCGGTTGGACGTCCGCGTCCGCGGCACACGGATTGCGCAACTGTTTCTGCCTGATGCGAACGTGTGGCGGGCGCAGCGGTTGATGACGATGGCGCCGGTCTTCAAGCCCCCGGTGTTCAGCGGCACTCGTTTCCCCGCTTGCGATTTCCCGAACCCGCTGCTGGCGCAGCGGTTGATCGGTCCATATGCGATAACGGCGTCGTATTACGATGCGGACTACAACCCGGTCGACTCGGCGGCCCGCCCCGGCCGCTACGGGGCAATAATCGAGATCACTCCTGAGAAGGGAACGACGTTGCGCCGCTACGCCACGCTCTTTCGGCAGCCAAACGACTTCAATGTATTCAGTTGGTGGTTTCTGAAACCCGAAATGACCGTGGCGTTGCCGCGCGAGCTTGGCATCGATCACGCCGCAATTGCGTCGCAATCCGCATCCATCGGACGATTCATGCAGTGGCAGCTGCAGGACGCGTTCGCGGACGACAGAGAGTCCGCGATCATCCTGGCCGGCCTCGCGGAAACGCCTCCGGACAGTCCGCACCGGGACGCCTACACCGACGCGTACGCAATGGATCGTCAGTGGTGGGTCGGGCTGAAGCGCAAACTCGGCGGCATGGCATCGCACTATCCGCATGCGTTCGTATGCCCTTACCCAAACGAGGGGGGCACGGCGACGACACTACGCGACGGGACACCCGCCGAGGCCGGCATGAAAGCGGACGTGATCGACTCGATCGACGCGGTATGCCAGGCCTGGGTTGAGGAAAGCAAAGAACCGTTTGCAGTATGCGTGGCCCGCCACGGCGTCGTGTTTTTCGAGCGCGCATATGGCGAGCGGGACGGAAAGCCCATGACCGTGGACACGCCGAGTTGGATGGCGTCGATCACCAAGTTTCTGTCCGGCGTGTTAATGATGACGCTTGTCGATCAGGGGCTGGTCGAGCTTGACGCGCCCATCGACACCTATTTGCCGCAATTGCGCGGCATCCAGGTGGAAACGCCGCTGACCATCCGCCACCTGTACGCGCACACGAACGGACTGCAACTCGGCCTCCAACCCCCGCGTATGTTTACCGATCACTGGGGCGACGAAATGAACGATCTCGAGGAAGTGATCGCGGGTTACTATCCGCACCTCGAGGTGGGAACGCGTCACGGTTACAACGGGGTGGGATACGCGTTGGCGGGCAAGATCATCGAACAAATCACGGGCGAAGCCTTGCCGCAGTTCTTTCAGAGGCACCTGTGGGGGCCGCTGGGCTGCTCGCACACGGAATCGACGGACATGAGCGCCCGCGCCTTCAGCACGCCCCGCGATATCGCGACCTTCGGCCAAATGCTTCTCAACAAGGGCGCCTACGGCGCCATGCGGTTTTTCGGCGAGGAGACCTACCGGAAATTGCTGCCGGTGAAGCTTGCGGATTACGGCAAACATCCACCGGATGTCGAGTGGGGAATCGGCGCGGTCTGGATGCGGGAACCGGGTCTCGGCAAGAACACCTTCGCCCACGGCGCGGCGTCGGCAGCGACCTTTCGAATCGACCCCGACAACGACCTCATTGTCGTGATGACCCGCAACCGGGGAGGTCGCGCGTGGAACGCGTATCATCCGCGGTTCATCCAGGCGATTGTCGAAGGCCTGGAGTGAAGGGATCGCGGAATCCCGCCATGCGGGCTATAAACCCGAAACCCCCGCGCCACTTAAGGTCATTTGCAAATGATAGATGACCTAGCCCGGATTTTTCACACCCGCGGGCAATGAAGGATACCACTTCGTGCGGCAGATACCTTTATGCAGCGACAGGGAAAACGGGCTGTTGGTGTGAAAAATCCTCACCCGATTGACTTCTATGCTATCTCCTGAGCATTTCTCACCAGTCGCTCCCGTCATCGGGAGCGACTGGTGAGAAATGCGGG
>BTUX01000152.1:0-11041 GCA_045863315.1 Candidatus Hydrogenedentota bacterium | reverse complement strand
AATTCGCCCGTCTCGGACCGGAACACCTCCGTTTACAACAGAAGACTGGGGTAAAGCAAAAATCCCCCATCCCGAAACACCTTGTCGCTAAAGGGCATGCGTGATTTCGCAATCGCCTCTACTTATATCCCCTTTAATTGTAGGCATTCTTAGTGTATACTTGACAAGTCTACTATATCTTGTGGGAGTCTGGCGTGAGTGACCTCAAGCGGAAAGTCCACTTCGTGGGTGTCGGCGGCATCGGTATGAGCGGCCTTGCCGAAATCCTGTTGAACCTGGGCTATGAGGTCTCCGGTTCAGACCTGAAAGGGTCTGAGATCACAGATCGGCTGCAAGAGTACGGCTTGAAATTTTACGAGGGCCACGCCGCGTCGCAAATCGGCGATGCAGCCATCGTTGTCGTGTCCGCGGCGGTCAGCGACGACAACGTCGAGGTCGCTGCAGCGCGCGAGCGCGGCACCCTGATTATCCATCGAAGCGACATGTTGGCCGATTTGATGCGATTGAAGCCGAACGCCATCGCCGTCGGCGGCACGCACGGCAAGACGACCACCACTTCCATGATCAGCGCGATACTTGACCACGCCAACATTGGCGCGACGAGCATTGTCGGCGGAATTCTTCACCGAAGCGGAACGAACGCACGATGGGGAACGGGGGACTACCTCGTGGCCGAGGCCGATGAACACGACGGTTCGTTCCTCCGCCTGCATCCGACCATCAGCGTCGTGACGAACGTCGATGCCGAGCACCTCGAATATTACGGCACCCTCGACCGCATCAAGCGAGCCTTTGTCGAGTTCTGCAACATAGTTCCGTTCTATGGCTTTTCCATTGTCTGTTGGGACGACCCCAACACGCGCTCGATTCTTTCGAACATTGAAAGCGCCTGCGTTACATATGGTTTGGAAGAAGGCGCTTCGCTTCAAGGCACGAATGCCGGTCTCGACGTTCCCGACGCGGCGAAGTCCAAGGCCGCCCAACTCGCCTGCCTGCGAACACGCGTCGATGTCGTGAGCAACGACGAGCGCCTTCAAGTCGTAGGACGGCTGGGCACGCTCACCGTGAACGCGATCGGCAATCACAACGTGCGGAACGCGTTGGCGGCTTGCGCGGTCGGGTTGTGCCTCGGCATGAAGTTTTCCCAGATTGCGGACGGTCTGAAGGTGTACGACGGCGTGCAGCGCCGGTTGCAGGTATGCGGCGAACACAACGGTGTCACGGTGGTCGAAGACTACGGTCACCATCCCACCGAGATCACCACAACCTTCGACGCGGTCCAGTTGGCGGGGCCCAAACGCATCATCGGCGTTTTCCAGCCCCATCTGTTCAGCCGCACCAAGTTCTTCTACGAAGATTTCGCGCGCGCCCTTGCCCGCTTCGATCGCGCGATTGTGACGGCCATTTACCCGTCTCGTGAAACACCCATGCCCGGTGTGGATTCCAGCCTGATTGTGGATGCGGCACGAAACGCCGGAGCGACACACGTGGAACTCATCAACGACATGCGCGAGGTCCCGACGGTGTTGGCGCCTTCGCTCAGACCCGGCGACATCGTGCTAATCCTCGGGGCCGGCAATATCAATCGAATCGCGGCGCCCCTGCTCGACGAACTGAGGAAGCGATGACGGCCCGCACGGTCGCCATGCGAAGCGCTCGATCGTCCTACGCGGTGCGGTCCGTGCGCCGCAACGCCAAGCAACTCCTCATGTACGCGCTTGCGGCGGCATGCGCGACGGCGGCGCTCGTTGGGCTGTACCAGCATGTCATGGAATCCGGCCGATACCGCGTGAAGACCATCCGCATTGACGGCGCCCGACTGCTCAGCAGCGAGCAGATTGTGCAGGCGGCCGGTGTGACGAACGCGGACCACATCCTTTTTTTGAACACCGCTCGAATCGCGGAGCGCGTGCGTTGCCTTCCGTACGTGAAGGATTGCACGGTCCGCCGTACCTTTCCCGACATGGTGACGATCGCGATCGCGGAACGAACCCCCGTAGCGACAATCATCATCCACAATCATCCCTTCGAAATTGACGCCGAGATGAAAGTGCTCCGCGAACTCGATTTGAACGAGCCCCACATCGGTCCACTCATTTCACAAATCCCCGAATTGGGCGACGTCGGCACCGGGGCACAGCTCCAGCAGGCATCGCTGCGCACCGCACTCGACGTGTGGAGCGCCTTTTCGCAGACCGATATGGCGTCCGAGGTCACCGTCTCGGAAATCGCCGCGCCGGGTCCCAACAGCATTCGGATGTACTGCGACGAACTGCCGTTCGAAATTCGCTGGGGACGCGAAGACGTACCAAGCCAGGCGAAGCGCCTTGATATTCTGTGGCGACAGAAAGGAAAGTCGTTAGCGTGTAGCGAGTATCTGGACTTGAGATTTGGGCGGGACATCGCCTGCAAGTGATACAACAACCGAAAACGAAACTGCAGCGTATCGTAGGCAATCGACAGGGGAGAGCAGCCATGCCGATCGGAATCACGGACGAACTGAGTGTGTTCGAGCAAGACGCCGTCATCAAAGTGTGCGGAATCGGCGGCGGCGGGGGAAATGCCGTCGGACGCATGATCGAAGCTGGACTCAAAGACGTCGAATTCATCACCATCAACACGGACGCGCAGGTGCTCCGCCATTCGCCCGCCGGCACGCGACTTCAGATCGGGTCAGTCGGTCTAGGCGCGGGCGCCAAGCCCGAAGTCGGCCAACAGGCCGCCATTGAAGATCGGGACCGCATCATGGACATTCTGCGGGGCGCCGACATGATTTTTCTTACTGCGGGCATGGGCGGGGGCACGGGTACAGGGGCCACGCCGGTTGTTGCGGAAATCGCTCGCGAGACCGGCGCGCTGACGGTGGCCATCGTGACTCTCCCGTTCCAGTTCGAGGGCAAGGGGCGAATGGAAAACGCGATGAAAGGGCTCAAGGCGCTCGAGCCGCACGTCGACGCGTTAATCGTCGTCCCGAACGACAGGTTGTCTTTGCTTTGCCACGAGAACATTTCATTTCTGCACGCGTTCCGCTTGGCGGACGAAGTCCTGCACAACGGCGTTCGCGCCATATCGGAACTGATTACCTTGCCCGGCCTGATTAACCTCGATTTTGCCGACGTTCGCACGATTATGATGCACAGCGGTCGCGCGCTTATGGGCATCGGCATGGCCGAAGGCGAAAAGCGGGCGGTGCGCGCGGCGCAGGAAGCCATCGTCTGCCCCTTACTCGAAAAGTCGAGTATTGACGGGGCCATCGGTGTTATAGTCAATGTGAAAGGGGGCAGTGACTTGGGCATGCGCGAGGTCCACGAAGCCGTGACCACCGTGCAGAAGGCCGCGCACCCCAACGCGAACATCATTTTCGGCGCGGTGGTCGACGACGAGCCGAGGCCCGAAGTGCAGGTGACCGTAATTGCTGCGGGGTTCCCATACGAAGCCGCACAGGCCGGGCCCGCGTACGAAGGCATGGTGTCATTGACCCTGGAAGTAGACGAAGGGATTGAGCCCGGACACCGGAGCGATTCCGCGCCCGAGCCTCCCCGCAAGAAGGAGGTCTTGGTGGCAGCCGCGACCGCCCAACAAGAACAGTTTCAGTTCACCGAGGAAGAACCGGATTATGCCCAGCCGGAAGAGCGTTTGCCGGACACGATCTACCCCTTCACGCCGCGTGAACCCGAAGAAGACATGGGGATTCCGGCATTCATGCGGAACAGGATGAAGCGCAGGTGAGTCTGCTCGAGCAACTCCTGCGGCGCGCGGTCGAACGCGACGCCTCCGACGTTCACGTGAAGACGGACGGACCGCCGTATTTCCGAATTGACGGCGAACTGATTCCGCGCAAACGCGAATTGAGCGCGGAGGACATTGATTCGATTCTTGGCGAAATGCTGTCGACGGCGCAACGCGAACAAATGGACAGCAGGGGAGAGGTGGACCTCGCCTACGTCCATCCTGAATTGGGCCGTTTTCGCGTCAGTGCCTTCCGGCAGCGCGGCACGGTCTCGCTCGTCATGCGGCGGATCAAGAGCGTCATCCCGAATTTCGAGGACCTGCACCTGCCCACGGCCGTCGAACGGTTCGGGCAGATGGTGCGGGGGCTTGTCCTGATTACAGGCACGACGGGCAGCGGCAAGTCAACCACGCTCGCCGCGATTGTCGATTATATCAACGAGCGCCGGAGATGCCATATCGTTACTATTGAAGACCCCATCGAATACGTCCACCGTGATAAGAAGGCGGTGATTAACCAGCGCGAGATTCATATCGATACCCAGAGCTTCTCGTCCGCGCTTCGCGCCGTCATGCGGCAGGATCCCGACGTGATCCTGGTGGGGGAAATGCGCGACCTCGACACCTTCCAGGCCGCGATCAGTGCGACGGAAACGGGACACTTGGTGTTCACCACGCTGCACACGACCAACGCCATGCAGACCGTGGACCGTATCGTCGACCTGTTCCCGTCCAATCAACAAGACCAGGTGCGGTCCCAGTTGTCCATGAACCTGAAGGCAATCATGTGCCAGCGGCTTTTGCCGCGCGCAAGCGGGACCGGCCGCGTGCCGGCGTGCGAGGTGTTGATCGCAACGCCCGCCGTGCAAAAGCTCATCAAGGAAAACCGCCTGAGCAAGATTCCCAACGCGATACAGGCCGGTCGTGAAGACGGAATGCAATCGTTCAATGACAGTTTGTATGGATTACTGAAGGCCAAACTCATTACCATCGACACCGCGCTGGAGATTTCCGACAATCCGGCGGAACTGGAATTGATGCTGAAGGGCATTCAACTCGGGCAAATGCGCGGGGGCATTCTCGGGGAGGGATAATTCACTGCACGGGTCCCTCGTGGGCACGCAACGCAGTTCATTTTCGCGGCCGCATCTACTTCGGCAGGGGCAAGTGCTTTGCCAGAAACCGGTCCATCACTCCCTGGCAGTGTCGGTTGATCTCCAGCGCCGCGTCAAGCGTATGCGGCCAGCCTTCGATGCGATCGTAGACATTCGGTACACCCAACTCCGTTAGTTTGGCGTGCAAGGCGTCCGCCTGGGCAACGGGCACCAGTTCATCGAGGGTCCCGTGGAAGGTCAAAGTAGGCGGATCGTCCTTCGTAATGTGGGTGATAGGCGATGCGAGCGCAAACAGACCCGGCGACGTGTCGAAGTCCGCTCCCAGAAAGGCCGTTACCTCCGGGGCGGTGCGGGCATGTTCGGTCGTCAGGTCCGACGGCCCATAAAAGTTGATTATGGCCTGCACACGCGTGCGCGTTCCGGGGTTGGCGGTCTCGCCTTCCAACTCGGGCGTATCGGAATAGCCCGCCAGCAGTGAAAGATGGCCGCCGGCCGAACCGCCGATCAGGGCAATCTTTTCGGGGTCGATTCCATAAGCATCGGCATTCGCGCGTATCCATCGCAGGGCCGCTTTAACATCATGGACCGCCGCCGGAAACAACGCCTCCTGCCTAAGCCGGTACGATATCGTCGCAGCGACGTAACCTTTCGAAGCGTAGTCGATCGTATAGACGCGGTAGTCGTTCTTGTTTCCCTGTTGCCATCCCCCGCCGTGGATGAATACCAGAACCGGCGCGGGCTTCTCGATGTGCTTGGGCGCGTACAAGTCCAACGTCAACGAGCGATCGCCGACCCGCGCATACTCGATGTCTTTGTGTGCGATCACCGTCTCCGGTAGCGTCTCGGGCGCCTTCACGAGCTTGACCTTGCCCGAGACCACGGCCTTCATCACCTCGTCGTGGCTGGAGTATCCGGGCGGAACGGCCGGCCCTCCGGACAGGATGTTGTCCGCATCTCCCGTGTCCGCCCTTGGGCCGTTCACCGCGGCGCATGCGACAAGCAAGGGCAAAAAAATGCGCAGTCTCATCATACTTGGTTACCATTCCCGCCGTTCAGACTACCGGCAGTTTATCACGAAACGACCCGAATCGCCGGATTAGAAAGACCTCGTTGGAGGGATCTTGTTGTTTCCATTTGGGATAAATGGAGTGTAAAAACAGCAGGATACGCGCCGACGAGGTGAAGACCATGATACGACAAGGGGCGATTTCGGTAAAGCTCGACGACTCGGATGTGGCGGGCGGTGACCCATTTTCCCGGCGTGGTCCCTCTGGCCAACAATCTCTTTGTCGCCCTGAAAAGCCTTGTGCCGCCGGCTTCCTGCAAGCCGTTTCGTCTCAAGTCGCTTCTGTTCCGCCTCCTGGGCGTTCCCGCCCTCCTCACCCGTCACGCACGGCGCCTGTGGCTCAAACTCCCGCGCGGCCACCCGCACGCGCTTGCCTTCGCGGCCGCCATGGCCTGACCGTTTCAAACAAGCCTCGTGCCCACCACGCGTGGGACCGGTCTGTCTGAACACTGCGAAAAGCGCCTCTCCCACCCTCGATATCGCCATTCTCCGAACGTCGAGCTGCCCATTCACGATGAAGGGCGGTCCTCACGTCTTTCAAGAACCCCAAAAGACGAACAAAACCCGTCGCCCTCACACCTCACCGGCACAATTCGGCAAGTTGTCCGGCGATTCGGGGGGTTGTGTTTGAGAACCTATTCGTGGCATAAAGGGAACGCGAAATCAAGGACTGACGGGGGACGGAATGGGGGCCGATGGGAGCAAGGGAAGCGAACGGGCCGGAAGCACAAGCCGACGCCGCCGTTGTTTTCTGTAGTGCCCGTCTTGTCCCATTGTTCCCAGAATTCCCATGACATGCGATCAGCAGTCGATCGTCAGACGAACTCATATGAATGGGCGCGGAGGGTACTCCCATGGGGAAGATTGGCATCGGCATCAACCTCGAATTCGTACGGCATGAGGATAAATCGTTCGAGTGGGGTGTCGAAAAAGCGGCCGAACTGGGATATGAATACGTCGAGCCGATGGTGCATCTCGGTCGCGAATTGTTGAGCGAGGCAGGCTACTTTCACAGTGTATCGATGTTCGACGATCCTTTGCGTGTGCGGCGCGCGTGCGAAAAGGCGGGGGTCAAACTGTCCGGCTTTAGCTCGCACTGCCCCCTGTGCAAACCCGAGATCAGCACGGAATACCTGAAACAGGCGGTCCGGTTCGCGGCGGAGGCGGGCGCGCCGGTGTGCAATACGGACGAAGGGCCCAAGCCGAAATGGACGACCGTCGAAGAAGACCATGTGCTGATGCGGTATGTGCTGCGCGAGGCCAGCGTTCTCGCCGAGGCGCGCGGAATCCTCATCGGCATCGAGCCGCACCAGCAATACAGCAAACACCCCGATGGGTTGGATCGGATCTACGCACTGGTGGACAGTCCGGCCATCGGCATCAACTTTGACACCGGCAACAGCTACCTCTGCGGACATGACCCCTACAATTGGCTCGACCACGTGAAGGACCGGCTTGTCCACGTTCACGCAAAAGACATCAGCGTGTCGCAATCCGACGCTGAACGGGGTAAAGTCACGGGGACACCCGTAGGTTGCGCCTGCGGCGACGGGGTGATCGATTGGAAGCGTGTGATCGAAATCGTGAAAACGGCCCCGCGCGATATCGTGTTGTCCGTCGAATGCGGAACGGTCGATCAGGCCCGACGAAGTATCGATCACTTGAAGTCCATTCTTAAGCAATAGACGGGAGATTGCATGCAAAGTCGCGCCAACTGCATTCGTGTCGCGGGAGGGTTGTTGTTTCTGGCTGTGTCGGCGACGGTGGGGTCCCAGGAAGCGGTGAGGCGCCCGGAGGAGCCGAAATTGGGCAATATGAGGCTCTGTCCTGATCATGACCGCTGTGCCTTGCTGTATGTGTGCGAAGGCGTTCCCTTTAAACCTTACGTCAAGGAGCTCTACACGCCGAATGGGGTCAATGTGCTTCGCGATGCGCCCGCCGATCACTTGCACCACCACGGTCTGATGTTCGCCGTTACGGTGGACGGAGTGAACTTTTGGGAGGAGCAGACAAATCCCGGCACGCAGAAACACGTCTCGATAAAGCGCGAAAAAGTCGGCGACGACGGGCTCGTCGAAACGCTGGAATGGCTCGGCCCCGAGAAAGGGAGCATCCTGTTGAGTGAAACACGAAGAATCGCGGCATACGTGATGGATGACCGGCCGTTCCGACTGATGACGTGGCAATCCGCGCTTCACGGATTGGACGGCAAACCTGCGCCTACCTATGGCGGGACCAAATACCACGGTCTTGGCATGCGCTTTGTCGAATCGATGGACAAGGGCGGGACGTTCTTTAACGCCGCAGGCGCGACCGGCGTGGACGGCACGAATGACAAGCGGGCGAACTGGTGCGCGTACGCTGCACATGCGGATGGCAAACCCGTGACCGTCGCGATGTTTGATCACCCCACGAACGAACGGCATCCGGCGACGTGGTACACCATGGATACGCCCTTCACCTATTTGTCCGCCACGCTCGATCTCAATCGCCAACCGCTTCAGAAACTCGACTTGTCCCTCACCTACGGTGTAGCAGCGTGGGACGGGCACGCCGCCGGGGAACAAATTGAGGAAACCTACCAACGCTGGCTCAAACTTGTGGAACCGCTCGTGGCGGCCACGGTGCAGGCCAAGTAAATCCAGGGGAACGAACATGAAAGCGAAATTCGAAATCAACGCGGGGCAGGTATCGCGGCGGACCTTCATTTACGCCGCGGGGGCGGTCGTCGCCGGCGCGGCCGCTCCACGCGCAAAGGCTTTCGCCGCCACGCCCGCCGGGGCGAACGAACGCATCGGGGTTGGCCTGATCGGGTGCGGCGGCCGCGGCAGGCATCTAATCGGCGAGGTGGCCGCGCTGCGCGACGAGGGCGCTCCGGTTGATATTGTCGCCGCCTGCGACGTGTATCGTCCGCGCATGGAAGAGACCGCGATGAAATACGACGCGAAGCGCTACATGGATCATCGGGAGCTACTCGCCGATCCGAACGTCGATCTTGTGTGCATTGCCACGCCTGACCACATTCACGGTCCGCAGACCATCGACGCCGTTCGGGCAAATAAGGACGTGTACTGCGAAAAACCGTTCACGCATTGGAGGCAGTTCGAGCTGACCAAGAGGGCGGTCGAGGAAGTGAAGAAGTCGGGCCGAATATTCCAACTCGGCACCCAGGGCATGTCCGACTCGGCCTGGCACCAGATTCACAAGCTTGTGCAAGATGGGCTCATCGGCCAACCAATTCACGCGGAATGCGGCTATTTTCGCGTGGGCGACTGGGGCGAGCGCGGCATGAAAATCGACGATCCCAACGCGACCCCCGGACCCGACCTGAATTGGGACGCGTTCCTCGGCGACTCGCCCAAACGCGATTTCGATGTCAGCCGCTTCTTCCGGTGGCGCATGTACGAGGACTACTCCGGCGGGCCGGTGACGGACCTGTTCCCACATTCG
Organism: Candidatus Hydrogenedentota bacterium; assembly: GCA_045863315.1. Lineage (GTDB taxonomy): Bacteria > Hydrogenedentota > Hydrogenedentia > Hydrogenedentales > SLHB01 > JABWCD01. Next base: position 1,681 of record BTUX01000152.1, on the reverse strand, counting down.
CTGACGCCCGTCGTATTCATGCTCGGTCTCGGCATGCCCTCGATCGCCGTCGGCACCGGTGGAAAATTCCGCTACGAGGAGCGCGAGGTGCCGGACACGTTCAACATGCTTCTCGATTATCCCGAAGGCATTACCATTGCCGTGCTCGGCACGCAGGGGAACAACTATTTCGGAGACAACGCCCGCGGTTCGGGCGGGCGCTGTCCGACGCTTCGTGGTTGGGAAGGCAGCATCACGATCGAGAAGAATCCCGACTCCAAGGAAGACGAGATCGTGTTTCGCCCGGCCGAGGGATCGAAGAAGGAAATGCAACGGTTTGCTATCGAGCATCCGGAAAGCGTACGGGCCCATTGGAGAAACCTGATTGAATGCGTGCAAACGCGGCAACAACCCGAGAGCCCGATCGACCTTGCGTTTCACGTACAAACCGCGCTCCAGATGGCCGCTCTGGCGCAACGCAACGGCAGGACCGCAAGATTCGACGCGGATGCGGGGACCATTGTCGTGTAGGCCCGTGAGGAAGGTTTCTCCGCACGAAAGGTCCGTGAACACGGGGAGAGGAGGGCGTACGTGATGGTATCCAGACGATGTTTTCTGAAAACTGCGGCCGCGGCCGTGCCGCTGGTCGTCTCGCCTCGCGTCCTGGGACGTCAGACGCCCGGCCCCAACGACGTGGTCAACGTCGGGCTCATCGGCCTCGGCGGGCGGTGCAACGACATCGCGAAAACCTGCCTCGAGATTCCGCAGATGCGCATCGCCGCCGTATGCGACTGCTTCAAGCCGCGTGTGGACTCTTGGCTGGCAGCGATGCCGGAAGGCCAGCGGTGGAAAGGGTATCTCGATTTTCGTGAGATGATTGAGAAGGAAAACCTTGATGCCGTCATGGTCGAAACCACTACGCACGCCCGCGCGTGGGTGACTTGTCTCGCGATGGCGGCGGGAATGGATGTCTACATCGAGAAGCCCATGTGCCTTACCATCGCCGAAGGCCGCGCCATGGTCAATCTTGCGCGCAAGTACGACCGCGTGACCCAGATCGGAACACAGCAACGGTCCATGCCGCTGAACAATTGGGCCAGCGACCTCGTCAAGAACGGCACTCTCGGCAAGGTCAAAAGGGTCCTCGCCCCCAATTTCCTCGGCCCGCTACGTTGGACGGCCCAGCCGGCCGAAGACATGCCCGAAGGCGGAACGGAGAACTGGTGGGATGTCTGGACCAATCAGGCCGAATTCCGGCCTTATCATCATGAACTCCACCGTTTCTGGTCCAAGTGGTGGGATTACGACGGTGGCGGACTCTCGTTTGGTGTCACCGGCTGGGGGACGCATAGTTACGATCAAATCCAGCGCGGCCTCGGAACCGATGAAACGGGACCCGTCGAAGTCGTGCTCGAGGAACCGGTGTGCGACCTGCCCGCCGGCAAATTCGAAGCGCGCGAGCCCGCCGTCACCGAGACCGGCGCAAAGTACTACCACATGGCCAAGAACGCCGTAGGCCCCCGCGCCAAAGTGCGGATGAAATACGCTTCCGGGACCGAACTCGCGCTCGTACTCGATGGCGATTGGGGCCCCGGACTCGGGTGTATCTTCGAGTGCGAACGAGGAAAAATCGAAATCAACCGAGACCAAATCTCGGCCGACCCGGCTGAGATAGTCGAGTCGGCGGAAAGGCCCGCGCCAT
>BTUX01000151.1:0-11057 GCA_045863315.1 Candidatus Hydrogenedentota bacterium | reverse complement strand
GCCGGTGTACATGAAAGCGGCCAACGTGCTTGCTTCGCAGGACGTCTTGCGAAGCGGAGACGAGGACGAGAAAGAGGATTCGGAAGCCCAGGCCATCGAAAAACGGATGCTGGCCAAGGGCGTGCAACCGTTCATGGTGCAGGCCTTGGTAAACGAGGAACTGACTCAGCGGCCCGTGTACTCGAGCATCGGCGTCGCCTACGGCGCGGAGAAAGAGGAAATTCTTCCGATGATCCGGCCCGAGGACGTTCCCGAACTCGAGTACCGGCTCGTCAACACGATCTACAAACTGTCGCGATCGACGCCGCCGAAGGTCGCGCTGGTGGCGCCCAAGGAAGCCATCAACATACCGCCGCAATTGCGCCAACTCTACATGCAGATGGGCCAGCCCGTGCCGGAATCGGAAGACCCCTACGAATACCTGGAACTGATACTGAAGAACGAGAAGTACGAAATCAGCCGGATCGATTTGACCCAGCAGAGCCCGTTGCCCGATGAGTACGACACGCTGGTCGTGGTGAATCCGCGCGAGTTCAACGACCGGCAAAAATGGGAAATCAATCGGGCCTTGGTGTCCGGCAAGAACGTGGTGCTCGCCGTGCAGAACTATGAGTGGGAGTACCGCGTTACGCCGGAAGGCAACCTGAACCTCACCAAACGCGAGCAAAACCCTCAGATCAACGATCTGCTTAACCAATATGGTTTGGGCGTCAGCACCGACATTCTCATGGACGTGAACAAGGTGCCGTTGACCATCCGCAGCAGCGCGAACCCGCTTGAAATGCTGATGGGCGGAGGCACAACCGTATCGCTTCCGATGCACATGCTCATCAACAACACGACGATGGACTCGTCGGCCCCCATTACGAACCGACTTTCCACCGTGTTTTACCTGTGGGGGTCGGCGCTCGAACTGAACAAGGACGAACTGTCGAAGTACGGGCTCGATGCCAAGGTTGTCATGAGCACATCTCCACGTGCGTGGACCGTCGCCGCGGACAAGAAACTGACGGACGCCGACATTCGGGATCCCGAACAGGGACAGCAGTATCCGCTGATGGCCGTGGTGTCGGGTCAGTTCCCCGACGCATATAAGGACAAACCGCGGCCGGCATGGCCACCCGCCGCGCCCATGCCGGGCATGCCGCCTGAGCCGCCCCAGCCTGAGGACGGCGAAACGCCTCCGACCACTCCCAAGCCCGGCAAACTCGTGCTGTTGGGGTGTTCCCAGATGTTCAACAAGAACTTCATTCAGGGCAGCAACCTGGATCTGTTTCTGAACTGCGTGGACGCCGTGACGCTAGGCGATGACATTGTAAGCGTGCGCGGGCGCAAGCCGATCGATCGCGCCATCACCAAGCCTACCGACGGCCAACGCCGGACGTGGAAGTTCGTCAATTACGCGGCGGTGAATATGGTGATCGCCGGCATCGGCGTGACCAGCGCCGCGGCGCGCCGCCGCTCACGCAACGCGTACACGATGAGTTACGCGTCGAACCGCGAAGGCTAGGACTACAGGGTTTGGGAAACGGTTCTCGCAGGGGCCGCTCCGGTTCCGCGCCCCTGCCGGAGGGAGAAGATGAAGCAAAACAAGTACCTCGTGCTGCTGGCGGTCGTGTTGCTCGTGTTGCTCGGACTCATCGTGCTGAAACGGGTCAGCACACCCACGCCGACCATTACGCAGCAGGTCACCTTGACCCCGCTCGTGTCCGGAGACGTGTCCAAAACGGACATCGCCAAGCTCGAGTTCTACAACGGCGGCAAGCCCGACGAGAAAACCGTGTTGACTCGGGACCCCTCGGACCCCAACGTGTGGTGGGTGACTTCGCACTTTAACGCGCCCGCGGACAAGGAAAAGATCGAGGCGTTTATCGACAAAGCCATCAAACTCAAAGGCGAACCACGTGGAAGCGGCGTGGGCGACGCCTCCCTCGAATCCTATAATCTGACCGACGCGAAGGCCTTCCATGTGAAGGGATACAAGAAAGACGCCGCGGAACCCGCGTTCGCCGTATTGGTCGGCAAGGCGCCGGCCTTCGACCAAGTGTTTATGCGGCCTTCCGCTTCCAATGACGTGTACGTGCTCAACACCAACCTTCGCCGTGAGGCCGGCGTGTACCAGGACGATCCCGACACCGCGCCAACGGCGGATACCTGGTTGAAAAAGGAAGTCGTCAACATCGCCAAAAACACGATTTCCAAGATCACCGTGACAACACCGGACAAACGTCTCGCCGTCGTGAAAGAAAAGAAGGAAGTGCCGATCGAGGACACAAGTGAGAACGACAACGACGGTCAAGGTTCCAAGGACGAAGGCGGCGACACCACAACCGGCGGATCCGGCGACGCACCCAAAGGGGACGAGAAGCCCAAGACCCGCACCGAGGAGAAGTGGGTGTTGGCGGAAGGCGGGCCCGCGGGCCTCGAGGTCAAGGTGTCGGGTTTGGAAAACCTTGCCGGCGCCTTCGCCCCGCTGACCGCGAGCGATATTGTCGATCCGGCCAAGCTGGCGGAGTGGGGCCTGGAATCGCCGCAATTCACCTGTGCGCTGACCGTCGAAGGCCGCGAAGGCGACGTGATGATCGAAGGCGGCCGGCCGGATCCGAACAGCGACGGCTACGTCCGTGTGGCGAGCGCCAACAAGGACGTCATTTTCAAACTGAGCAAGTATAATTTTGAGCGCATCTTCCCCAAGGGCACGGACCTGTTCGACCTGCCCGGTTTGACGATCGACAAAGCGCAAATCGCGAGCGTGAACATCGTGCAGCCGTCCGGGGTGATTTCGCTTGGAAAGACCGGCGACGACTGGACCATCTATTCGCCGGCCGCCGACCTGGAGATGCAGAAGTCCACCCTGGATTCCATCGCGAACGCGCTGTCTTCCTGGAAGCCCGCGGACTATGCCGACAGCGCCGAAGCTGCGGGCTTGGACAACCCGACCCGCACGATCACGGTCACGCTCAGTACCGGCGCGACGCACTCCATCGCCCTCGGCGCCGATTCCAAAGGCATCGCCGGGGCCTACGCCCGCGTTGACGACGCCCCGCGTGTGCTTATCATGAGCAAGGGCGACGTCGACCGCATCTTTCCCGCACCGAAAGACATCTTTCAGCGAAAACTGCTGAGTGTCGACGAAGACGACATCAACAGCATTCGGATCGAACGAGCGTCCGATTCGTTCCAGATTGCCCGCGCCGGAGAAGACGAATGGACCTTGACGGTGGACGGCGCCGCGGCGGAAGCCGACTCGGACGCGTGCGAAGACCTCGCGGTCACCGTCGCGGATTTGGAGGCGTCCGACATTCTCTTCGGTCAGACTGCGCTGACCGGCGACGCTATCGCCACCGTGCATTGTGTCACCAAGGACGGTGTTGAGCACGTATTCCGTTTCGGCCCCGAGGAATCCGGGCAATACCTGCTCGAGTTGTCCGGAAAGGCGCAGGTGTTCCGAGCGGACAAAGAAGACGTCGACGACGTGCTGGTCGCTAGCACGACCTTGAAGGTCGAGGCTCCCGCGCCGGAGGAGCCGCCGGTCGACGAAGCAGACACGGCCGAAACGCCCGGCGATTCGACTACGGATGCAAGCCTGCCGACGGATGCGGCCCTCCCAGAGGAAGGGGTGACGACGGACGATTCCGCGCCCGCTTCACCCTCCACCGAGGTTGTCGCGCCGTCGCCGGAAGATGCAGTGTCGGATGCCGGGGGCGAAAGCGGCCCCGCAACCGAAAGCGCGCCCGCGGAAGCGGCGGCGGAGCAGTAGATCGCACTCTTCCCGAATACCGCTATGCGCCGGGCGGGCACAGACCGTCCGGCGCATTGGTTTGATAGGAATGGTTGGGCTGGATCGGCGTCCGTTCAAAATAAGGAATGGATACGCAAATGGACACTGCGACGCGTTTGATACTGATTGTGGTCCCCTGTGTAGTCGTGTGCGCGGAAACGCAGGCGGCGATCGGCGACGAAATTCTTACCTCTCGGCGAAACGCCATAGTCGTGGCGGTCGAAAAGGCGGCCCCCGCGGTCGTCTCGATCAACGTCGCCGAATTCCGCGCCCAACGCCGTTTGCCCCCGATGTTCGAGGAATTCTGGGGGTTCTTCGACGTGCCGCGTCCCTATCTGGAGGTGGAAAAGCGACGAATCAACTCAGTCGGCAGCGGGTTCTTCCTCAATGTTGAGGGATACATTCTCACGAACTTCCACGTCATCGAAGGCGCGGCGGAAGTCGTTTCCGTCACTTTGCCCGACGGGCGCGAATTGCCGGTAAGCCTGGTGGGCGCCGACGAGCGAACGGACGTCGCCGTGCTCAAGACCGACGGACCCAATTTGCCAACTTCGGCCTTGGGGAATTCGGAGGATCTGCTGACCGGTGAATGGGTCATCGCGATTGGGAATCCGTTTGGCATGTTGATGAAGGACCCCCAGCCGACCGTGAGCGTCGGCGTGGTGTCGGCCAAGCATCGACGGGTCAGCCCCAGTATCGGGGGAGGCGAACGGCTGTACCAGGGGATGATTCAAACCGACGCGGCGATCAACCCCGGCAACAGCGGAGGCCCGCTGGTGAATGCACGCGGACAGGTGGTTGGAGTCAACACGATGATCTTTTCTCAGAGCGGAGGGAACGTCGGGCTCGGATTCGCGATTCCGATTAACCGGGCGCGTCGCGTCGCGGACGAGATCATCCGCTACGGCCGCCGCCGCAACCCGTGGGCCGGATTCAAGGTACAGGACGTTCGGCAGACGCCTACGCCAATCCTGCGGCAGGGCGGCGTCACCGCCGAAAGCGGTTGCCTGGTCGTGAACATTTTACAAGGCGTGCCCGCTTTCGACGCGGGTCTGCGGCCCGGCGACGTGATCGTCGGCATCAACGGCGAGCGCGTGGACACCGCCTCGGATATCGACTTTGCGTTGTGGGACCTGTTCGAGGGGGACCGCGTCACCCTTCGCATCAATCGGCAGGGCAAGGAATCCGACGTGACCTTCCCGATTCGTGAGTTGGCAACGCCGTAACGCGGGCGCCTTTCCAAGCGGTCCGGACCTTTGGCATAGTAGTTGAACAGTAGTTGCGGAACTCGAACAAACCGAGAATGAGTCGTGACTCGGATCTATCTCGACCATAGCGCGACGACGCCGGTCCGCCCCGAAGTCTTCGATGCAATGGAGCCCTTCCTGAGGGACCGCTTCGGAAACGCGGGATCGGTCCATGCCTTCGGACGGGAAGCGCGCAAGGCGATCGATGACGCCCGCGATCAGGTCGCCGCGCTGATCAACGCCGACCCACGCGACATCGTATTCACGTCCGGCGGCACCGAGTCGGACAACCTTGCCGTGCGCGGCGTCGTGGCGGCGGGTCGCGCCCCGCGCAAGCGCGTGATCGTGTCCGCGGTCGAGCATCACGCCGTGCTCCATGCGGCGGAGTACGTCCGCAAGCATGACGGCATTGATTTGGTCAAGGTGGGCGTGGACCGCGAAGGGCGCGTCGATCCCGGCGAAATCGCGGCGCACTTGAACGATGACACCGTTCTCGTTTCGGTCATGCACGCGAACAACGAAACGGGGACGATTCAACCGGTCGAGGAGATCGCGGCCCTTTGCGCCGAGCGGGCCGTCGTCTTTCACAGCGATACCGTGCAGTCCGCCGGTAAGGTTCCGGTGGATGTCAGCGCCGTACCGATTGACCTGCTGGCGATTTCCGCGCACAAAATTTACGGTCCCAAAGGCGTCGGCGCATGCTTTGTCCGCAAGGGCGTTCGCCTCGAGCCGCAGGCCGTCGGCGGCGGGCAAGAGCGCGAACGCCGGGCCGGGACGGAAAACGTCGCCGGCATCGTCGGCCTCGGGAAGGCCTGCGAACTGGCGCGGCTCGAAATGAACGAAACGGGCGAGCGCCTAGCAAGACTTCGCGACCGGCTCGAGCGGGCCGTCTTGTCGCAAGTGCGCGGCGCATACGTCAACGGCTCTACAACGCGGCGTCTGCCGAACATTACCAATATCGGGTTCTCCGGCGTCGAAGGCGAGTCGCTGGTGCTCGGGCTTGACGTCGAGGGCATCGCCGTCTCCAGCGGCTCCGCGTGCACGGCGGGATCGCTGGATCCGTCTCATGTGCTGCTCGCCATGGGCCTGGACTACGAAGCGGCGCAAAGCGCCGTGCGGTTCAGCCTGGGCAAGGATACAACCGAACGGGAAATCACGCGCGTTTGCGAAGTTCTGCCGGTTGTGATTTCGCGGATGGGATCGGCGGCGCGATTCGCGCGCCGTTGAGGCGCAGCGACCCGCAAAGGCGCCAATGGTGGAGTACGAAGGCCGGGAATGGCGGAGAGGAATTGTCTGTCATGCGAGGTGAAGTCGGTCGGGCGGTGGGATCGTTTGCGGTGCTGGTCTTGTTCTTCGCTGCGATTGTGCCGAGCGCCTATGCGGAAGAGGCCGCGGATCCGTTCGGCGCGGCAGTTGTAAAGATCGAGAACTTCCGCTTGCTGGACCACAACGGCCGTTCGCATGAGCTCTATGCATACGGCGCGGACGCGAAGGCGATCGTCCTATTCTCGCAAGGAAACGGTTGTCCCATCGCGCGCAAACTGGTTCCCACCATGAAAGCCATCCGCGACGAATTCGCCCCGAAAGGTGTCATCTTCCTTTTTATTAACGGCGATCCGATCGACGGCCGGCCGGATATCGCAAAGGAAGCGGACGAATTCGCCATCGACCTTCCCATCCTGAAAGACGAAACTCAACTCGTGGTGAGGAGGCTCGGCTACCAACGTACTTGTGACGCAATGCTTATCGATCCGAAGACGTGGACGGTTGTCTATAGGGGCGCGGTAGACGACCAGTACGACTACATCGGCACGAAACCCGCGCCCACGAAACGCTGGCTGGTGGACGCGTTGAACGCGTACCTCGAAGGCAAACCCGTAGCGGAACCGCGTGTGGAGCCGAAGGGCTGCCTGATCACGTACGACGATCTCCCACAGGCGGTGTCTTACGTCAAGGACATTGCGCCGTTGATTCGTGATCGCTGCGCGGACTGCCACAGTCCCGGAAGTGTGGCCCCGTTTGCGTTTGACAGCCACCGGCAAGTGGTGGGCCGCGCATCGATGATCCGGGAAGTGGTGCTTACCCAGCGCATGCCGCCCTGGCACGCGGACCCCCTGCACGGCCGGTTCCTGAACGACAGGTCGCTTTCCAAAACCGAAATCCGCAAACTGTTCGCGTGGCTGGAAGCCGGCGCGCCGAAGGACGGCGATGCCGATCCTCTCGAAGACGTCGCGAACCTTGAACACCCGGAATGGCCATTGGGCAAGCCCGATCTGATCGTACAGTTGCCGGAGCCGCAGACCATTCCCGCGTCCGGCGTGCTGCCGTATGCCGGCGTCGGCGTGAAGTTCCCGTTGGGCGAGGACAAGTGGGTGCGCGCGGTCGATGTGCGGCCGACGAACCGCGCCGTCGTCCACCATGCGCTCGTGTTTCTCTCATACCCCGAGCACCTGAAAGACCAGGAACCCGACTACATGGGCGGGACCGGCGGCTACTTTGCGGGTTACGTGCCCGGCGCTGCGCCATTGCCTTTTCCCGAGGGCTCGGGCAAGTTGGTGCCCGCGGGTTCGACTTTCGAATTCCAGTTGCACTACGTGACTACCGGCAAACAAGAGACCGACCAGACGCAACTCGGTCTGTACTTCTGCAGCGAGAAGCCCGCGCAGGTATACGCGACGCGCGCGGCGTCGAACACCCGTTTCGAGATCCCGCCCGGCGCGTACGACCACGAAACGAAGGGGGAACACTACATCTGGCGCGATTCGCTCTTGTGGTCGATGGCTCCGCACATGCATTACCGCGGCAGCCGCATGGCGTACATCGCGAAATACCCCGACGGGAACACGGAGACCTTGCTTTCGGTGCCGAACTACCGGTTCGACTGGCAGACGCAGTATCGGCTTCAGGAGCCGAAGAACCTTCCCGCGGGCACCGTGATCGAAGCGGTGGGCGCATGGGACAACTCCGCGCGCAATGCATTCAACCCCGATCCCACGGCAACGGTAAGGTTTGGAGAGCAGACCGATGAGGAAATGTTCATCGGATATTTGAACTATTCCTACGATCCGGACTCGCCGGTGGTCCGCCCGCAACGCCGCGGCAACCGCGACGAGGGCATTCGCACCGGCATCCCGCTCAACGCCGAGAACCTCGTCGATACGGAGTGGACCGGCGGCCAGTACACCTTCCTCTACGGCCCGGACGGTGAACTCACGGTCAACGGCACGATCAAAGGCACCTACACGATTGAAGGCAACAAGGTGAAAATCAGCGTAGCCGGTATCGAGCGGACCTTCTACCTCCACGGCGACGTCATCACGCCGGACGACGACCCGGACGGGTTCCATTTCAGGCGGATCAAATAGGCATCAACGAATACGATCCAACAACGTTGGGCCCCGACACACTCTTGAAGTCTCGGGGCGCCATGTTCGCTCTGTCTGCGATACTACCCCGCATTTCTCACCAGTCGCTCCCGATGACGGGAGCGACTGGTGAGAAATGCTCAGGAGTTAGCATAGAAGTCAATCGGGCGAGGATTTTTCACACCAACAGCCCGTTTTCCCTGTCGCTGCATAAAGGTATGTGCCGCACGAAGTTGTATCCTTCATTGCCCGCGCGTGTGAAAAATCCGGGCTACGCGTCCACCCCCGCCCGGATCAGATTCAACGCGCCGCCCGCTTTGAACCATTCGATCTGGTTTTGGTTGTAGGTATGGTTCACGGGGAACGACTCCGTGGTGCCGTCGCTATGGTGCAGGACCACCGTCAGCGGTTTGCCTTCCGTGAATTCCGTCAGCCCGACGATGTCGATCGTGTCGTCCTCTCGGATCTTGTCGTAGTCCGCCTTGTCGGCGAATGTGATCGCGAGCATGCCCTGCTTCTTCAGGTTTGTCTCGTGAATGCGGGCGAACGATCGCGTCAGTATGGCGCGCACGCCGAGGTGGCGCGGTTCCATCGCCGCGTGTTCGCGCGACGAGCCTTCGCCGTAGTTCTCGTCGCCGACGACAATCGTGCCGATGCCGGCGGCCTTGTATGCGCGCTGCACGTCCGGCACCTGCCCGTACCGGCCGGTGAGCTGATTCTTGACCTCGTTCGCCTTCTCATTGAACGCGTTAATCGCGCCGATGAACATATTGTTCGAGATATTGTCGAGATGGCCGCGGTACTTCAGCCAAGGTCCCGCCATCGAGATGTGATCGGTCGTACACTTGCCCTTGGCTTTTAGCAGCAGCCTGAGCCCGATCAGGTCCGTGCCTTCCCAGGCCGGGAACGGATCGAGCAACTGCAGGCGGTCCGAATCCGGCCGCACTTTCACTTCCACGCCGCTGCCGTCTTCCGCGGGCGCGACGTAACCCGGATCCTCGCACGCAAATCCCTTCTTCGGAAGTTCCTCGCCCACCGGCGCTTCCAGTTTGAACGGTTTGCCATCCGCGCCCGTCAGCGTGTCGGTCAGCGGATTGAAGTCCAGGCGGCCCGCCAACGCGAGCGCGGTCACCAGTTCCGGCGACGTGACAAACGCGTGCGTTTTCGGGTTGCCGTCGTTGCGTTTGGCGAAATTGCGGTTGAACGACGTGACGATCGTGTTGGGCTGATCGTTGCCGCCGCTGCGATGACGGGCCCACTGGCCGATGCACGGACCGCAGGCGTTGGCCAACACGACCCCGCCGATGTTTTCGAATTCCTTTAGAATCCCGTCTCGCTCGACCGTATAGCGCACCTGCTCCGAGCCCGGCGTGACGGTGTATTCGGACTTCGCCTTCACGCCGTGCGCGCTCGCTTGTTTAGCCACCGACGCCGCGCGCGTGAGGTCTTCATACGACGAGTTCGTGCATGAGCCGATGAGTCCCACCTCGATCTCGAGCGGCCAACCTTCTTTCTTCGCCGCTTCGCCCAACTTCGAAATCGGCCAGGCGAGGTCTGGCGTGAACGGTCCGTTCACGTGCGGTTCGAGCGTGGACAAATCAATTTCGATGACTTGATCGAAATACTTTCCGGGGTCGCTGTAAACCTCCTCGTCACCGCGAAGGTGCTCGCGCACCGCGCTCGCGGCCTTCGCCACGTCCGGCCGGGCTGTCGCTTCAAGGTACCGCAGCATCGAATCGTCGAACGCAAACAGGGACGTCGTCGCGCCAATCTCCGCGCCCATGTTGCACACCGTCCCTTTTCCGGTGCACGACATCGACTCCGCGCCCGGCCCAAAGTATTCGAGAATGAATCCGGTCCCGCCTTTCACTGTGAGGATGCCGGCGACCTTCAGGATCACGTCCTTTGACGAGGTCCACCCGCTCATTTTTCCGGTGAGGCGTACGCCGATCAGTTTCGGGAACTTCAATTCCCAGCCCATCCCGGCCATGACATCCACGGCGTCCGCCCCGCCGACCCCGATCGCCACCATGCCGAGACCGCCCGCGTTTGGCGTGTGCGAGTCCGTGCCGATCATCATGCCGCCGGGGAACGCATAGTTTTCGAGCACGACCTGATGGATAATTCCCGCGCCCGGCTTCCAAAATCCGATCCCGTACTTGTTCGAAACCGACGACAGAAAGTCGTAAACCTCCTTGTTCGTGTCCAAGGCCGACTTCAAGTCCGCCTGGGCCCCTTCCTTGGCGAGGATCAGGTGGTCGCAGTGCACCGTGCTCGGCACGGCGGTCTTGGGGCGGCCCGCCTGCATGAATTGAAGCAGCGCCATTTGTGCGGTCGCGTCCTGCATGGCCACGCGGTCCGGTGCAAATTCGACGTAGGACTGGCCCCGGACGTAGGGTTTGCCGGGCAGGGAATCGTACAGATGCGAGTAGAGGATTTTTTCGGTCAGGGTCAGCGGTTTGCCCACCAGATTTCGGGCGGTCGCCACCCGCTTCGGCAGCCGCTGGTACACCCCCTGAATCATGTCGAAATCAAATGCCATCTTGTAGTCCTCGTCACGATTGCGCCACGCCACGTCCAAACGTAGTTCATCATAGTATAAAGTCGCGCGCGCGGGGGTGTCCACTTCCCCGGCTAACCCGGTTTTTTCACACCCGCGGGCAA
>BTUX01000150.1:0-11092 GCA_045863315.1 Candidatus Hydrogenedentota bacterium | reverse complement strand
GCCCAAATCACTCCCATGCTTTCTCCATAGCATTTCTCACCAGTCGCCCCCCCGTCAACAGGGTCGACTGGTGAGAAATGCGGACTAGTCATGTGGGGGCGTACGTTTCCTCGAGGGTAACGCTATGAGCGCGCAATCCAGCAGCCAAACATCCCGGTTCACGGCGATATTCGCAAGCGGGACCCTGATCAGCCGTGTTCTGGGATTGGCGCGGGACATCATGCTGGTTCACGTTCCGTCCGCCCAACGCGAGGCTTTCCTCGTCGCGTTCCGTTTTCCCAACATGCTGCGCGACATCGTGGGGGAAGGTGCGGCCAACGCGGCGTTCGTTCCTGTATTTTCGGAAACGCTCGAGAAACGCTCCCAACGCGCATTCCGCGAAGTCGTCGCATCGGCCATGGGCGCAATGATACTCTTGTTGACGGCGATCACCATCGCCGGCGTGTGGTTGGTGCCCGAACTGCTGGGGCGCATTAACGCCTTGAACCCAATCACGGGCGGTGTTCCCCACACGCCTGAACAGCTCGCCCTCACGGCCTGCGTGGGGCGCTGGACGTTTCCATATATCCTGTTTATCGGTCTGGCCGTGTTCTCGATGGCGGCGCTATTCACGGTCAGACACTATTTCACTCCCTCCTGGGCGCCGGCCCTGCTGAACGTCGCGATGATCGCTTGTTGGTTTGCGTTCGGACACTCGATGCCCGAACCTGCCTATGCTCTAGTCGTCGGCGTATGGGTGGGAGGGATCACCCAATTCGCCGTGCAGTATGCGGCCATGGGCAGATACACAGGCGTTTGGGCCCCCAGCTTCAAGCTCAACAAGCGTGAAGTCGCCACGGTCTTTGCGTTGCTGGGACCGATCGTGATTGGACAGGCCGCGGGTGAGGTGAACAAGGTAGTGGACTCCGTTTTTGCCTACAAAAGCGGCGAGGGCGCCGTGACGTGGCTGTACAATTCCAATCGGCTTGTGCAGTTGCCATTGACGATTTTCGGGTTCGCGACCGCCGCGGCCGTCCTGCCTGCTGCGTCGCGGGCCGCGGCGCGACAGGACCTGGGCGAGGTCCGCGATTTACTCATGCAGGGACTTCGCCAGACCTTTTTCCTCGTCGCGCCGGCGATGATCGGACTGATGGTCATTGGTACGCCGGTGGTACGGCTCTTGTTCGAATACGGCCAAATGGCCGACCCGATGAATACCACGAACACGGCAACCGCACTGGCCATCTACGCAGGCGGCTTGCTCTCGTTCGCGTGGGTCAAGGTGGCGGTATCGGGATTCTACGCCCTGAAAGACACCAAGACTCCCGTCATCATCTCGTCCGGCAGCATGCTCCTCAATATTTTCCTTAATGCGATTTTGGTCAAACCATACGGATTCAAGGGGCTGGCGTTTGCAACCTCCGTTTCATACACCGTCAATTTCGCCTTGCTGTATATTCTGCTCGGCTACCGTTACGGCCGCCTGTGGGATCGCGCCTTTGCTACCTCATTGATACGAATGAGCGCCGCGACCGCCGTCATGGCGGCAGTCGCTCTGGCAAGTTACACCGGCCTGCTTCGGGTCGTGGATGGCGGACCCATTGTCGGGCGAATCGTATTGGCTGCCGGCCCCATGAGCGCCGCAGCGGCCGCGTACGCTGCATCGAGTTGGATGTTCGGCGTGGCGGAGGTCCGCAGCTTCGCATCCCTGCTGTTCCGGCGGCGCACGAAAACGCGATAGCCCCCTTGCTCGACAGTTGCCCGCGTCGTTTTGTCCTCAACTCTTTCGGGCGTCCTCAGCGGAAAGAACGCCGTCCTTGTTCCGATCGAGTCGGTCGAACGTCTCTCGCGGGTATCCAGGTTTCGCCGCGTTCAGTTCCTCGAACGTGACCTTGCCGTCGCCATCGGAGTCACTTTCGAGCGCCTTGAGCGCGGCCTGCGACGCACCCTGCCTGGCATTCTTCTCGGACTGGGCGCGGTCCGCTTCGGACAGCACGCCGTCTCCATTCTTGTCCAGTTCATCGAACCGCTCACGCGTGAGGTTCGGCGCGACCCGAGACATCTCCTCGAATGAGACCTTCCCGTCGTTGTCCGCGTCGGCTTTTCGCGCAAGCACCACGACAGACTGCGACTCATCCCCGCCCTGTCGCATCGGACCTTCATCCTCGGTGAGTACGCCATCCTTATTGCGGTCCAATTGGTCAAAGCGGTCACGCGTCAGATTCGGCGCAACGGCGGCCAGGTCGCTGAACGACACCCGTCCGTCCTTGTCTGTATCAGCCTGTTTGAAAAGTTGGGCGGGTGTCCGTGAAGCGCCCGCGGCTGCCGCGGGAATCTCTTTCCTGGTGAGGACCCCATCCTTATCCGCATCGAATTGGTCGAAGCGCTCTTTGGAGATATTCGGCGCGATTGCAGTCAGTTCGGCGTACGAAAGGCGCCCGTCTCCGTCCTTATCGGCACGGCTGAACAGGCCCACTGCCCCCATCATCTCTGCCGACGGTCGTTGGTCCGGCCGGCCCGGAGCTTCGCTTCGTGTAAGCGCGCCATCGCCATCCTTGTCCATCTGCTGGAATCGTTCCGCACTGAACTTCGGAGCAATCGCCTGGATTTCCTCGAGCGTCACCCGGCCGTCCCCGTCCTTGTCGGCACGGTGAAACAGAGCGTTGAGATCCGGCCGTTCCGCGTTGATTGTCGGCTTTTCCCGTCGGTTTTCCTCTCTGCCGGGGCGGCCCTGCATACGAAACTCCTCGCGGGTCAGGAACCCGTCGGAGTCCGCGTCGCGCGCTTTGAAACGCTCGGCCGGGAAGTTGGGAAGCTCCGCTTTCAACTCCTCAAGCGAGAGTTTTCCGTCGCTGTTTGCATCCAAGGCGTCGAACGCGATTCGTTCGCCCTTGCGCGCGGTCAAATCACCTTTATCCGCCGGCGCCTCCGCGCCGCTCGCATGCGTGAGAGCAAGAGCGAGTGAGAGGACGACAACCATTCCTAATGAATTAGCCAGTTGCTTCATAGCACTACTCCCTCGATACCTAGTTCCGGTCTCGTCTCCCGTACAAACACGCCGGCTCAAGAAAAGTTCCTAATCCGGATTTTTCACACCCACGCGCGTTGGAGGATACAACATGGTACAGTGCGCACCGTTATGCATCGTCGCCGCGCGGCACGGCAGAACAGGTGGTGGGTGTGAAAAATCCTCGCCCAAATCACTCCCATGCTTTCTCCAGAGCATTTCTCACCAGTCGCCCCCGTCAACGGGGGCGACTGGTGAGAAATGCGGGCTAACGCGCGCACCGCGCATTTTACTGTTGAATCCACGAAAAATTCGGTAATCCCACGTGAACGCCGCCCCGGGCGCTTTCTCCATACTTCGAGTCCGACGTTGACGGCGGCGTCCCGCGCGGGGCCTCCGGCCCGTATTCAGCGATTCGGCGGCGCGCCGTCGTGGCGCGCTATAATCCTGCGATGAAATTACTTTGCCTGTGCAGCGCATTGGACGTGGGACTTGGATACGGCTGTACGCCCGCGTGGTGGCAGTTCCTTAAGGGGCTGTCAGAATTGGGCCACGATGTGATCGCCGTGCCGTACGCAGGGGCGGCATTCGATACGCCGTGGTGGCGGTCGTATCCGAACCCGTGTCAAATCGAAAGCAAAGCGTTCTCCGCTGTCAAGAAATGGTTCAACGCCGGCGCCGCCTCGATTCACGAGGGACGAGGGAGCAAGGTGTCCCGGGCGCTGATCGAGTCGTGGATTCGGCCCCGCTGGGAGCAGCATCTCGCCTACATTCTCGCGCGCGAGCGAACGGTGGATGCCGTGCTCGTGTTTTCGATTCCCGTCAATCACTTCACCGGCATTCCTTCGCGTATGCGAATAAGGTTCAGTGTTCCGTTTTTCTATTATGACGGCGATGTACCCGCCAGCCTGCCCCGTTTTGGAGGGTTTGCATCGGGATTCCGTTCGTACGAGCATGCAGACCTCGGCGAATACGACGGGTTCATGTGCAATTCCGAAGGGGGCGCGGAAGAATTGCGCGCCATGGGTGCGCGCCGCGTCGTGGCGATCCACTGGGGCGCGGACCCGGCGATGTACGATCCAATTGAATCGGAAAAACGATGGGACGTGTTTTTCTACGGCTATGGCGTCGAGTACCGAGAGCAGTGGTTCGACGCCATGATCGTCCAGCCCAGCCGTGACCTGCCGGGTACGCGTTTCGCGATTGCGGGACGCGATTTCCCTGCGGGGTCGGGAAATGTCGAGTTCATTGGGGACGTGCCATTCAACCGGCTGCGCGCCGTGTGCCCTCAGGGCCGCATCAACCTGAACATCAGCCGATCCGCGCATGCCGGCGTTCGCGGGTCCTCCACGCTGAGGCTGTTCGAGCTTGCCGCCATGGGATGCTGCATTGTGTCCAACCCGCACGACGGTATCGAGCAATGGTTTGAACCGGGCACGGAACTGGCCGTGGCGGAAAGCGCAGGCGATGCCCGGAATATCTATCGCACGCTTTTGACAGACGCTTCGCTCCGGCAGTCGATGGGGAGAGCGGCCCGACAGCGGGTAATCGAGTGCCATACGCACCGTCACCGCGCTGCGGAGATTGCCGCGTTCGTATCGTCATCGAAACGGCCGTAATCGGTTTGTGCTATCCTGAACTCCAGGAGGTGCGAGGCGGAATGAAATTAGGGTACCGGATCGCGTATGTGGGTCTGGCCGTGTTGCTTGCCGCGGCAGAGGCCAAAGACGGCCGCGTGCGTCCCTCGACAGCCGAGGGCTTAATCTACCCGGCCGATCCCGCCCAACTCAGGGCCGCGGTCGAGCAGTACGTCAGCGCGGCGCAACCCCTGAACCTGCCCGGCCCCGTCGTGGGTTGCATCGTGCCGCACTCTCCCTATTCGGTCACGGGCGGAATCATGGGCGAGGCGTTGGCCCGCCTGCAACCGGGCCAGTATGCCCGGGTGATTGTGCTGGCGCCCTCATTGCACGCCGATTTCCGAGGGTGCTCCGTTCCGTCGGTCCAGTACTATCAGACTCCGCTGGGCGACGTGAAACTCGACACGAAGGCGATCCGGCGAATCACCATCAATTCCCTGATCCAGATCCGCTCGCTGATTTACCGGGGGTCCGCCTATACCGATCCCCAGCTCAATCGGACGCCCATCCACGAGCGCGAAACCGCGATCGAGGCCGTGCTTCCATTCTTGCAGGTGCGTCTCGGCGAGTTCGAGTTGGTGCCGATCGTGGTGGGGAGCCTGCATCGAGTGCACGGCGGACTTGACGAAACCGCCCTGAACCAAATCGCCAGGACCTTGGCCGACATCGTCGATAATAAGACCCTGGTGATTGCGTGTTCGGACTTCACGCGGTACGGAGCCGTCCATAACTTCACCCCGTTCACGAAAGACATCCCTCGGAGCATCGCCGCACTCGATCATCGCGCGTTCCGTCTGATTGAGCGCCGCGACGTAACCGGGTTCGCGGCCTACCTGGACGAAACCAAAAGCACTATTACCGGTCCGCTGCCGATTATGCTGCTGATGAAACTCATGCCGCGGCGATCGGTCGGCGTTCTTGTCGGATACGACATGTCATCGCGGATCTCCGGTAAGCCGGACATCTCGGTCAGCTATGCGTCTTTGATTTTTGTGGACGGAACGCGCCCGCCTCCGCCAGACCGGTCGACCACGAAAACGAGGTCTGATCCAGCGGGCGATCCGCCCGCACCGAGAGTGGGGGAGGGCGAACCGGCGGTGGGACCGCCCCCGGTTACCGATGCCACCGATGTCTCACGCGAGTGAAGCGTATCTGACCCGCGGCGAGGAAGAACTCCTGCTTCGCATCGCGCGTGATGCCTTGGAATCGTGGGTGCGCGAGCGCGCGCGGGTCGACGTCGACCGGTACCCCTTGACACCGACATTGCAGGAAAAACACGGGGCCTTCGTGACCCTTCGCGAGCGCGGCGAACTGCGTGGATGCATCGGGTATACGCAGAACCGTGAGCCTCTTGCCGTTGCGGTCCGTGACAATGCGATCAACGCGGCGTCAAACGCCCCCCGCTTCGAGCCTGTCCGCGTGGATGAACTGGGCGCGATTACGATTGAAGTTTCCGCATTGACGCCGGGCGAGACTCCGGAGACCCCTTTCAAGCGTGTGCGGAATCTCGATGAAATCCTTATCGGGCGCGACGGGCTCTACATCGAGCGGCCCCCATACCGGGGCGGCTTGCTCTTGCCGCAGGTCGCCGTCGAACAGAAGTGGGACGTGGGGCAATTCCTTGCCGCCGTATGCCGAAAGGCCGGCTATTCGGAACGGGCATGGGAAGACCCCGAGACGCGTCTTTACCGGTTTTCCGCGCAGGTGTTCTCCGAGTAGCGCTCGCGGCCGTTGCGGTTGAAAGGAAAGAGCGGCATCATAGAACGGTATCATTGAGCGTTTGCGGCGGCGCGAAGCATTTCATAAGATTGTGCAATGCACTGGGAATTCGAAAGAGGCGGACTTTTCGAATGCGCAAGCCGCTGATCCTAATCGCGGCCGTAGCCGCTGCCCTTGCCGGTCTGTTCGCCGTCGAGGGATCGAGGATCCCGGAATTTCGGTATCCCGACGCTGTCGCTTACGACACGTCGCGCGCGGAGCGCTTCCAGGTTATCACCGTGCAGATGCGCTGGTCGCTCGACGACTATGCTTCACCCCAGGCATTCCGGGCTCGAGTCGCCGGACTCATCGAGAAGGGCCTATCGAAATGCGACCCGTCCCTGCCCACGCTCGCGGTGTTTCCTGAGGACGTGGGTCTCCCATTGACCATGACAAAGAGCATGGCGGCGTTGCTTGACGAGACGAACTGGGAGGAAGCCGCGACCGAGGCCATCGTCCGAAACGGCCCCGCCGTGCTTTGGAACCGTGTGCGACACGGGGTGGGCACGATGCGCGCCTACGCCCTGAGTCAGGCGCCCCTGGCCGGCAAAGTCTACGTTGAGACATTCTCCGAGCTCGCCCGACAGCATCAAATCTATATCATCGCGGGGTCTGCGCCCCTGCCCGAGTTCGCCGTCGACCACGAACGCGGCGTCATCCAATTCCGTCCTCAGTCCGGAGAAGTCTATAACGTCTCGTACATGTTCGGGCCGGATGGACGTCCCATCGGCGTGCAACGCAAAGTCCATCTCATCGATCTCGAGTCGGAAGGCGGAATCGACCTCAGCAGGGGGGACCTCGATGACCTCGGTGTCGTCGATACTCCCTTCGGCGTCATCGGCATCGCCATATGCTTCGACGGATTTCATGATGACGTACTTGATCGCCTCGAGTCCCTCGGCGCCGAGATTCTTGTGCAGCCTTCGGCAAATCCCGGCGCTTGGAACAAGGCCCAACAAGAAAGTTGGCTGACGGGTTCCTGGAAAGCCGTGCAAGATCGCGAGTCGTTCGAATGCGCCATCAATCCCATGATGACGGGTCCTTTGTTCGACCTTCCATTTGAAGGCCAATCGAGTATCGCGATGCGCGGGGTCGACGGTGCGCCGGGCTATCGCGAAGTGTCGGTTGACCAGGGATTCGTAACGGCGGCCCAAGGACACGACACCGAGGAAGTACTCGTGACGGTATTCGTCCGCACGGAGGACGGGTTGCGGGCATTGCAATCGCAATCCGGCGCGGTTCAAGCTGCATCGCCTTGAATTGTGCCCGGTGGGACAACGTTCCCGAGCCGCGGCGCGGCTCCAACTTACGTCATCGGGGCGCGTTCCCGCTTTTGCGCTCCGCCCCCGGCTTTACCGTCCTCCATTAACCCGGCCCTTACGAGTCAGCGGACCCTCCCGCCGGCGAGTTCTTATGTCACTCGGCAGGACATCCCTGGACGATCCACTCGCGCAAAAGACTGACGACCCTCGTCGAATGCACAGCCGCCGCCGAAACAACCCTGTCGTGTGAAAGAGGCGCCGACGCCCGGCACACATTTGTAATGCAGGATACCACCGCACACGGAATTCTCACTTCTTCACAACGCAATACCTCGGGCGCGGTACTCATTCCGACAACGTCGGCCCCAATTCGTCGAAGGAATTCAATCTCGGAGGGGGTCTCATAGGAGGGCCCATGCACCCAACAGTAAACGCCGCGACGATCACAGCCCGGGATCCTGAATGCAGGCGTCAAAGACTCGGGTCTATGCGGCCAACGCAAATATGGCCAAGTCAGGATTCGATCTACCCCTACCAGTTCGCCAGGAAGCGTTTCTGGTTTCAGTCCTCCGCCCACGTTCGTCAACACGACGGTTCCCACACCCCAGCCCCGCATGATGTCGATGGGTCGCGTCACGTCTTCGTAGGACAATCCCTCGTAAAAATGGAGTCGGCCCGCCTGCACTACGACCTCCCGGGCGCCGCAGAAGCCCCGCAGAAATTGGCGTGCATGCCCTTCCAGGCAATCGTTTTGCAGACCCGGCACGGATGAGAACGAAATGTCGGCGACGATGCGGTCGAGAATGCCGGACAGATCAAGTCCTGAACCGGACACTATGCCGATAAGGTCGGGCATGCATTTCTGCCGCAGCCGTCCGCCACTCCGCGATTCCAAACCTAAGCGGGCCAGGAAGTGGGGAAAAACAATCTTCCATAGAGTTCCAGCGCGAATGAGTCGGTCATCCCCGCAATGAAATCGACGGTCCTTCGTTCGAGGCTGTCGGCGGGATCGCCCGCGCTGCTTTCGCGCGTGGGATCCTCGATGTGGTATTGGTACAGTTCCCGAAGAATTTTCTTCGCTTTAACTATCTCCCGATTGATTGCGTCGCAGGGGTACAGGTGGGTGTAGAGATAGCTGCGCAACTCCACCGTCGCCTGGCGGACCGGCTCGAGCATTCCGGCGCGGCCGTCGCGGCTTCCTTCGATAAGGGCGATTACCATTCGGTCGATCCGCTCCGAAGACGTTCGGCCCAGAAACCGAATCGGCTCGGCCGGCAAGTCATTCAGGGTGATTAGCCCGCTGCGGATCGCGTCGTCGATGTCGTGATTAATATAGGCAATTGCGTCGCACACGCTGACGATGGCCGCCTCGAGCGTCGCCGTTCCGACTGGCGCTTGTCCCAACAACACGGACTTTCCCTTCGAGTGGTTCAGAATTCCGTCGCGGACTTCGTAGGTCAGATTCAGTCCCGCCCCGTGTCGCGTCGACTCGAGTTTTTCGACCACGCGAAGGCTCTGCTCGTAATGACGGAAACCCTCGGCATACACTTCATTCAACACCGCCTCGCCTGCGTGACCGAACGGGGTGTGGCCAAGGTCATGCCCCAAGGCGACGGCCTCGGTCAGGTCTTCATTGAGGAACAATGCGCGTGCCACCGTCCGCGCGATCTGGGCGACTTCGAGCGTGTGCGTAAGACGGGTGCGGTAGTGGTCGCCCCGGGGCGCCAGGAAAACCTGCGTCTTGCGCTTCAAGCGGCGAAACGCCTTTGTATGCAGGATACGGTCCCGATCCCGCTGATACGCGGTCCGATATTCGTGTTCCGGCTCGGGCCGCTGCCGGCCCTTGGAATTGCACGCCAACGCGGCGAAGGGGCTCAACATCCGGCGTTCCCGTTCCTCGATTTGCTCGCGGACACACCGCGCCTCCGATGGTCCGCTCCGCTGCGGGATGCCCGCCATTACTTGCCCTTGGACAGGCGGCGCGCGAGTTCCAACGGAAGCCCCGCCGCCAGAATCTTGCGCGCGCATCCGTCTATGTCGTAGTCGACGCGAATGAACTCGAACGTCATCTTATCGGTGTCGAAGATTCCAAAAGCCGCCCGCGGATCGCGGTCTCGCGGCTGGCCGACGGCGCCGGGATTGACAAAGTATCGGTTTGACGCGTGCAATTGGCGGATGTTCGAATTCGAAGTGGTCGTGTTGCCTTTCTCGCTGAAAAACGACGGTCTGTGGCTGTGGCCGAAGAAACAGATCTGAACGTCGCGACCGTTGAGGTATTCCAACTGCCGCATCGCGTCCAGCCAGTCGATGATGTAGTCATCCCGACTGCTTGGCGATCCATGGACCCCCAGGCAGTTGCCGCGGAATACGATTTGCTCAGGACACGACGCGAGCCAGCGCCGGTGGTCGTCGCGCAACTGGTCTATTTGCCATTCGATCACCTGTTTGGCCGCGGCTCGGAAGAACCATGGGTCTTCCAGGCCGCACACGGCGGCGTCATGGTTGCCCATTATGGTTGGAATCTCCCGCTCCCGGACCATGTCGATGACTTCGTTCGGATTGGCGTTGTACCCCGTTAGATCGCCAAGGCAGACCGTCTTGTCGGGTTTGCGATTGTCCAATTCCTTGAAGACGGCTTGCGTCGCCTCCAGGTTTGCGTGCAGGTCGGCTATGATCGCGATTTGCATCCGAATAACTACTCGATGCGCCCCGTTAAGCGCACGCCTCGTTCACACATGCGTATTCACTCCGAGCCTGCAATCCGCCGCGCTACCCGAGCTCGCCGCGGTCCGGTGCGCGGCCTCGGAGCTTTCGGCATACCCCAAGATGCCTGCAGCCCCACCTTTTTCAGACGCCCCGCGGCCTCTACGTATTCCAAGCGCCACCAAGCGTGTCTTTCAGAAATCCTGTTCCAAGGTCTTTGTCGGCACAGCTTTGTCCGGATGCTCCAGAATCTTTTGGAGCTTCTGCACCTTCTTCTGAGCATGGGCATTGCGCGGATCCACGTGCAATACCTTTTGCATACATGCCAGGGCCTCGGCGTACTCGCGCCGTTTGATGTGATTGACCCCGATGTTATACTGCGCTGCAAGCATCTTTTTGCGGATTCGGCCCGAGTGCGGAAACTTCTTGGCCGCCAGCATGTACTGTTCGAGGGCCTGCGGATAGTTCCGGGTCTCGAAGTAAAAATCGCCCATCGTCTCTTCTTGACTCAGTTCCGTCCCGCCTTCGGCAGCCTTGCGCGCCTCCAGTTTCTCCCTGCGGTGCGCATCGTATTCCTCCGGCGTGAATACGTGCGCAAGGGCCGACTTCTCGATCAGCACGCTGATGTTGTTCGTCGCCGGATCCTTGGGAATCAGGTAAAAACGTTGGTCTTCGGGATCGTACTGCTGCAACGAAAACCCGCGAATGACTTCCCCGTCTTTGAACTCGACCACAAGTTCCTTGCC
>BTUX01000149.1:0-11171 GCA_045863315.1 Candidatus Hydrogenedentota bacterium | reverse complement strand
GTCGCTCCCGTCATCGGGAGCGACTGGTGAGAAATGCGGGCTATGGGATTGCTGGTCGGTCGTCTTCCCCTGCCAAGTCCCTGGACTCGCGCCGTATTCCGCGAGGTTACTCCACCGGCCCGGATTCTTCACACCTACGCGCGTTTGGAGGATTCAACATCGTACAGTGCACACCGTTATGCATCTTCACGGCGCGGCAGGGTAGAACAGATGGCGGGCATGAAAAAAACTGACCCGAACCACTCACGTGCTTTCTCCAGAGCATTGCTCGCCAGTCGCCCCCATTGACGGGGGCGACTGGGGAGAAATGCGGGCCAGCCCTGCGAGTTTCTGGAGCGCGTTCACTTCCCGGTCCGTGAGATAGCGCCAATCGCCGGGTTTGAGCCCTTTGACTTTGACGCAGCCGATGGCGATGCGTTGCAGTTCGCGGACCGGGTGCCCCACCTTGGCGCACATGCGTTTCACCTCTCGCTTTCGCCCTTCGGTGAGGGTGAGCTGGATTAGCGTCAATTTCGCGCCGACAGACAGGATCACGACTTTTGCCGGAGCGGTAGGACCGTCGTCAAGTTGCACGCCTTTCTCCAGGCGGATCGCGGAGTCCGGCGTCATTTGTCCTTCAACCCATGCAAGGTAGACTTTTTCGATTTTGTATCGGGGGTGTGTGAGGCGGTGGGCCAGCGCACCGTCGTTGGTCAGCAGGAGCGCGCCTTCGACGTCATAATCCAGGCGGCCGACGGGAAAGACCCGATGCTTCACCCCGGCGAGGCATTCGAGAACGGTCTTGCGCGCGTGCGTGTCTTTCGCGGTGGTAATGACGCCGCGGGGTTTGTTGAGGAGGATGTAGACTTTTTCATCCGCACGCAATGACTTGCCATCAACGGTTATGACATCTTTCGACGGATCCACGCTGGCGCCAATTTCGGCCGTCTTCCCGTTGACGGCGATCCGGCCTTCTTTGATCAGAACTTCACAGGCGCGGCGGGAGGCGACGCCGCAAGCGGCGAGATATTGTTGCAACCGCACGGGCTACCCCAATTCACGCAACTCGTCGATGCTCGGCAGTTCGTTGAGGCTCTTGATGCCGAAGTGGACAAGGAACTCGTCCGTTGTGCGGTAGAGTTTGGGACGCCCCGGGACTTCGGCCACGCCAACGACCTTAATGAGCCGCTTTTCCTGGAGCGTATCGAAGGCGTGCGAGACGCTGACGCCGCGTATCGCCTCGACTTCCGAACGGGTGACGGGCTGCTTGTATGCGATAATGGCCAAGGTCTCCAGAACGGCCTTGGAGAGCTTGTTGCTCTTCTTGATTTGCAGCAGGCGACGGATGTAGGGGGCGTGCTCGGGTTTCGTCGCCAGTTGAAAACCGCCGGCAATCTCGCGCAAAACGTAAGGCAGGTCGCCTGCCGCAATCTCGTCGCGCAGCTCTTGAAGCAGATTCACGACGACCTCCGGGTCGGCATCACCGAGGGCCTCGGCGAGGCGGGCGGCGCTGACGGGTCGGTCGCTCGCGAACAGGAGGGCGTGCAGCGCCCGGCGCGATTCCTCGCGGCCCAGCGACTCCACGGGCTCAAGTTCGTGTTCGTCTTCGGCCGCTTCCTGTTCTTTTAGTTCTCGTGTCGCCATGGCTTGCTACAATTTCTTTCCGGCCAGGGTGACGAACGGCGCGAGGCTGTCCATCAATTCCTTGAACCGTTTGGGCTTTAACGACTGGGCCCCGTCCGAATACGCTTCGACGGGTTTGGGGTGTACTTCGATCATCAGACCGTCCGCGCCCGCGGCCACGGCGGCCCGCGCCATTGGCGGCACTAGGTCCCAATGTCCGGTGGCGTGACTGGGGTCGACGAACACCGGCAGGTGCGAGCACTTTTTCAGCACGGGCACGGCGGAAATGTCAAAGGTGTTCCGCGTCTCTGTTTCAAAGGTGCGTATGCCGCGCTCGCAGAGCGCGACCTGGTGATTGCCTTCCGCCATGATGTATTCCGCCGACATCAACAGTTCGGAAATGGTGGACATCATTCCGCGTTTCAGAAACACCGGCTTGTGGGTCTTCCCGACCGCTTTCAGTAGTCCGAAGTTCTGCATGTTTCGCGCGCCGATTTGCAGCATGTCCGCATATTGTTCGACCAACGGCACCTGCTCGGGCGTCATGACCTCGGTGACGAACGGCAAGCCCGCCGTCCGGCGCGCTTCCTCGAGCAGCCTTAATCCGTCCTCTTCGAGTCCTTGAAACGCATACGGCGACGTGCGCGGCTTATACGCCCCGCCGCGCAGAATATGGGCGCCGGCATCCTTTACCGCTCGGGCCGTCTCCATAATCTGGTCCCGCGACTCGACGGAGCACGGGCCGGCGATAACGCAGAAGTGGCCGCCGCCAACCTGCACGCCCCCGACCGAGAACGTCGTATCCTCGTGCTTCAATTCACGCCCGGCCAGCTTATAGGGCCGCAGAATCGGCACCACGCTCTCGACTCCGGGCATGGACTCGAGCGATTGCAGCAATTGGGATTTGACCCGCTCGTCGCCCACCGCGCCGATGACGGTCCGTTCCACGCCTTCGATCAGGTGGGCTTTATAGCCCATCTCTTCGATTTTGCGGACGACCCGGTCAATATCCTCTCTGGCGCGGGAGGCCATAACAATGATCATGTGAAGAATACCCCTGCGGGCCTGCGATTGGATCGCGAAAGTATAGCCATGGAGGCTCGCGTATCGCAATCGAGACCAGGGAAAACCGACCGCAACGCTCGAGGAAACCGCGCACAACCGACTGGGCCGCGATGGTTATGCCCAGCAGATCAGCATCGTTTCGTGCTTGTCGCGCAGGTCCGGGTGGCTCGGAATCGCCCTGACCGCAAACCCCTGCTGGCCGGTTTTTTCGCAATGAATCGCGCCTTCAAATCGGTAGATGCTCCCGTCCAGCCGCTCGACGCATTTCATCGGGACGGACTTCCCTGCCTCTATGCGGCCGAAGGAATCCACGTCGCCGTAGTAGATTTCGACGGTTACGTCGCCTTCCGTCAGCTTGTCGAGAAACAGATCAGCCTTCACAGGCAGCAGCGAATCGTATACGAGCGATTCGGTGGGCCCGGACTCAACCGACAGAAAATGGACCTTGTCCCACGAGGCGCGCACCTTGTTTTTCCATTCCGTGAGCGCTTTCGAACGGATGCGCTGGTCTGCTCGCAAGGCGTTTCGGCGAACCGTGCACGGCACGTAGAAGCGGTCGGCGTACTCTTGCACCATCCGGTGCGTATTGAACACGGGAGAAATCTCGCCGATGGCGTTCTTCATAATGCGGATCCATTGCCTCGGCAGACCGTCCCGCCCGCGATCGTAGAAAGTGGGTGCGACTTCGCGCTCGAGCAATTCGTACAGCATTTCGCTTTCGGCGACGTCCTGCTCATCGGGGCTGCTGTACGTCTCGCCCCGGCCGATGCTCCAACCCACTTCGCCGAGCGCCTGCGCCTCGCACCACCAACCGTCCAAAACGCTAATATTGAGGACGCCGTTGGCGGCGGCTTTCATGCCGCTTGTTCCGCTCGCTTCCATAGGCCGGCGCGGCGTGTTGAGCCAGCAGTCCACTCCCTGCACGAGATACCGCGCCACGTTGATATCGTAGTCCTCGATAAACACGATCTGGTTTCGGAGGTCATAGCGGCGCAGAAAGTGAATGATGTTGCGGATGAGTTCCTTGCCCATGTTGTCCTGGGGATGCGCCTTCCCCGCGATGATCATCTGGACGGGGCGCTGTTCGTTCCTCAGGATGCGCAGCAACCGATCCGGGTCGGCCATGAACAGATTCGCGCGTTTGTAGGTGGCGAAGCGACGCGCGAACCCGATGGTCAGCACCTCGGGATCGAGCACCTCTGCCGCCGTGCGCAGTTCGGCGCTCGATGCCCCGCGTTGCGACATCTGAGTGGCGAGTCGCCGGCGCGCAAAGTTCACCAGACGTTCGCGACGCCGTTCGTGGGTGCGCCACAATTCGGCGTCGGGCACGTCCTCGATTCGCTTCCATACCGTCTTGTCGCTCGGATTCGACATCCATTCCGGGCCGAGATAGCGGTCGTAAAGACCCGCCAGGTCGCGCGACACCCAAAACCGGGAATGGACGCCGTTGGTAATCGAAGTGATGGGGATTTCGTCGACGGGCACGTCCTTCCAGGTCCGCGCCCACATGGCGCGGGCGGTTTGCCCGTGCAACTCGGCCACGCCGTTGGCGGCGGCGGAAAGCCGAAGCGCCAGCACCGTCATGCAGAACGGTTCGCGGGAATCCGAAGGGTCCTGACGGCCAAGGCCCAGAAGCTGATCCAGGGTGATGCCGGTCTCGAGAATGTACTTGCTGAAGTAGTGGCCGATCATTTCCGGCGTAAACATGTCATTGCCCGCCGGGACCGGCGTGTGGGTGGTGAACACGCTGGCGGCTTTGACGGCCTCGACCGCTTGGTCGTAACTGAGACCTTCGCGCTGCATCAGCTCCACAATGCGTTGCAGGGTCATGAAAGCGGAGTGGCCTTCGTTCATGTGGTAGATGGTGGGGTGGATGTCCATGGCATGCAGCGCCTTCACGCCGCCCATGCCCAGAACAATCTCCTGGCGGATGCGCGTGTCACGGTCTCCGCCGTACAACTGCCCGGTAATCTCGCGATCGTCGGGATCGTTGGCGTCAAAATCCGTGTCCAGCAGATAGAGCGGCACACGGCCCACCTCGCATTTCCAAATGCGGATCTTCAGCTTACGATCGGGCAGATCGAGGTCGATTAGGAGCGGGGCGCCTTTCCCGTCGCGAACGGGTCGAAGGGGCAGCTTATACACGTCGTTGTGCGGATACCGTTCCTGTTGCCAACCGTCCGCGTTGAGATATTGCCGGTGGTATCCCTCGCGGTAGAACAATCCCACTCCGACGAGCGGAAGCCCTAGATCGCTCGCGCTCTTCAGATGGTCTCCCGCAAGCAGGCCAAGGCCGCCGCTGTAAATCGAGATGGACTCGTGAAGTCCAAACTCCGCGGACAGGTATGCAACGCTGAAGCCTTCCGGCGAGTCTGGATTCCGTTCTTTCCACGGCGTCGCCGCAAGGTAGTCTCGCAACCGCTCCCGCACGCGGGCAAGCTGTGCGAGATAACCCTCATCCTTCGACAATTCCGCGAGCCGTCCCTGCGAAACCTCGCCTAGCACCACCACCGGATTCTGCCCACTCTGGTCCCAAAGCTTTCTATCGATTCGATAGAACAACTCGATGGCCTCGTGGTCCCAACACCACCATACGTTGTAGGCGATTTCCAGGAGTGGTTCGAGCGGCGTCGGCAGCCTCGGCACCACGGTGTAGTGAATCACTTTGGGCATTAGACACGTCCTCACGCCTGGGGGGGCGCTTCGCGCGCTTTGCGCATGATATGAAGCCCCACCCACCCGGGAAAGGGGGAATCTTAGCAAAATCCGCGCGGGTCACGCGACCGCGGAGACGGCATTGGCCGCGGCTGACGGTTCTTCACCGCGTCTTAGAATGTTGTTCGCACTACAGAAAGTAACGCTTGAAAAAGCGCGCCGTTTTCCTCGAAAGGTTGACTACCGCGCCGTGGGGCTCGATGCGGCCGTTTCTCGCCGCGTCCCGGTATTCGTAGGCGTGGCGGACGATGCCCACGGCGGCGGAAAATTCGGGCGATTGGACGGCGTGGGGGAGAATTTCGACCGCACCGGGCATTCCCACCCGGCACGGTACCTGGAAGACGGCCTCCGCCAGTTCCGTGTAGTTCTTGATGCAGCTTGCGCCGCCCGTCAACACGATGCCGCGTACAAGGTGCTTGTTCAGGCCGCGCGCCTGCAAATGCTGGCGAACCTTGACCAGCAATTCCTTGGCGCGTTCGTAGATGATGAGATCCAGTTCGGCGCGATCGACGACCGACGGCGCGCCGGGAACGACCGTGCGCAGCTTGACGCGGGCCGCCCGCTCTTCCTCGACGGGTTTCCCGCCGTCGCGGCCTACGGCGAACTCTTCACACACGCAATTCTCGGAGATACCGTATTCAAGGATGAGTTCGTCGGCTTCCTCGAAGCTGACCTGCATGCCGGCCGCGACATCGCGGGTGATGTGATAGCCGCCCCACTCGAAACAGTGCGTGCCGAGAATACGGAAATCGCGGTACACCGCGAGGCCGGTGATTCCGCGTCCGAGATCCAGCACGCCGACGCCGAGTTCCAAATCCTCCGGCGTTAGGCAGCCGAGGGCGGACGCGATGGGGATGAAAATCATGTCCTCGAGCTCACGGCTTTGCGACTCGATGCACGCGATAATATTGTCTTCGATTACGGCGGGCAAGCGCGCGAAATGAATGCGGGTTTTCAAGACCTGCCCGCGGATGCCGATGGGGTCGATGACGCGCATGTCGTCGACGTACCACTCCTGGGCGGTGATGGACGACGTCACGCGCTTGCCGGGCGCGAGAATGTCGCGGGACGCAATATCGCGCGCTTCCATCATGTGGCCCGGCTCGACGATTTCGCGCTCCACCTTGACGTTCCCCTCGCGGATAAAGGTTTCGACTTTCTTGCCGTTCACGCCGCAGAACAACGAGGAAATCCGTGTGCGCGCTTCCTTTTCCGCGAAGTTGATCGCGCGCTTGAGCGCCAACTGCGCTGCGGCTCGGTCCTGAATGACGCCCTGCGACACGCACCCGTGCGCCGGCGCGGTGCCGTGCCCGATGATATATATGGTCCCGTCGTGCTCTCGCCGCGCGATCAAGACGCGAATTTCGCGCGAGCCGAAATCCACAACGCCGACAATTTCACCCCTGCCTCGCACAATGACTCCCCACTAGGTCCAGAACCTCACTCCAATCTAACGTCAATAATTCGGGCCGCTGCCCACGCCGTCGCGCCGCCGCCAACCCCGCTAGAACAGAAGGTCGTCTCCCTCGGGCTTGCCGGCGCCTTCCGCGCTCCGGATCTGCTCGATGGTCTGTTCGATCTCCAACACCGACGCGCGCTGCCGATTCAGGCCTTCGCGCGCCCGCTCCATGGCCGCTTCGTACTCGGCCTGCTTGCGCTGCAACTGTTTGACGTGCTGTCGAGCATCCTCCAGGCGGACACGGGCCGTCTCCTCGGCCCGAACCGCGTCCTCCAGCACGTTCTTGGCATTTTCTTCCTGCCGCCTGGCTTCCTCGGCAGCCTCGAGTGACGCAGAGCGCTGGCGCTGGGCCTCCTCGAGCTGGGCCTGCAGTTCGCGCAGCCGCCGCTCGATCTCGCCGATGCGCGACTCAATACCCTCCAGGCTGTTCTGTACGGCCTGCGCGTGCCTTCCTCGCTCAGCCAAGCCGGCCCTGCATTCGCCGACCTGGGATTCGGACTCGGCGACGGCGAGCTCCGCCTGTTGGACCTGCTGACGCGCGGCCTCTATGGATCGAACGCCTTCCTGAATACGCGATTCCGCGAGCCGGACGCGCGCCTCAGCCTCGGCTGCCTGCGATTGGGCGATGCTCACGGCGGCCTGCATAGCCAATAGTTTCGCGTCGCCGATTGAACCGTGCACAACGGCCTCGCGCGCGGTATCCAGCAATTGCGCCGCGGGGTTGTCGGCGCCCATCGCAGTCATCGTCGCCGGGGCCGATTCTTCCTCGATGTCGTCGGCCTTTCCGATGCGTTCGTCCGCTGTATCAATCGCCGCACTTCGGTCGGCGCCCCATACTTCGTCCAGCGTGGGGACCTCCACTTCCGTCGGTTCTGGCCGGGGTGCTTCGAGGTCCGGTTCGGCGAACGGCTGTTCCTGAAGTTCCTCGACGGAAACCGGGGTCGGGCTTTCCTCGGTCGCGGAGCGATCCGCCCAGAAGACCAAGTAGTCTTCCGTTTCACCCAACCAATTCTTTAAAACGGCGTCGTCCGTGTTTACAAGGGCGTCGCCGTAAACTCCTCCGAACGCATAGGCCAGTTCGAAAAAACGGTCATCGCGCGCAGCGCGGTTTCCCGCGACAAGCCGCCGCATTCGCTCCATCGCTTCGCACGCTAACACGGATCCTTCCCACCCCCGTTCCTTTGCCCGCTCGGACAGACTGGAAAGTCCCGATTCCATCGAGGCAAAGATGGGCGCAAGGCATTCCTCGTCTTCCTGTTCGATACGGACCAGGCAATCGCATAGGGTGTCGAGCAGTTCCGTGGTTTCGGAGTCTAGCTCAGAATCGGTCGTGGCACGGGGCGCGGGCGCGCCGATACCGCTCTCGGGAACGGCGGCCAGATCCTGCGGCGGAACTTCCTCGACTGCCGGTATTTCACCAAGTTCAATCTCATCCTCACTTGAAGCGGCGGAATTCGCTGCGTCAATCTCCTCCAATTCCGCAGCGAATTTTCGTTCGGCCTCGAGCTTCATCTGCTCGCGTGAATGCGTGTAACGGCCCGCATCGTCCGTGTCGCGAACCAGTTGCAGCCCGTTCGCTTCGAGGTCTTCGACAGCGATGGCGTAGCGTTCGCGCCATTTGCGAATGACGCCCGACCGGCGCCGATTCACAATAAGGTCTCCTGCCATGAGCAACAGCACTTCGTAACTGTCGGCGAGAAAAGGCACGCACTCGTTCGCGCGCCCCGCGTTCTCATACGTCTGAAGCACACGCCCCGTTTCCGTCAGCGCTTCCACGAGTTCCTGCCACTTCTGTTCCACGGCGATTTCGACGCATTGGATCAGGTAGTTCATGCACTCGTCGGACCACTGCTCCTGCGGGATTCCGCTCTTGGCCTTGAGAAATTGGCGCTGGAAACGACCCAGCGAGGTGAGTAAGCGTTGGGTGGGATCGCTTGTCATGGCAGGTTCTTCCACGGCTTCTTCCACAGATTTGTCGAAGTCGGACTGGCTATCGATTGGGCGAAACGGTGTAAACGGAGACACGGTGGGACCAGTATCAGGAATCGGTTCGGGCTCGGGGGACCGCTTCTCGGCGGTGTTGGCCGACCAACGGCTCCACGAGAAGGGACTTCTGTTGCGTCTACCAAAGCGCATGGTGCGTAACCCCTATCTTGGGGCGGAATTGTAGCACAATACTTGACGAGACGCAATATATTGTGGTCAATCAGTTTACTCTTGACAATCCAAGCCAAATGTTGGGGAGGGACTCGAGCGGAAAGGCCCTGCGAGTCTGCCGGGGTGAACGGTATGCGAATCGGATGAGGAAGTTGGGGCCGCCCAGTAACCTTGGGCCAATCGGCAAGCCGGCGACACCAGCGCCGGGACATATCCGGCGATTCGGCGCCCAAGTCGATTGGGCCGATTTCTTGATTATGCCGCTTGAGAGAACTCAGGAGATGATGCCGCGTTCCGCCAAGGCATCAAGGACTTTTTGGACCGAGTCCTCCAAGGGTTCACGGGTGGTATCGACAGTCAGTTCGGCGTTGAGCGGCTCTTCGTAAGGCGCGCTGATGCCGGTGAATTCGGGGATTTGGCCGGCGCGCGCCTTCTTGTAAAGACCCTTCGGGTCGCGCTGCTCGCATACATCGAGATCGCACTTGACGTAGACCTCGACAAAGTTGCCGTCGCCGGCGATGGCGCGCGCTTTGTCCCGGTCCGCGCGATACGGTGAGATGAAGGCGGTCATGGCGATGACGCCCGCCTGTGTAAACAGGTTGGCGACTTCGCCGATACGGCGGATGTTTTCTTCACGGTCCTCCGGCGAGAAGCCGAGGTCTTTGTTCAAGCCGTGGCGGATGTTGTCACCGTCCAGCACGTATGTGCGGCAGCCGCGCTCGAAAAGCGCGTTCTCGACGGCATGGGCGAGCGTTGACTTGCCCGACGCGGAAAGACCGGTGAACCAGATTACGACCGCCTTGTGGCCGTTCAGTCTCTCACGATCCTCTTTCGTGATATCCGCGTGGTGCCAGGTGACGTTTGTTGCTTTGACCTTGTCCGCCATGAATTCGCTCCGGGTTCTGGTATTTCGAGTCGGAATGCCCAAAAATAAAAACGGTAGCTTAACACAGAATGAGTGGCAATGTCGAATTGCATTTCCTGCGGGATGCATCAAATCTCCCTCGCCGTCGACACCTTCGATTTTCAATGCATACCCCAGACGAGTACTGCTCCCGTTGCGCCGCAATTGGGGGGCGACCCACTATCCCGGACTTTTCGCGCACACGTGCGGAGAACGATACGACGCCGTACGCCACATGCCGTTCTGCATCTTCACGACGCGACTACGGGCGGGCGGCAATAAAATGGGGGGATCCCCGGGTGTGATGGGGACCCCCCTTGCTGCAGTAGGCACATGCTTGGGGTGTGTGCCTGGGAGGGGACAGGTGTAAAATGCCGGCTGATCAGACCACGGCGTATGCGGTTCTCATCTGCCAACGTTCAAGAAAGGACTGCAACCGGCTGCATTCCTCCTCATCAAGGTCGACGAATCGGACACCAAAGTCGTACAATCGGTTCGGCATCGGCTGGCTCCAGCAAACGCGGCCTTTGCACTCGATGACGTTGGACGTGTGGCCCAGTTGCATGCGGACCAACACGCGTTGACCCACTTCAACCGGGGTCAAGCTGCTGAATCGTGCCCCTTCTATACCCAGATCGGTGGAAACGGTTCCCCGATACACCGAATCGTTCTCAAACTCAAGCCACGCAGCAATGCTCACATTATGGCGCGTGTGCCGTCTCTGGTTTGTTCTCCTCGCTTCCATGTACTTCATCATGTGTCTCACCACGGCGTTTTGCTTTCCGCCGAAGTCCCCGAATGTTGTGAACCTTGTGCTCACCGATATCTCCGTATAATCCTTCGTGGCCCCGGAATGGTTTCCTGGACCGCCGAACTCCATCCTGTGCAGGCCCGCCGCGTCCGTCGCGACGTTCTGCTTGTAAGACACCTGCCATCGCAGGTTCGTTTACCGAGCAAAGCCATAATCACGAGATCAACACACAGTCTCGTGCACTTGTTCCCTGGTTTGGCAAAAACGTTGTTACGAGTAATTGCAGGTATGCGTATCGGCAAACTTTGCCGATACGTGTCCGGGGTTGTCCTAACCCGGATTTTTCACACCCGCGGGCAATGAAAGATACAACTTCGTGTGGCACATACCTTTATGCAGCGACAGGGAAAACGGGCTGTTGGTGTGAAAAATCCTCACCCGATTGACTTTTATGCTATCTCCTGAGCATTTCTCACCAGTCGCTCCCGTCATCGGGAGCGACTGGTGAGAAATGCGGG
>BTUX01000148.1:0-11265 GCA_045863315.1 Candidatus Hydrogenedentota bacterium | reverse complement strand
CCGCGGACGTCGTTGATGATCATCGAGAAATCGTTGTCGAGCCGGTCGATGTGCGGGCCGGCGGGGTCGGCCGGATTGGCGATGGTGAGCGCGGACGCCGGTATGTCGGGCAGGTTCGCGGCGACGGAGGGCGTCATCTGCTGGTTCGCGAACTGTTTGAGGGCGGCCTGGTTCACCAGCACCGTGAACGTGTTGAGGAAGGGAATCTCCTCGCCCACTTCGTCGGTGGAGCCGTCGCCGTCGTTGTCCAGTCCGTCGTCGGCGGTGAGAAAGACGCGCTGCTCGTCGTCTTCGTCGATGAGGCCGTCGCGGTCGTTGTCGAGCCCGTCGTTGCCGCCCCAGTAGCTGCCGGCGGAGAGCGGCGCGGTAAGGAAGACGCGCTGTTCGTCGGCCTCGTCGACTTGGCCGTCGCCGTCGTTGTCAAGCCCGTCGTTGCCGCCCCAGTAGACAAACAAAGCGACTTCGTCCGCTTCGTCGATGACCCCGTCGAGGTCGTTGTCGATCCCGTCCCCGCCTTCCTCGGCGGTGATGGAGCCGTCGCCGTCCCGGTCGACGCCGCCGAAGAACCGCTCGACCGGGATGGGAATCCACATCGAGTCGCGCAGCCCGTCGCCGTCGTTGTCCACGTCGGCCCACCAGTTGATCATCTGTTCGGGCGTGATGCGCAGGGACGGGAAGCCGGCGTTGTTGGGGTCGTAATCGGGCGCGGCCATTTGCAGCGGATTGTTGAACTGCGGGTTGAAGTCCAGGGGGTTGAATACGTATTGCACGGGGAAGTCGCGGATGTCGCCGAAGCCGCTGGGGGTCACGGCGGCGAACTCTCCGGCGACGAGGCTGTTGAAATCGGGTGTGAGCTGGAAGCGCGGGACGAAGAGCGGCGCCTTGACGGCGGCGAGTTGGGTTTCGAACCCGATGTCGCCGTTCAGGCGGGCGGTCCGGCGCGCGAGCAGGAGGTCGCGCTCTAGCGTTTTCACGTGGGCCCAGTAATCGATCGCGGGGACGCGCTTGTATTGGATGCCGTGGCTCCAATCGACCCAGGTGCGGTCGAGCGGGGTGCGGGCCCGCAGCGAGGGGTTGACGGCGGGGTCGGGGTTGACCGCGGGGAATGCCCAGGGTTTGCCCGCCAACCATGCGCCGTTGAAGTAGGTGAACAGGCCGTGATCGAGCGAGGTGTACGCGGGGTGTTGTTCCTTGTCCTTTTGCAGGGTCGAGACGGCGAGCGAAAGGCCCGCGTCGGCAATCATGGCGGTGCGAAACGCGTTCTCGGCGTTCGTGGCCGTGGTGAGGTCCAGGCGCGAGGAGGAGTAGAAGGTCAGCCCGATGATCAGCAAGACCGTGAAAATGGCGACCGCGATGATCAGCGCGGCCCCGCGGTCCTCTCCGCAGCACGGAGGGGAGGGATGTTGGCGGAACGGATGATACGTCTTGCGCACGTTGGAGCGCCTGCCGCGCGCTGCGCCGTTTCGCTTCGTAATCGCACGTGCGGCCGGGTCCGCGGCGCTTGCCGAACGGGCCGTCGCGTTGGCGAACTGCGGACGCGGCGGGCCATCGCAAGCCACGACGCCGGCCCCTGGTCCACCCTTCATATCCCGCTCCCTGTTACGCATGTACCCTGTTCCTAAACACGTCCTGCGGCGCCCCATCGCCGCGAATTCGCCCGAGCGTCCGTCGTCGAAACGAGGACGAACGCGCGGCTACGTCTTCGCGGCCGTGATCGGGCCTTTATCGTGCTCGTTATCGTTCAACCTGTTCAGAAATCCAGCGACGACCGGGTAAAGGCCGACGGCACGTCGATGAGTTGTTCCAGTTTCCGTTCGAACGGCGGCGCGGTGAGCCATGCGCTGTTGTACGCGAACGGCAGGCGCGCCAGCACCACTTCGGGAATGCGCGGGGTCAACGGCGAGCCAAACGGAAGACAGTCCGGCATGAACTCGCCGTCGAGATCGGCGAAATCGATGAGGCCGTCGCCGTCGTTGTCGATGCCGTCGGCGAGCGTGTGCATGACGCGCTCGGCGGGCTCGTCGATCTCGCCGTTGCCGTTGTTGTCGAGACCGTCCCCGGACGCGTCGTAGACGCAGCCCAGCCCGTTCCATACGGGCAGCACATCCACGATCGTGTCGGGCGGCACACGCCCGTATTCGAAGAACTGTTGCCGCGACGGAGAGGCAAGCGGTTGCGCGACGTTATACGGGCGCAAGGGCGCAGTGTGCGCGGCGTTGACCGTGAACAGCGCGATGTTCTCGGCGACGACGTAGTCGCGCGGGTTCACGGGCAGGGGGTCGCCGGTCGAGAAATCGAAGCGCAGGCCCTCTTCCCAAATGTTGGGGAGCAACGGCGTGGCGCCGTTGAGCAGGGGCAGCCAGTATTCCTGCGCGGCGATCAGGCGGATCCACAGGTCGCGTTTCTTGGCCTGGAGCAGTTCGTGGCGTTTCGAATCGAGGCGCGCGAGCACATCGGGATTGCTCGAGTTCGCCGGAATCCCGTTCACGGCGATCGCGCCGTCCAGTTCGGCTTTGATTCGGCTCGAGCCGAACTCGTCCTCCTCGAACGCGATGAGGTCTTCCCAAACGAAGGGGTACGTGTCGAGGTCGGACACGCCGGGCTCGATGTAGCGGACCAACGCGGCCACGCCGAGGTCGAGAGTATCCACGACGCCCGCGTTGTTCACCTGGACGGTGACGGGGCGGGTCGAGGACCCGAGGCCGACGCTGCTCTCGCGCCGGAGTTCGTAGGCGAAGGGGTCGATGACACGGAACGCGCCGGTGTTGTCCTTGACCACAACGGGGACGATGGCGTAGGTGACGCGGCCGAGGGTCGCGTATTGGTCGTTGGCGCGGATAAGACCGACGAGGGTCATGCCGTAGGCGTTGCCGTAGAACTGGTAGTATTCGCCGAAATCGCGCGAGGTGAAGGCCGTGGTGAGGTCGCGCTCGACCACGCCGAACGCGCCGCGAATGGTCTCGAAGGCCTCCTGGGACTGATAGCCTGTGCGGACCGCGCGCAGGCTGGCCACGAACAGCGCGGCGATCGCGGACATGATGATCGCGAAGATCGCCGTCGAGACGAGCAGTTCGGTCAGGGTGAACCCTTTTGTTCCACTGCGTACCATGGTGCGCCTCGGCTGCTCCACGCGATCAGTAATCCGTCACGTACGTTACGAAGTTTTCCCTCCGGCCATCGGCCATGTCGACCGTAAATGTGACGCGCACGAGGTTCTGGTCCTGCGGGCCGCCTACCCGGTGTATCTTCGCGGCGTACCCGCTGACCACCGTGTCGCCCTCCTTGTTGGGATCGAGTGCGGCGGCGTCCAGCGTTGAAACGCGGCCAAACGCGCCGAGGGTCCCCATCGCATCGTTGTAGGCGTCAAGCCGGCTGCCGGTCGCGTACAGCGACGCCGCACGGGAAATGCCCAGCAGATTGCTGGCGCCCGCCATGCGGATGCGGCCGAGGTTCTTGTCCGCCAGTTGCGAGGCGACGGTGCGCTCCTGCGCGATGCGCGAGAAGGCGAGCCCCGACGGGAAAAGGCGCATCACGGCCATGATGCCGATGCCGAGGATGGCCATGGCAATCAACACCTCGACCGGAGAAAACCCCCGTTCTTCGTTCCACTTCATTCGCATACTGCTTCGCACCTCATGAGGTAATTCTCACCCGCCCCGTCGTCCGATACAGTTCGATTCGGACCGGCGCGACCAGCAGCCCCTCAGGGTAGGCCGGGTCTTGACCGGGAGCGAGGGTGAATCGTTCGTCCTCGCTCGCGTCCGGGGCCGGGCCTACATTGAGGATGTAACGCGCCACGGGTGAATCCAATGGCTCCAACACGCCGGACGATTTGAACACGTGGGCGGGAAAGTACCCGTCGTTCCCCGCATCGAGTTCAAAGCGCGGCATGATTTGGTTGTATTCGGAGTCGAAAACGAGGATCTTCACCATGCCCTTGGCGGGCAGGTCCGCCGCGAACAGGGTCGGCAGCACCGGCGGATACTCGGGAACGTAGGTGGCCGGATTGGCATCGGGATCCTCGATATGACCCAGGATGCAACTGTCCTTCGGGAACTGCTGAATGCGCCGGTCGTATTCGCTCACCACAATGTAGGCGGACTTCGCCTCGGTCTCGGAGACGCCCGGGTTCGCCGCGCGGATGGCGGCCACTTCGGCGGCATTGGCCTTGCGCGCGACCCCGTACGCGTCAATCACATAGGCCGGGCGTTGCCACGCCGCGTCCGCCCGCTCCGACAGCACGTAAAACACCGCGGTATCGACCCGGTAGTTGATGGCATGGACACGGGCCCCGCGCAGGGTGCCGAACAGTTCGCGCGCGGCCTGGTCGGACTTGTTGCCGAGGAATCCGCCGATGCGGTTCACGGTGGGGATCGCCAACCCGACCACGAGGGCGATAATCGCCATCGAGATCAGCAGTTCGGTGAGCGTGAAGCCCGTATGTCCGGCGCGGCGCGCGTACATCGTCCACCTTGTTCAAGCGTGCGGCGGTCAATAGACCGGCCGGCCGCCCTTAGTTATAGAAGCCTTGCCAACTCTGCGCGTTGTCCCAGTTGTTGATGTCGTCACCACCGCCCAGGAAATCGGAGTCGAAATCGTCGTAGTGCAGTCCGCAGGTGCCCAATCCCCACTGGTTGGACACGCGGTTCGCGCCGTTGGACCAGACGTACACCGTCTGCTTGCGGGACGCCGGGAACCCGACGGGGAACTCGGTGCCGCTCGCGCTTTCGCGGTCGGTGATGTCAACCCCGATCGCTTCGCTTTGGCTCGGCCCGCCCGGCACGGTGAGATCGACCGAATAAATCCGGAATGGAATCTCGCCGTTCAATCCGTCCCACATGCTTTGGACCTGCTGCGACCAGGGGCCCGCCCAGAAGTTGTAGAGGTTGCCCCAGGGGTCCTTGCCGAGGTCCATGTAGGAGTCGCCGAGGTTGCGGCGGACTTCTGGGTTGAGCGTGATGCCGTTGGACTGGAAATACGTGTCGCTCTCGGCATTCTTGCCCTTCCGGAGCAGCACGTAGAACGCTTGCGTGTACACGTCGCGCGCGGCGATGATGTCTGCGCCCGGCGTCGGCCAGCTCGCGAAGAACCCGCTGCGGAAATCGTTGCGGTTGGCGTCCGAGAGCATCTTGGTCAGGGCAAGGTCAATGCCTTTCACCTCGGCGAAGGCCCGGGTGCCGCGCGCCTTGTTGATGTATTTCGGCACGTTGGGAATGACGATGCCGGCCAGGATGGCGATGATGGCGATCACCACCAGCAGTTCGACCAGCGTAAAGCCGTCGTCGCGTCTCATTTCCATTCTCCTTGTCGGCCCGCCCGAGCAGGGGGCCGGGTGTCTCGCTATTGTCCGCTGATCACGTCGGCCAGCGTGAAAATCGGCAGATACAACGAAATGACGATAAACCCGATGATAAAGCCCAGAATGATGATGATGGCCGGTTCCATCAGGCGCAGCATGGTCTCGACGGCGATCTCGACTTCGGCGTCGTAGATGTCCGCGATCTTCATCAGCATCGAGTCGAGCGCTCCGGTCTCCTCGCCGACGTCGATCATGTTCACGACCATGGCGGGGAACACCTTGGACTCGTCCAGGGGCGCGGCGATCGTGTCGCCGTCCTTGATGCTGTCGTGCACTTTCTGAATCGCGTTTTCGATCACTTCGTTGCCGATCGTTTCCTTGGTGATCTTCAGCGACTGCAGGATGGGCACGCCGGAGGTGATGAGCGTCCCGAGGGTCCGGGCGAACCGCGCCACCGAGACCTTCGTGACCAAATCGCCGACCAAGGGCAGTTTCAATACCACGCGGTCCATGATCCGTTTCGTCAGTTTTATTTTGGCGAGCAGTTTAATCGTGATGATCGTGCTGTTGATGCTGAGCAGGATGATCCACCACTTGAACCGGCAGAAATCGCCCACGTCGATCAGGAACAGGGTCATGGCGGGCAGTTTCGCGCCGAAATCTTTGAACACCTCGGCGAACTCGGGCACGATGTAGGTCAGCAGGAACCACACGATGCCGGCGGCGATCGTCAGCACCGCGATCGGGTAGACCATGGCGCCCTTGACGCGGCGCTTGAGGGCCTGCCGGCGTTCCATGAAGATGGCGAGCCGCTGCAATACGACCTCGAGCATACCGCCGACTTCGCCCGCGCGCACCATGTTCACGTAGAGGCGGTCAAAATACTTCGGATGTTTGGCGAGGGCCTCCGAGAACGTCGAGCCGCCCTGGATGTCCGCGGAAATCTCCTGCAGCACGTCCTTGAGTTTCGACGGTTTCTGCTGGGCGATGAGGATGTTGATGCTGCGCAGGAGGGGAAGGCCGGCGTCGATGAGCGTGGACAATTGGCGCGTCATGACCACGAGTTGTTTGGTCTTGATGCCGCCGAAGTAAAGGTCGCCGAGGCCTTTTTTCTGTTTGCGCGCGCGGCGTTCGTCGCTCTTGCGGGCCTCGCGCACGGTGGTCGGAAAAAGCCCGAGGTTCCGAATGTCGTTGATGGCAAGGGCCTGGTTTTCGGCGTCGATGACGCCGAACACTTCCTTGCCGTCGCGGTTCATCGCTTTGTACGCAAACCTCACCGTCCCTCTCCTCGTGGCGGCCCGCGCCGCGTCTCTTCTCCTTAATCGTCAAACCGGTCCGTGTGGGCGAGGACCTCTTCGGCGGTCGTCACGCCCTGCACGCACTTGATGAGCCCTTCCTCGCGCAGCGTGCGCATGCCCTTCTTGCGGGCGTACTGCCTCACTTCGAACGCCATGGCGCGGTTGTTGATCATGTCGCACAGCGGTTCGTCGACTATCAACAGTTCAAACAGGCCGACACGGCCCATGTAGCCGATGTAGTCGCAGGCCGGGCACCCGGCGGCCCGGAAGAATCTCAAGTTGGGATCGTTGCGCCACATGGGCGGCAACCCGAGCAGGTCCCGGAGTTCTTCGTCGGGCTTGTAGGGCTCGCGGCAGTGGCGGCATACCGTGCGCACGAGCCGCTGCGCCAGCACGGCGGTGAGCGAGGACGTGATCAGGAACGGTTCCAGATCCATGTCGAGCAGGCGCGTGATCGTTTCGGGCGCGCTGTTCGTGTGAATCGTGCTGAGCACGAGGTGGCCGGTCAGCGAGGCCTCGACGGCGATCTGCGCGGTCTCGAGGTCGCGGATTTCACCGACCATCACAATGTCGGGATCCTGCCGCAGGATCGAGCGCAAACACGCCGCGAAGGTCAGGCCGACTTCCTCGCGCACTTGCACCTGCACGACGCGGTCGATCTTCAATTCGACCGGATCCTCGGTCGTGATGATTTTCACGCCGACGGTGTTGAGTTCGTTGATGCAGGCGTAGAGCGTCGTCGTTTTTCCCGAACCGGTGGGGCCGGTCACGAGGAAGATGCCGTTGGGCTGGGCGATGACGTTCTTGATCGCCTTGACCCCTTCCGGGGTGATCCCGAGCCGGTCGATATCGATGCGGACGGCGGTACGGTCGAGAATACGCATCACGACGTTCTCGCCGAACAGGGTCGGCAGGCTCGCGACGCGGATGTCCACGTCGGAATCGCCGATGCGCAATTCGATGCGCGCGTCCTGCGGCAGGCGCCGTTCGGCGATGTCCATGCTGCACATGATTTTGACGCGGCACACGAGGGCCAGCGCCAATGCTTTGGGCGGGCTGGTCACTTCGTGGAGCACGCCGTCTATGCGAATCCGAATTCGGAAGTCGTCTTCGTACACCTCGAAGTGAATATCCGAGGCCCGTTTCGTAATCGCCTCGAGCAGGACGAGGTTCACGATCTTGATGACTTCGGGTTCCTGCGCGAGCTGGACGAGGTTGTCCACGTCGCCCACAATTTCCTGCTGGCCCAATTCTTCGAGCGTCAGCTCGGCGTCGCCCACGCGCTCGATAAGTTCGGTCAAGGTCTGGTGAATCGAGTCCGACTCGAACGAATAGTTGTTCTTCAGGAACAGTGCGATGTCCTGTGGGTTGCTGATCGCGCCTATGACGTCCTGGCCGGTAAGCTGGCGGATCGTGTCGAGAACGCTGAGGTTCAGCGGGTCGGCCATGGCCACCACCAGCTTACCTTCTTTCTCGCGGATCGGGGCAACGCTGTAAAACTTCGCCACGTCGGCGTCGATTTTACGCAGGATTTCGTCCGAAACTTTCAGCTTGGTGACGTCGACGCGCTCCATGCCGGACTGCATGCCCAGCGCTTCGATCACGTCCTGCTCGTCGCACAGGTTCATCTTGACGAGGACGCGGCCCAGCATCTCGCCCGTCAGGCGCTGGCGTTGCAGCGCCTCGTCGAGTTCGAGCGGGCTGAGGACGCCAAGATCGACCAAGATGTCGCCCAGCGCTCTTTCTTTCATCGTCGCCATGCGGCGTCACTCCCTTTAGGCTTTGATGGCCTGGGCCTTGGCGCGCTGCGGAATGACCTCGCCTTCCGGCGCCATCGCCCGCGCGTTCGCCTCGAACTCGTCCGCCGACTGCGCACGGGACAGCGCGTCTTCGTACTTGATGATCCCCTTCCGGTACAACGCCATGAGGTGCTCGTCGAGCAGGTTCATGCCGTACTTGTGGCCGGTCTGAATGGCGGAGGTGATGCGGTACGACTTGTTCTCGCGAATCAGGTTCTGGATGGCGGGCGTGGTGATCATCACTTCGAACGCGGCCACGCGCCCGAACCCGCTCTTGCGCGGGACCAGCGTCTGCGAAATGATCGCTTTCAGGTTGCCGGCGAGCTGGGTGCGAATCTGCTCCTGCTGGTTCGTCGGGAATGCGTCCACAAGCCGGTCGATCGTCCGCACCGCGCCGGTGGTGTGCAGCGTGCCGAATACGAGGTGTCCGGTCTCCGCGGCCGTCACCGCGGCGCCGATGGTTTCGAGGTCGCGCATTTCGCCGACCAGGATGATGTCGGGGTCCTGACGCAGCGCGCGCCGCAGCGCCTCGGCGAAGGTGGGCACGTCCACGCCCACCTCGCGCTGGGTAATGATGCTGCGCTTGTGGGTGTGGTAATACTCGATGGGGTCTTCAATCGTGATGATGTGATGATCGAACTCGGTATTGAGCCAATCGATCATGGTGGCCAGACTCGTGCTCTTTCCGGAACCCGTCGGGCCCGTGACCAGAATCAGGCCGCGCGGCTGGTTGATGACGTTCTTCAGCGTTTGGGGAAGTCCAATCTCCTCGAAGGTCATGATCTTGCGCGGAATCAGGCGCAGAACCAGACCGACATAGCCCTTCTGCTTGAAGATGGACACACGGAACCGGGCGATGTCCTCGAACGCAAATCCGAAGTCGGAGCCGCCCACTTCCTGTAGTTCCTGCTGGTTGTCCACGGACGCGATGCTTTTCATGAGCCGTTCGGTGTCGTCCGGCGTGAGCGGGTCTTCTCCAAAGAACTGCAGGTGGCCGTGGACTCGGCCCACCGGAGGGTTTTCCACCGCGAGATGGAGGTCGGAACCGTCGCGGTCGATCAGCATCCGCAGCAGGCTGACCATTTCGTACGCCATGAGTGCTCTCTCCTTGCGCCGTTACACGGCGGCCCCGGCCGGCTCCCGCACGAGCGGTTCGTCGACGGCGGTAACACGGTTCACTTCTTCGATGGTGGTGATGCCGTTCAGCACTTTTTTCCACCCGTCTTCGCGCATGGTGGTCATGTCGAGCTGTCGCGCCTTGCGGCGCAGGTGCCCCGCGGGGGCGCCCGCCATAATCATGCGGCGCAATTCGTCGTTCAGCAGCATCAGCTCATAAACGCCGATCCGGCCCGAGTAGCCGGTATGGTTGCAGTTGTCGCACCCCTTGCCGTGAAACACCTCGACCTTGTTCCATTCGATGCCCTTGATGGCGAGGCGCTCGATTTCCGTCGGCGTCGGCTCGTGCGGTTCCTTGCACGAGGTGCAAATGGTGCGGACCAGGCGCTGCGCCAGCACCGCGCGCACGCCCGAAGCCACGAGGAAGGGTTTGATGCCGATATCCACGAGGCGAATGATCGCGCTGGGCGCGT
Organism: Candidatus Hydrogenedentota bacterium; assembly: GCA_045863315.1. GTDB lineage: Bacteria > Hydrogenedentota > Hydrogenedentia > Hydrogenedentales > SLHB01 > JABWCD01. The sequence continues at coordinate 1,280 of BTUX01000148.1, read as the reverse complement.
CGTTCGTGTGAAGCGTCGAGAACACGAGGTGTCCGGTCAGGGCCGCCTTGATCGCAATCTCGGCGGTCTCCGAGTCGCGGATTTCACCGACCATCACCACGTCCGGGTCTTGCCGGAAAATGGCGCGAAGCGCCCGCGCGAAGTTCCACCCGATCTCATGGTTGATCTGCACTTGGTTAATCCCGCGTAGCTGGTATTCCACGGGGTCTTCGACCGTCACCAGTTTGGTGTCGGGCTGGTTCAACTGGTGCAAGGAGGCGTACAGCGTGGTCGTTTTTCCCGAACCGGTCGGTCCCGTGACCAGCACCACGCCCGTCGCCTGACCCAGCAACTCCTCCCAGCGCCGCTGGTCTTCGGGAGCAAACCCAAGTTGCCCAAGTCCGAGCAGTAGGCCGCTCTTGTCCAAGATACGCATCACCATGCTCTCGCCGTGAACGGAAGGCAGACAACTCACGCGCAAGTCCACCATCTTGCCGGCGAGCGCGATCTTGATGCGGCCGTCCTGCGGGATTCGGCGTTCCGATATGTCCATGCCGGACATGATTTTCAATCGCGAGATAATCGAGGGCTGGGCGCGCTTAGGGGGCGGCGGCATCAGGTGCAAGATACCGTCGATACGGTACCGCACCTTGACGTCGAACTTGCCGGGCTCCACGTGGATATCGCTCGCCCGCAACCGGAACGCCTCAAGAATCAGATGGTTGATATACCGTACGACCGGGCTGTCGCTGTCGTCGTCGTCGTCTTGAACGACGCCCGCCGCGGGGCGGCCCACGGAAATGTCGTCGTCAAAGGCCATGCTGTCCATGCTGATACTGCTCAGGCTCATGTCGCTGCCGGACAGGCTGCTGCCCATGCTGCTCAGCGAGGAGGCCATCGAGCTTACGTTGGACATGGTGCTCAGCGTGCTCATCGTGCTGGCGCTGCTGACGGTGGACAACATCGATTCCACGGTCTTCTCGGCCAGGCCGTAGTATTTGCTGAGGGCCGCGGTGATCTCTTCGGGTGTGGTCAACTGGGGTTGTACGGGACGGTCGAGCAATCGTTCGAGATTGTCCATCACCTGCACATTGGTCGGGTCGGCTGTTGCAACCTGGAGGACCGGTCCGTCTTCCCCAATGGGAACGACTTTGTAAAGCGTTGCAATCTGGGGGTGAACCAAGTTCCGGATACGCTCTGGGATTTCGCGGTCTGACAAGCGAATGATGGGTATCCCAAGCTGAAGCGCCAGGCCGTCGGCGATGTGGCTCTTGCTGATATACCCGAGGCGGACGAGGATC
>BTUX01000147.1:0-11304 GCA_045863315.1 Candidatus Hydrogenedentota bacterium | reverse complement strand
TGAACGCCATGCTGTCCCTCGGCATCGGGTTGGGGGCTTTCGCCGCGGGCGTGCTGTCTCGCGGCAAAATTGAAGCGGGAATCGTTCCCGTCGGCGCGGTGCTGATGTCGTTGTTCTGTGTGCTTTTTTACGGCTTCGCGGATTCGTTCTGGTCGGCGACGCTCATCGGGTTTGGCATCGGGTTTGGCGGGGGCGTGTTCGACGTCCCTCTGGCCGCAGGCCTGCAGCACCGCAGCCCGAAACACATCCGCGGCAGCGTGATGGCCGCGGCGAACATGCTCACGTGGATCGGCATCCTTGCCGGTGGCGGTCTTTTCCTGGCGCTGACACGGGCTGGGATCGGGCACCATTTCATTTTCCTCATGACGGGGGTTGCCACGCTGGCCGTCCTGTTCATTTTCTGCGCGATTGAACCGGTGATTTGGGTCCGCAGCGCCTTGTGGCTGGCGACGAACACGCTGTACCGGCTCGATGTGCGGGGGCGCGACAACGTGCCGGAGGAGGGTGGTGCGCTGCTGGTCGCGAACCATGTGTCCTTTATCGATGCGCTCGTTATTACGGCGTCCATCGACAGGCCCGTGCGATTCATCATGGCGGACGAGATCAATCAACACTGGTGGATTCGCCCGATCGCGCGCATGATGAAAGCCATCCCGATTTCGGCCATGGGCGGCCCGCGCGAGTTGGTGCAATCCATGCGCGCCGCGACGGAAGCCATACAAAACGGAGAAATTGTCTGCATTTTTGCGGAAGGCCAAATCTCGCGGACGGGCCAAATGCTTCCGTTCCGCAAAGGGTTCGAGCGGATCATGCGGGGCGTCGATGCGCCCATCATCCCGGTCTTGCTCGACCGACTATGGGGCAGCATCTGGAGTTTTGCCGACGGCCGGTTTTTCTGGAAGATGCCGCGGCGAATCCCGTACCGCATCGGTGTCGGTTTCGGAAAACCGCTGCCGCCGGATGCCGACACGGTTGTCGTGCGCGAGTCGATCATGGAACTGGGCACCGAGGCATGGATGGCGCGCAAACTCGAACAGCCGTTGCTGCATCGCGCGTTCATCAGCACCGCGCGGAAGCACCCCTTCATGATGGCGCTTGCTGATGGACGGGTGCCGAAGTTGTCGTATATCAAGACCTACGCGGGCGCGATCGCGTTGGGACGCAAGCTGAAAAGACTGCTTGGCCCTGAATCGATGACCGGTGTGCTCTTGCCGCAGTCGGTGGGCGGAGCGGTCACCAACATCGCCTTGCAGATCATGGGCAAAGTGGCGGTGAACCTCAATTACACGGCGTCGAACGAATCGGTGGCGTCCGCGGCCCGGCAGTGCGGCATACGGCACGTGCTTACGGCGACGGAATTCCTGGAACGTGTCCCGATCCAGGTGCCGGGCGAGGCCATCCTGCTTGATGAGGTGAAGAAGTCAATCGGACCTATCGACCAGGCTATAGCCATGCTGATGGCGGTGTTTTTCCCGGTCTCGCTGGTAGAACGCGCGTTGGGCTCGCCCAAAGGGCGTTCGGAAGACGATCTATGCACGGTCATATTTTCGAGCGGCAGCGAAGGCGAACCTAAGGGTGTCATGCTGACGCACAAGAACGTGCTGTCGAATTGCGAGGCGGTGGCGCAGGTGTTCCCGCATCAGACGGGCGATGGCGTCATGGGCATTCTGCCCTTCTTCCATTCGTTTGGGTTCATGGGCACGCTTTGGTTGTCGTTGTGGCGCGGCTTCTTCACCGTGTATCACCCGAACCCGCTTGAACCGAAGATTATCGGCCAGCTTATTTATCGGTATCGTCCGCGGTTTCTGATTGCGACGCCGACATTTTTGCAGGGCTTCATCCGTCGGTGTCTGCCGGAAGAACTGAGCAGCCTCGATTACGTCATCACGGGCGCGGAGAAACTGCCGACGCGCGTGCGCGAAGCGTTCCACGCCAAGTTCGGCGTGGAGCCGCTCGAGGGATACGGCACCACGGAATGCGCGCCGGCCGTGTCGGTGAACGTTCCCGATTTCCGCGCGCCGGGCTTCTATCAGGTCGGCACCAAACATGGCACTATCGGCGCGCCGTTGCCGGGTCTGAGCGTTAAAGTGACGGATCCCGACACCGGCGAGCGGTTGCCACACGGCGAATCGGGTGTGTTATGGGTGAAGGGCCCGAACATCATGAAGGGCTATCTGGGTCAACCGGAGAAAACCGCGGCCGTGCTGGTGGATGGGTGGTACAACACCGGCGACATCGCCGCGATTGACGAGGACGGGTTTATCACGATCACGGATCGTCTTGCCCGGTTCAGCAAGATCGGCGGCGAAATGGTGCCGCACAACAAGGTCGAAGAGACTCTGCACCAGCTTCTCGACATGAGCGAGCAGACCTTCGCGGTGACGAGCGTGCCGGACGAACAAAAGGGCGAGCGACTGGTTGTGCTCCACACGTTGATGGACGGCGAACTCGAGGTCCTCGTCGACAAGTTGAAAGACTGCGACCTGCCCAACTTGTGGCGGCCGAAACCCACGTCATTCTACCGAATAGCCGAGATCCCGGTACTCGGCACCGGGAAGATGGACCTGAAAAAGATCAAGGCCCTCGCCAAGGAAATGGACGTGGGCGAGTAGGCCGTGCCACGTCAGCCGGTCTTCTCGATTCGCACCTTCCAATCAGCCGAACAAGGTATGCACATGGTCCACACGCCGGAGGCCGCGGATCCGCCGATCGCAGGTCTTGAACACGATGTGCGTGCGCGGCGGCGAAGGCGTGGATACCTCGCTGCGCTGGGCGTGGTGGTCGGTCTCGGAATTATCCTGATGGCCTACAATTTGTTCGCGTCATGGTTGGTACGCCGCGAAGACAGGCGCGTCGAGCGTTGTGCGGACGGCGTAGTGATGCGCGGCGCCGAGGAACTTGATCTTGGGCCGAAGGACTCGCCGACCGCAGTGCTTTTTGTGCACGGATTCGCCGGGGCCACCAATAACTTCAAAGAACTTCCGGAATACGTGGCGCGTAGGGGATATCGGGCCCGGGTGATCCGGTTGCCTGGGCACGGCACGAGTCCGCGGGACCTGGAACGCGTCACGGCGGACCAACTCGTCGATACGGTGGTCGCCGAAGCCGAAGCGCTCCGGCGCAAGCATGAAAAGGTTTACCTCGTAGGCCACTCGATGGGCGGAGCATTGTGCACCATTGCCGCAGCTAGAGTTCCTGTAGACGGCCTCGTGCTTGGCGGCGCGTACTTCGGGGTCACGCATCGGTGGTATTACGGATTGCGTCCCGAAACGTGGACGAGATTGACCCGTCCCGCCGTTCGGTGGGTATACAAGGGCAAGTTGTTCCTACAAGTGAATCGAAAGGAAGCGAAAAACCGCATTGTAAGTTACACGTGGCTGCCATCGAAGGCGGGGTTGACCCTGGCCGAGATCGGCCGGCGCGTGAACGAACCTGCGGTGCTGAACGACGTGAATTGTCCGGTGCTCATGTTGCATTCGCACGGGGACGTGGCGGCATCCCCCGAGGCCGCGGAGTCGGCGTTTGACCGATTGGCGTCGGATGACAGATCGCTGGTCTGGATCGACAAATCAAATCACCATGTATTTTGGGACTACGACCATGAATCCGTTCGCGATCTGGTTTTGTCGTTCGTGTCCGGGCGGTTTAAGAAATTCTCGGAGAAGTCCACGCTTTCGGCGCTCGAAGCGATGCGAGTCAATCCGTAGGCAACTGGGCCGTTACGAAGGGGTCCTGCGCCGACGGATCCCCACCCCACGCCTGAGTGGGTTTACCACGACCTGTATCTGCGCGACCGGCTATTGTCTGAGCAGCGATTTCACCACGAGCCCGATATCCGCGTTGTCGATGTATTTTCCGCGTTTCGGGTCCTCGCCTTTGATGCAGTCCTTGAACCGTTCCGCCCCCGCGCCTTTTATGTAGCAGGGAATAAGGCTGTTCGTGTGGCTGGTCTTCTGCCATTCGAGGCCGGGCATAACGCCTTTGCCGTTGTTCACGATTTCCTTGTGTTCGGGATTCGAGCCCGGGCCGAGCAAGTAGCCGCACTCGTGATCGCCGGTGACGATGACCAGGGTTTCTTCCCACGAACTGTTCGTTTTGACCCAGTCGACGACGGCTTCAACCGCGCGGTTGTAATCCATCATTTCCTCGATCATGCGCCCGCCCTCGTTCGCGTGCGACGCCCAGTCCACGGCCCCGCCTTCGATCATCAGGAAGAAACCGTCGGGATCGTTGTCCAGCACATTCAGCGCGCCGAGCGTCATTTGCGCCAACGTCGGCACCGTCGTCAGGAGCGGCGTTTGAAAGGGAAGGTCGTCTTTCTGATTGTCGTCGACGCCTTTTCGCGATTGTTGCAGGGTTTCGTGCACCGTCAGGACGCCCAAAACGCGCTTCGGCGCATCACCGGAGCGCAATTTCTCGAATTCGTCCTTGGTTTGCACGAGCGTCCACGGATCCGCCACCCCGTCGCCGTCGGCATCCGCGCCGGCTTTCCCTTCGACGACGGATCGCCACGTCGTCTCATCGCCGACAAACCGGTACGAGTTCGGCGTGCTCTCCTTGCCCGAGGCATCCTTCGTCAATACGAATTCGCCTTCATTGCCGTACCAGGGATGGCCTGCGCCCATGATTACGTCGACCGCGCTCTGCAAAAGCATCTCCTTGGCCAGTTCTTCATACTTGCCCCGACTGCGATCGTGCGCGACAAAGGCCGCGGGCGTCGCGTGACTGAGTTGGACGGACGTGACGACCCCCGTAGCTTTGCCGAACCGTTCGGCGACGTCGATTGCGTGCTCCAACGGCTTGCCTTCCGCGTCCACGCCAATGGCGCCGTTACGCGTCTTCACGCCGGTGGACATGGCGGTGGCGGCGGCGGCGGAATCCGTTGCCGCGGAAGCGACGTACTTGAAGTCGGTCCATGCACGTTGAGCGTTATAGCCCTGCACGCCGGCGGAGTAGGTGCTCATGGGATAATGCGCAAACTCTCGTTCGTAAATGGCCGTGCCGGCTTCACCCGTTTCATAGTAATTCGTCGCGAGAATGTGGTTGTATCCCCACCCGTCCGCGATCATGACGATGATATTCTTGGGCACTGCGGCTGATTGGGGGTCTTCCTGTGCGCAAGCCAGGCACGCTGCAAGTACGGTGGACCAACAAACGACATACCTCGACATGATGAACGACCCTTCTTGCTTGGGTAGGTGGATTCAAGGCAGATGAGACGGCGCGACGACCGGCGTACCTCTTGCCAGCGGCCCATATGGTGCGGATTTCGGCGTGCGTACGCAAGTTTTGCGTTGGCGTCCCAGCGAACTCCCGGTCCGCAGGGTGCGGCCCTTGCGAATCCACGGGCAGGCTGGCAGAATCGCGCTGCGCAATGAACTGGAGCACTGCGATGTCCGTATCGGTTCGCCTTTTGTCCGTATTCGTTTTGTTCGCTTTCGTGCCCGCGTGGGCTTTGGAGCCGGTTACGGCGGACGAAGCCGTGACGCTTCTTGAGTTCCAAATCGGCAAAGTGACCGATGTACGCGCAACGCTGGGGGACGTGAACGGGGCGCCCACGTATGACATTCGATGCAAGGCCGGGGAATCAGTCGTCGCGGCGTACGTCGATGCGCGTGCGTCCCGCGTGTTGACCGTCTTAGTTGACGGGACCCCGTCGTATACATGGCCCGGTGTCGTAGTGGTGGGACACCGCGGCACGGTCAAATTCGCGCCGGAGAACACGCTTGCCGGTTTCAACAAGGCCATCGAACTCGGCGCCGACTTGATCGAGATGGACGTGCGCGAAACCAAGGACGGCCACCTCGTCATCATGCACGACGTGTCCGTGGCGCGCACGACCGAGGGCCGCGGCAATGTAGCCGAGTTGACGTTGGAACAAATCAAGTCGCTCGACGCGGGCGCGGAATTCGATATCGCGTTCAAGGGCGAGCGGGTGCCGACTCTTGCCGAAGCGCTGCGCGCCATTGACGGACGGGCCCTGCCCGATATCGATCTCAAGGCGGGAAACCCGCGCAAGGTCGTGGATGCCGTCCGGGAGGCGGGCGTGCTGGGCAAAGTTACCCTTTACTGTGGGGATTGGAACCTGCTCAAGCAAGTCCTCGCTATCGACGCCGGATTCCAGATTCGGCCGACTGCTCCGCAAGGGAGCCCCGGCTTGGAGAAGGTCCTCGAAGAATTCGACCCGCCGATTGTCAATATCGACTGGCGGTACTTTACCGAAGGGTTGGTTCGCGCCATCCATCTGAAGGGCAAGAAGGCATTCGTCAACACGATGGGCCCGGAGGACAACGCGGCAAGCATGACAAGGGCGGTCGAGGCCGGCGCCGACTACATCCAGAGCGATCGCCTGGATCTTCTGGTGCCTCTCCTGCGCGGGCGCGGCCTACACAAGTGAAGACGTTCGCGGATCGTGCCGTAGTTGAATGCAAACAGTTGCATCGTGTTTTGTCGTGGGCGTTCGAACGGCGGTTCCAGAAACGCCTGACGAATAGGGGGAGTCCGCAAGGGCGTATCGGCTCGAAGTGATAGGGATATGATCAGAGCGGCATGGGGCCGTGCGATCGTATTTTGCTCAATGTGCGAGAGGAGAATATGCGCCATTTCCTAGGGTTGGATGCCGGCGGCACGAAAACGTACTGCCTTGTCGTCGATGAGTTGGGGAACGTCCTGGGTTTTGGCCGGGCCGGCACAGGAAATTATGAGGTGTACGGCGTGGAACACGCGCGCGCCGAGAACGAGAAGGCCGTACAGGCCGCGCTTGCGGACGCCGGTCTTACGTTGGCAGACATAAGCGCCGTTGGGATGGGTATTGCGGGCGCCGACATTCCAGAGGATTACGTGATGCTCGAGCGCGAAATTTATACGCCGTTGTTTGGAGACATTCCTCGCGATTTTCAGAACGACTCGATGGCGGGGTTGCGGGGCGGGACCCGAGATTCGTTCGGCGTCGTCATTGCCTGCGGCACGGGTTGCGTGTGTGCCGGCAAGAACGCGGCGGGAGAACACGCGCGCGTGGGTGGGCTTGGCGAGGAGTTCGGCGATGAGTGTACGGGGTCCCAAATCGGACGGGACGGATTGAGGCGGGTATGGCAGGCGCGGGATGGCATATTCGGGCCCACCGAGATGACATCGAAATTCGTCGACCGGGCCGGATGCCAGGACATAGACGAACTCTTTATTAAGCTCTACCGCAGGCAGTTGACATACCAAGACCTTCAGCCGATGGCGAAGATCGTGTTCGACGCGGCATCGGACGGGGACGAGGCGGCGCGCGAAATCCTGGTAAAAGGGGGCCGCTATCTGGGCGCGATGGTGAACGGCGTGGCGCGCAAACTGGGCATGACCGCGAGCGCATTCGAGGTGGTCATGGCGGGAAGTGTGTTCAAGGGGAGCAGCCCCGCCCTGATTGACGCGATGCGAGCGGTCATTGTTCGGGAGTGCCCACGAGCGGTGACGGTGATGCCGGCCTTCGAGCCGGTCGTAGGGGCGGTATTGATGGCGATGGAGTTGCGTCTTGAAATCACGGGGGAAATTTATGACAATCTCTCTCGGCAATTAGAGGCTGCAGAATCTCGGTATCAGGTGAAGTTTAGGGCAGAGTAGTCGATGAAAATCAAGTCCAGCCACGTAGTTGCTCTGGTGCTTGCGGCGATCGGGGCGGTGGTGGTTCTCGCGCTGATGCGGGGCGCGGCGGGGCGCCCGCGCGTCACAACCGCCGACACCGACCGATTTCTCGAGGGCGTCAGGGAGCAGCGCGCACGAGGCTTGGGATCGACGGAGACCGCCGGTCTCTACCGAGGTACGGATACGGACCAGTCGCTGGTGCCGGTGATAGAACTGCCGATTGCCGAACTCGATTTGGGAACGATTCCCAACAAAGGCGAGACGGTGAAGCGAGTCCCGATTTACAATCGGGGTAAAGCGCCCTTGGAGATTCTCGACGTCAGCACGACATGTGGATGCACTCAAGGGACCGTGAAAGGCCTCGAAGGGGGAGGGTTGCTGGCGGGCAAGAAAGCCATCATTCCGCCGGCGGGCCAGAGCGACCTGATCGTGACCGTATACCCGGACAAGATCCCCGGGTTTTATTCGCGCAAGTCCTTGGCCATCATTTCCAACGATCCCAATAATACGACGCTCGAGATCGATGTGGTGGCGCAGGTGGATCCCGAGTACCTATTGGATCCGCCGACGCTGAACTTCGGGACGGTGGACAAGGGGACAGCCGCGGAACTGACGATGACCATTCGGCAGGCGGGAGACGAACCCGTCGTGATTAGCGATGTAGTTCCGGGCAGGCAGGCCGCGGAAGTGGCCCGGCGTTTGGGAACCAACGAACCCGTGTACACGCTTCACTGGGAGCCCGTGCCTGCGTCCGAGTGGCAGACTCCCGGCCGGCCGGAATGGAAGGTGACGGCGAAACTATCTCCGTTGATACCGCCGGGAGACTTCCGGGATTACTTCACGATCTTTTCGAATGTCAAGCGGATCGAACGGGCTGAGTTCGAGCTGTTTGCGAGTATAGCTTCCTTCTACGATGTGCTGCCCCCAAATATCGCGGTCCGGAAGTCAGTAGTGCCGGGCGCGCGGGGCGTGGGGTCGGCCGTCGTGAAAGGACGCGGGCCGATCGAGCTGTCGGATGTCCAGGTTTCCAGTCCCGATCTTGAAGTGGCGGTGCAGCCGGGTCCGGAGGAAAACAGCGCGGAATTGGTGCTGAGTGTCTCGCCGAACGCGAGGCTGGGTCTGCGCTCCGAACTCATCACGTTTCAGGTTACGTCGGGTGACCGGAGCGTGACCCACACGATGCGGGCCATGCTGTCGATCCGGCCCGCCGACCCGGCGTAGGGCCTGGCGAGACGACGAGATCCAAGGGGTAAACAGTGGGTTTATTCTGGAGACGCAACAAGCCCGACGCGAAAGCGACGGTTGTACCGCTGGTCGCGCGCACGGCATTTTGCAGTGTGTGTAACAGCGATCAGCAGTTTTCCAAGTGTTGGAAGCGAAGTTCGATGGTACGGCAGTGCACGGCGTGCGGGTTCGCGTTCGAGAAGGCCGGAGAGTTGTACCAGCGGTTTCAACCGTCGTGCCCTCAGTGTGGCGAGTTCCTCGAGCATCCGGGTTTCGATTACGGCATCTGCGACACCTGCGGGTCGAAATTCGAGTTGCCGGACGGGGCGAAACCGGGCTTGCTGCCGAACAAGGAACAGCGCAAAAAAATGGGCATCGTGGGCTCGGTAAAATTCAAGTGAGCGGCAGCGCAACCGAGCAAGGCGTCCGGAGCCGGCTCGAGGAATACGGTCAAGAACACGTTTTGCGGTTCTGGGCGACTCTGACCGCGGAAGAACGCGGCCGTTTGCTCGAGCAAATCGAAACCGTCGACCTCGCCCTGATGCGGCGGCTTGCGGAACAGTGGGTACTCAATGAGCCGCCTCCTGAACGTTTCGGGGAAATCTCACCGGTCCCGACGATTCCCAAGGCAGATATGGCGCGCGCGGATGCAAGGGAAGCTTGGGAGGCGGGGGAGGACGCCCTGCGGGCGGGCCGGGTCGGACTGCTGCTGGTCGCGGGGGGGCAGGGTACGCGGCTTGGATTTGACGGGCCCAAGGGGTCGTATCCTATCGGCCCGATTTCGAGGCGCTCTCTCTTCTCGTTTCACGCGGAGAAAGTGCGCAACGCGCAGAGACGGTACGGTTGCGTGCTGCCCTGGTACATCATGGTGAGCGAAACCAACGAGGCCGAGACGCGCGCATTTTTCCGCGAGCACGGCCACTTCGGGCTCGAGGAGCGCGACATCACGTTTTTCCGCCAGCGGATGGTGCCGTGCATGGACGATCGGGGCAAGTTCATGCTCGAGACGCCGGGATCGCTTTCGATGAACCCAAACGGTCATGGCGGCGTAATCCCGGCGATAGTGGAGAATGGAATCGCGCAGGACGCGCGCAACCGCGGCGTGGACACGTTGAGTTACTTTCAGGTCGACAATTGGGCGCTCAAAGTGGCTGACCCTTTTTTCATCGGATACCATGTGCTTCGTCAGGGGGAGATGTCGTCCAAGATTCACCGGAAGACCGAGCCGCGCGAGGCCGTCGGAGTGCACTGTTTGTGCGACGGCGAATACCGGACCATCGAGTACAGCGAGCTGGACATCTATCCGCAGCTTCTTGAAACCGACGCCGGCGGCATGCCGCGTTATTACGCGGGCAACCCCGCCATCCACATGCTGTCCGTCGATTTTATCGAGCGGGTATACGCCGATTTCGATGCATTCCCGTGGCACCGCGCGCACAAGAAGATACCGTTCGTCGATGAATCCGGCACGCTGGTCAGGCCGGAGGTCCCAAACGGGTACAAATTCGAGACCTTTGTTTTTGACGCGCTCCGATTCACCAGGCATGCGCCGATCGCGCTCGAGATCGAGCGTGCGGGGGAATACACGCCGATCAAGCAGTTCAGCGGCGATAACAGCGTGGAGGAGGCGTGGCGTTCCATGGCGCGGTACTGGGCCGAGTGGATCGAGGCGAGCGGGCATCCCGTGCCGAGAAACGGCGCCGGCGACCCCGCGATTCGCATCGAAATCAGCCCCGAGTTCGCGTTTTCGAAAGACGAATTTATCGAAAAGTCCAAGGGACTTCGCCTACCCTCGGGCAAGGATATCTGCATTCTGCCCGACGGCAGCCTTTTGTAGCAGGAGGCGAACGAACCGGAGCGTCGACACAACGCTCGAACGATCAAGTACGGGCTCGCCTCGGATTCGCGCATAACGATTGAAACGCGCGCGAACTCCGATGTATAAGCCATTCCAGATTATGGCTTTGTCCGATCCATCGAGTCCCCCCTTCCCGCTCTCGATCCGGGAGTTCGTCCTTCACGCCGCTCTGCTTGTGTTGCCGCTCGTTGTGCTGATGCCGCGCGTATTCCTGCATGGCGAGATTGCGTTGCCCGGTGATGCGCTCTACGCGGCGAGGCCATGGTCTGGCTATACGCCGAAGGACTACCGACCCGTAGAGAACGTGGTGGCGCGCGAGGCGTTGATGACGATGGTGGTGTGGAACCACGCGGCTGAACGTGCGCTGCGCGGCGGCGAATGGCCGCTGTGGAATCCCTACCAGCTCACGGGTACGCCGTTGCTCGCCAACTACCAGAGCGCCATCTTCTATCCGCCGCGTCTGCTGTTTCACATGTTGGATTTCTATAGCGCCGCAACGGCGTATCTGCTACTGAAACTTGGGTTCGCCGGAATCACCGCGTATTTCTTCGGGCGCGTTTTCGGGCTTGGACCGGCTGCGGCGCGTTTTCTGTCCT
>BTUX01000146.1:0-11317 GCA_045863315.1 Candidatus Hydrogenedentota bacterium | reverse complement strand
TGCGGCACATACCTTTATGCAGCGACAGGGAAAACGGGCAGTTGGTGTGAAAAATCCTCACCCGATTGACTTTTATGCTATCTCCTGAGCATTTCTCACCAGTCGCTCCCGTCATCGGGAGCGACTGGTGAGAAATGCGGGCTAGCCCGTCAGCCATACTTTTTTTGTCGTCAAAAACGGGCCTTATCGGTATAATGGCATTGCTGAGGGTGGCTGAGGTAGACGGGAAAGGGGATGGCCGTGATCTCTCGTTCAACCGAGCGCCTCATCCTGCGCGATTTCAGAGAGCAGGATTGGGAAGATATCCACGAGTATTCGAAGGATCCCCGCCTCACCTACTACTTGAACTGGGGGCCCAATACCGAAGAACAGACGAGGGCATTCGTCCGCCGTGCCATTCGGCATCAAGGGGAAATCCCTCGCACTCATTTCGAGTTTGCCATCGAGAACAAGGAAACCGGAAAAGTCATCGGTAACTGCCGGTTGCTGTATATGTTGCACCGTCACCGCTGTGCTGAACTGCATGTCATCATCCGGCGGGAAGATTGGGGCAAGGGATATGGCGCTGAGTCCATCAACGCCCTGCTTGCGATGGGGTTTGAGGACCTCAAGCTCCACCGAATTTTCTCCGCCGTTGATCCCGAAGACGTGGCGAGCGCGCGGGTCCTGGAGAAATGCGGCTTCCAGCGGGAAGGTCATCTTCGTGAACATCAATGGGTCAAAGAGACGTGGCGAGATTCGCTGTTGTATGCGGTGCTCGACTACGAGTGGGCCCAATTGAACGGAAAACCGCTCGACGGACTCGAACTGGAGGATCCCGTTTTTTAGTTGGATTCGTTGAAATAAGTCGAACAGATGGTTAGTGCGGGCCGAAGCGCGTGGCGGAACTCACTGCGGAATAGTAGAATTCATGCGAAGGAGTGCGCGGCCTTCTCGAGCTGAACAAGTGACGCGGTGTGGATGTTGTGTGCGTCCGGTTGGAGGGTGTTCGCCATGTTACGGACAAAGGTGTTTTCCATTCTGATGTCCCTCCTGCTCCTGGTCCTCGTGTCGGGCGCTTATGCCGATTCCATCACCATCAACGGCGTTAAGCACGAGAAAGTCGTGGTGCGCGAGAGCGCCACCCGGTACTACGTCCAATTTCCCGCCGATGGAAACACAATCAGTGTGAAAAAGACGGAAGTCGACTCTGAGTCGGTTCGAATCGAAAAAGGTCCTCACCGAGACGCGCTCCACGAACAATGGCTCGAGCGTAACGTATACGCAAATGCCGCGCTGGTTCGGCAGGCCGAGGCATCGGTCGCTGCGGCGCAGTCAAAAGTCGATCAACTGAGGAACTCCCCTGTACAAGCAAGTCCGCAGCCGGTTCGAATCCAACTCCTGCGGGACGATAGCGAATACGTCACGGATGGATACGTCGGCCAAATCAATCTTAAGGAAGTGCCGCTGCGGGACGCGCTGAACGTCATGTTGCGCCAGCTGAACCTAGGGTTCCGCAATGAAGGAACTTACCTCTGGATCTCGAGTCCGGATCGGCTGCGGACCGAACCCTCGGGCGAGACCTCAACGACTGCCTTCGACCTGAACGCCCTGTCTGATACCCTGCCGAAAATCCTCGTTACCAATGCAGGGGGACCGGTCGCGGGCGGTGGATTCGGCGGCGGATTCGCCGGAGGCGGTGGGATTGGCGGCGGATTGGGTGGAGGGGGATTGGGTGGCGGCATTGCCGGGGGCGGGCTTGGCGGCGGCCTCGGCGGCGGTGGAATCGGCGGCGGCGTGGGCGGTCGCGCCGGCGGCACCCAATTCACCAACATCTCGCAACTCTTCTCGAATATCGATGATCGCCTCGTGGGCGAGCCGCCCGCCGGCATCGGCATTTCGGTCTCGGGCGGTGCGACACGGCAGAGGGGAATGAACCAGGTCCAGGCGCAAGGCGGTTTCGGCGGAGGTCGGGACAGGAACTAAGGGGCCGCACTGTCGCGGTTTTGTTGCGCCGGTAGAGAGCGGCTTTCGATTGCCTGTGCGTCGATCCGAGGGTTTCCTCGTAATTTCCCACTTGCAAAATCCCCCTCCAATCAGCACGATCTTCCCATCCAATGGCGGAATAGCCGGAAGTAGGGGACAAGCCATGAGTATCGAACAGCACAGGGCCAATCGTACGTGGGCATTCAACGCGCTCGACACCCTTCACGGATTTGTCAGCGATGGCGATTTTGAAGGGATCATCGAGCAGGACAGGGCATCGATCGAGCATAAGCGCCGCAGCCTGATCGAGGGAAAATACCGGACCCTGATACTCGGCGCATTCAACGTCGGCAAATCCACGCTGATTAACGCATACCTCGGCGACGAGTACCTTCCGACCATCCTCGAGGAATGCACAACCAAACTGACGCACGTACTGTACGGCGACTCGATGAAGACGGTGTTGGCCATGCAGGCGCCGGTCACGGACAGCGAGTTACAAGCCCTGCGCGATGTCCACGCCACGTTGAACATCCTGGCCGATGTATCGCAGGACACGTCCCAACGGCAACTCGTCATCGCCTATCCCGAGCACAACCCGCGATCAGTGAACGGGACCCTCAAGACCCTCATCACGATGGGGGCGGATGAGGACTTCCCCGCGCTGGCGACCCTGCGCGACAAATTCGAAGAACTCTTCGTGTACCTCCCCAACGGCCGCCTTGCCGACGACATCGCGCTGATTGATTCGCCTGGTGTGCACAGCATCATTCACACGAACAACCGTATCGCGCGCGAAGTGGTGCCCAGCAGTCATCTCGTAATCTGCATGCTCGACAGTCAGAACGCCGGCAACGAACAGAGTCGCGACTTCATCGCGAACGTCATTCAGCCGAGCAACCGCAAGGTGTTCTTCGTCATCAACAAAGCCGACTACCTCACCGATCAGGAAATCGACCCGACCGGTCATCGAGGCCCTGGAAAGGACTTGGTGCGCAGCCTTCAAGGCGTGGTGAAATCGCCCGAAATCTTCTTCGTGTCGAGTCTGTACGCGCTGACCGGGGAACAACTCGAAAGCGGCCGCCTCTCGCTGGCCGACGTCGAGGCGAATCAAAAAATCCGAATTCCGTATTCCATCCAGACGGAGTTGCGCGCCAGCCCCGATCCCGCCAAGGCCACCGCCCAGTATCTCCTTGCGCGCAGCGGCTTGAAGGCGCTCCGAGAACGGCTGCTCGAGTACCTGTATACGGAAAACGTCGAGGGCGCGGTCGTCGACTCGGTGTGCATGTGGGTGGATCAAACGGCGTGGAAATACACACGGCCGCTCGAACTGAAGCTCGAACAGGCCCGGAACATTCCGAAGCTCGAAGACCTCGCGAAAAACAGAGAACGGCTTGAGCAGCAACTAACGGCGTTTCGATCTCAGGTTCAAAAAGTAAAGGCCGACAGCCATTCGAGGCAGAGCGGGTATCAGACGATGATCGAGAACCTCTTCAGCCGACAGGCTATCGATGAGAAAATTCTCAAGCCGGTTCGAACGTGGCTGGACACGGGCGACAACCTCAAGAATTCAAAAAGGCAACACTATAAGCCGCTCGCCGACGAATTGGAGCGATTGCTCGCGAAGTTTGTCGACGACGCGCAGGCCGCCATCAACTCCGAGGTCGATTCGGTGGAACAACAATGCCGTGGCGAGGCGCAGCAACTGCTGGGCGCAACCGACGGTTGGGAGAAGCGCGGCTCCATATCCGTATCCCGGACGGGGGTCGTGGCCCTGAGCGCGGAGATGGGGAAGTCTTATCTGGGATTTGCTCTGACGGGGGCCGTCCTGGGCGCCGCCGCCTTGGGAAGCGCCGGTTTCGCTTTTGTGAACGACCAACTACTCCAGTCGCTCCAATTGGCCGAACGCCTCGGGACCGCCCTTCCGCCGGGTCCACAATTCGGCGCGATCGCGGGGGCCGTGGTCGGGGTCGTCGCGGGCGGGCTGCTCGGGCTGATGGCGCGAGCCGCCGGCAGTGACTCTGTCCGCAAACAGCGCCTGAACAAGGCCATCGCGGAGAAAGTCGATCAACTGCTTCACAAGGACGCGCTGGGGCAGTTCAAAGAGGCCGTCGAGCGCCGCAGCACGGCGTTCAGCATGAAGCTCAATAGCGACCTCGACAAGGCCGTCGCGGCGATCCAGAACCAGATTCAAATGATTCACAACGAAGAGGAATCGCTGAAACGGATGCAGGCCGGCACGATTGAGCGAATCAGTCCGAAGCTCGAAACCCTGGCTACCCTCAGCAAGAAAGCCCGAGAAATCATCCAATGGGGCGCGGCGAAAAAAGGCAGGAACTGAAAGGGATCCAGCAACCTGCGGCGCTCGACGGATCCTGAGCCGCAACAGGATCTTGACTGCCGGCATACCACCTGTTGGGTTCCGCAACTACTTTTTGACCAATATCGACATGGCTATGGAAGTCGGTTCCCGGTCCGTCGCGAGCGGTGGATCAATCGAAAGCGACGTGATCTCCGCGCGCTGTTCCGGGGAAAGTGTAAGGTCCGCCGCCTGAAGTGCCTCATTTAACTGATTCAGGTTGCGCGCCCCGACAATTGCCGACGTGATGGCCGGATGGCCAATCACCCACGCCGTCGCCAACGCCGAAGGGGAGACGTTCCGCTGCCGCGCGTACTCCACGAATTGAGCGGCCGTCTCGGTGTACTGCGAGTTCTTGTATCGCTCCGTGTACATCGGGTGCTCCGTGATCCGGCCGGTTTCACCGCGCAGGTACTTTCCCGTCAACAGTCCGGCCGCGACCGGACTATAGGCACAAACCGCCAGCCCCTCTTCTTGCGCAAGCGGCAGAATCTCGACTTCGGCCTGCCGCTTTACGAGGTTGTACATCGGTTGGACACATACGATCGGTGCAAATCCCCTTGCTTGCGCGACGGCCACCGCTTTCATCGTCTGCCATGCGGAGAAGTTCGACACACCGGCGTAGTACACCTTGCCCTGCTCGACTAGGGTCGTTATCGCCGAGAGCGATTCCTCGAGTGCGGTGTGGTCATCCCAATGGTGGAGATAGAGGACATCAATCCAATCGCATTTGAGTCGCCGCAGGCAGTTCTCGACTTCCATTACAATATGACGGCGCGAACTCCCAGAATCGTTCGGCCCCGGACCCACCGGAAAGTGGACTTTGGTCGCCAGTACTATCTTGTCCCGATGCGGTTTGATCCATCGTCCAATGATCTTTTCCGTCAGCCCCTTGTTGTAAATGTCGGCGGTGTCGAAGAAGTTGACCCCCGCGTCAAGCGCCCGATCCATCATCGCCCGTGAAGTGGCTTCATCCGCCTCTTTCCCGAAGGTCATGGTGCCAAGGCAGATCTCCG
This sequence comes from Candidatus Hydrogenedentota bacterium, assembly GCA_045863315.1. GTDB lineage: Bacteria > Hydrogenedentota > Hydrogenedentia > Hydrogenedentales > SLHB01 > JABWCD01. The sequence goes on along the minus strand of BTUX01000146.1, from coordinate 5,977 downwards.
ACACACGGACGCCGGTCTTTCCGAAATAGCGGTACTCCATGATCAATGTGCTCCGAACCCGTTATTCATTGTCTCGCCGCGAATCGTAACAGGATTTTCGCGTCGTTCGGAAACGGCAAGGCCCGCGGGGACGGTAATCGAGACTGTGATGCATCTCGCCCGCATCCGATGCTCCGAGAGACTGGTTGGAACTCCGCCATCCCATCGGCGCCGGTGCTGGGCTTGAGTTCCTCATTCAAACAGCGGCAATTGACCCGGTTCCGGCCGCCGGAACGCGTTGGCCGATAGCTCGAACACCGGTTTGTCCAAGCCGTACTTCCGTGATGCAATCGCAAAAATGTTCGCGATCTGGTCAGCGTGGAATCCTTCGCCGCGCATCCGCTCGCCAAATTTGCTTTTGTACAAATCGCCGCCTCGCATCGAGCGCAACCGATTCAAAATCTTGTCTCGTCGTTGCGGCATGTGCTGTTTTATCCACGTCTCGAACAGCGGGGCCACCGCGTACGGGAGCCGCAGCATTACGTAGCCGGCAAACCGCGCGCCCGCGTCGGCTGCAGCCTTCAGAACGCTGGGAATTTCCTCGTCATTAAGACCGGGGACCATCGGCGCCATCAGCACCCCGACGGGAATACCCGCATCGGCCAGCATGCGGACGGCGTCGAGCCGGTGTCGCGGCAGCGACGTGCGCGGTTCCATAATCCGGTTAAGCCCGACGTCCAGCGTCGTAACGCTGATCGCCACCGAAGCCGCATTAAATCTCGCCAATTCTCCGAGGAGATCGATATCACGGGTCACGAGTCGGTTCTTCGTCACAATGCCCACAGGATTGCGAAACTCCGCCAGCACTTCCAGACAACGCCGCGTGAGTTCAAGTTTGCGTTCGATCGGCTGATAGGGGTCCGTCACGCCGCTGATCGCGATGGTCTTTGGCGTCCACTTTCGGGACATCAATTCGCGGCGAAGCAGTTCCGGAGCTTCATGCTTTACCAGAATCTTCGTCTCAAAGTCGATGCCCGCCGAGTACCCCAGGTATTCATGCGTGGGCCGGGCGTAGCAGTATACGCACCCATGTTCGCACCCTCGGTATGGATTCAGGCTCGCCTCGAACGGTATGTCCGGGCTGTCATTGGTTGCGATTACCGACTTGGAGCGGTCCGGTAGGAACAGAGTCTCGGGACGCGGCTCCTGCGCCTCGTCATACTCCTCGTCGCGGACGTAGGCGATCTGGTCGAAACGGTTTGCCGTGTTGCGTGCGGCGCCACGGCCCCGTATGGGTCCGGTTGGGTCTAGCATGGCTATCTGAACAAATAATCAGGTATTCTCCTAATCTACCCCAGCCTGTTCCCGTTTGCAAGTGAAACGTGACTCAGCCGGTTCGGCGCAGTCCTGTCGGCAATTTCCGTCCACCCATGGGTTCGCAGTATAGTCGTGCCTTCCTTCGGTGCAGCCGTGCCGCCGGCGCGGCGTTACGTCCGGACCAGGAGTTGACTCAACGATGCCCAAGATGAAGTTGCGCGTCGGCGTGATTGGGGCTGGCGCAATTGCTGACGAATGCCACCTGCCCAATTGGCATGAACTCGAAGCCGAAGGCCGAATCGAACTGATCGGCCTGTGCGATATTCGCCCCGACCGCGCGGAGCAATTGGCCGCGAAATACGGCGCGCGCATCGTTCATACCGATTACAAGGCCATGCTGCGTGACGCCAGTTTCGACATTATTGACGTTTGTACCCCTAACCGTTGGCACGCGCCCATGTCCATCGCCGCGCTCGAATCCGGCGCGCACGTGCTGGTCGAGAAACCCATGGCCATGAATGCCGCCGAATGCCGGTCCATGATCGCCGCGGCGGATCGCGCCAAGCGCAAACTCATGGTCGCCCAGCACATGCGCTTTGAAGCCGAGCATGAGAAGCTTAAAGAGATTGTGGATAGCGGTCGGCTCGGGGTCATTTACTCTGCGAATGCGGTGTATCTGCGTCGGCGCGGCATACCCGGTTGGGGCGTTTTCCATAAGAAGAAAGACTCCTTGGGAGGGCCTCTAATCGATATCGGAGTTCACATGCTCGATCTTGCAGTCTGGCTGATGGGACTTCCCACGCCCATCTCGGCGTCGGGAAAGGTCTATCGCAAGTTTGGGGACCGGGAGGACCTCTGTAACGCCGACTGGGGTGCGCCTTATCCGCGCGCCGAATTTGATGTGGAGGATTACGCCTCTGCCTACATCCGTTTCGAGAGGGATATTACCTTGACGTTGGAGGTGTCCTGGGCGGCGAACATCGCGGAAGAGCGCAGCGGGATTACAATCCTCGGCGACAAGGCAGGTATATCGACGAGTCCCCTCGGCGTGTACAGCTACGAGAAGAACGCACTGACGACGACGCGATACGATTGGCTGCCGAGGCAGGAGGGCCATCGAATGGAAATCCGTCACTTCACGGACTGCGTGGAGCGCAATCGCCCCGTGCGCGTTCAGCCCCGGGAATCGCTCCGGATCCAGCAGATTATAGACGCCATATACAAGTCGTCGGTGAAGAACCGCGAAGTCCCGATCCCGCGTGCTTGATCCGTATCGCGCTTGGCGGTTGATTCAGTACGCGTCCGCCGGTAACAGCCTGGAAAGAAGTTCTCGGAGATCGCCGGCCCTGTGCGTCTTCGACAACGATTCCGTTGCCCCTACCTTGTCCATCTGGCGGCGGTCGGGTTCCACGCTCGACAGCAGCACGACAGGCAGAGTCGATGGAATGGCAGGGTCGCTCCTGATCATCTGGCAGGTCTCGAACCCGTTGAATACGGATAACGCCGTCTCCAAAATGACAAGATCCGGCGAGAGCTCCAGCGCGAGTTCATACGCCTCTTGGCCGGTCAGGGCAATTCGCGCTTCATGGCCTTCACCCTCGACTTCCGCCGCCAACGCGTCCACGGAGGCGCTGTCGCTGCCCGCCAAGAGGATTCGTGCCATGATTGTCGCCCCCAATACTCGCCACAGTATATCACGAGGCCTCCGACCAATCCCTTCCAACCAACGGGAATTCCTTGACTTGATTGGTCCGGGTTCATAGAATACGCGAATGAGTTCAGTCCGGTGCGGACGATTCGATAATGCGCGAGACCGGAGCTCGGGAGAAGGGGAAGACGGCGCACTCTCGTTATCAGCTTAACTGAAAGCCGGGAGCAGGGGAGAATCCGGAGACCATGTTTCACCTTCTAGTCCGGATTTTTACACCCACGCGGGTTGGAGGATACAACATTGTACAGTGCGCACCGTTATGCATCTTCGCCGCGCGGCACGGCAGAACAGATGGTGGGTGTGAAAAATCCTCACCCCAATCACTCCCATGCTTTCTCCAGAGCATTTCTCACCAGTCGCCCCCCGTCAACGGGAGCGACTGGTGAGAAATGCGGGCTAGTCTTGCTTGCTGCGTGGATTGGCGTTGTGGTGCTGGCGACCGCGCAGGAGCCGCCGGTCGGTGCTTCGGCTCCCGCCGACGGCGCTGAGACCGCCGCCTCGGACGCCACGCCTGCGACGCAACCTGCGTCCTCCATCACTTCATCCGAGGATTCATCCGGTGATGTGATAATCCTCAACGACGGCACCGAATACCGAGGGTTCCAAATCATCAAGGAAACGCCGGGCGAATTTATCCTCGAGATCGTGGAAGGCGTCACCATCAGCATACCGCGTCGCCTTGTGCGGTTACCCGTTCAATACGACCACATCGACCCGAACCTGTTGAAGAGAGAACGGGCCGCGGCGAAGGCGAAAGCGGCCCAGTCCACCCTGATTTCGGCGCAGCGCTTGTCACCGGAGCTACAGGCGCTCTTGAACACGGACATTTCGGATCCGCCAATCAACTTGACGCAAACGGATTTCCTCGAAGCGGTCTCCGCGATCAACCCGCGGGTGAAGAACTGTCTTGTCGTCGATCCGCCCATCCTCGACCTTCCGCCCGAGAATCGTGTCTGCAGTCTTTCAACTCAGGCGGGAATGACGTTGAATAAGTTCTTGGAGGAGCAACTCGCCAAGGCTTTCTCGGACTTGGCGATTCTGGTAAAGGACAACACCATTCACCTCACCACGAAGGCCGTGGCAGCCGCGGCGCAGGGACCTCCACCCTCGTCCTCGCCTGGTACCGAGCAGGGTACGGCCGTTACGGCCGCCCCCTCGGGGGGGAACCCCCCCGCGAGTCCGTGACGCGGCGGTAACCTGATGCTTGCTCATGTTCGGACAGTCTCATCCCCGTCTAACCTCCCGGTGCGCCGCCAAGCCGTCGGCCCGACGAACGCGTAAGGCCTTGTCGAGGTGAGAATCGGCAACAAATTGGAGGACTACGTCCGTAGCAAGGAACCTCGAACCCGCTCGGCCTTGCTGCTCCGAGAAAGCGCCAAGCGTTTGAAGATCGGCAGCGACGCAATTGATGAAATCATCAAGCCGTCCGCCGTCCTCATACAACGATTGCCCGTCCCAGTCCTCGGCACCGTTGTCAATATCATGTCCGGTATTGTGCTCCATAACCGGGCCCGTGGACCCTACAAGGGCGGCATTCGGCTTGACCGCGACGTGGACTTGTGGGAGACGACCGAACTTGCCCGGCTGATGACCTTGAAAACGGCCTTGGTCGATATCGAACTCGGCGGCGGGAAGTCAGGAATCAGCGTCGATCTGCGCGCTCTGTATGCCCACATGCTCAGAGCACGCCGCTTTCGAGGACCCTACCCCGAGTTTGCGCGCATCGCCAAAGCCGACATCATGACCGAATTCAGCAAGCACTTCGCGCCGCTTTTCGCCCGCCATGAGTATATCCCCGCGCCGGACATGGGCACGGGCGGCGCCGAAATGGTCCGCATCTACAATGAAACGCGTGATCCCGCCTCCGTCACCGGCAAACCCGACGGCATAGAGGGCTGGCTTCCCGGGCGGGCGGAGGCGACCGGCTACGGTGTCTACCATGCCATCCGCCGCGATATGGAACGCAAGGGCACCGCGCCCGACCGATGCACGGTCGCAATTCAAGGTTTCGGCAAAGTCGGCTCCCACGCGGCGCGGTATCTACATCGGGACGGAGTTCGCGTCGTCGCCGTCACCGACTTGTCGGGTGGGATCCAGGACCCCGGGGGGATCGACATTCCGGCGCTGTTCGCGCACTGCGCCGGGGCCGGAGGGGTCAAGGGGTTTAAATCTCGGCCGATTGACAATGCGCAGCTTTTCGCGATGCCGTGCGACTATCTCATCCCAGCGGCAGGGGGCCACGTAATAGATGGAAGAAACGCCAGGAAGGTCGGCGCGCGCGTCGTCGTCGAGGCGGCGAACATGCCAGTCACGTACGAAGGCATGCGAGTGCTCCTATCGCGGCGCATCGAAATCCTCCCCGACGCCTACGCGAATGCCGGAGGGGTCATCGCCTCCAACTTGGAGTACCGGCAGGCCCTAGGAGGTCCCAAGTATACGTTCGAAGCCACGCTGGCCGAGATTCGAGCGCGTCTCGACGGCGTACTGGCAACCGTTGAGCCCATGATTAAACGGGGCCGGACCTTCGTCGATGCCACCACCGACCTCGCGCTCCGCCGAATTTTTGACACCATGGTCCATCGAAGTCTGCTCTGAACCCCTTTGCAGCCGGCGACCCCTGGCCCCGCCCGACCGTCGCTGCCCTACCCGGTAATTCAAACCGGAAAGTGCTGGACAATTCTTCCTCCGTGGGGTAATCTGATTGTGAGGTAATGCTGGCTGTAGTGGCGTGTTTGCGTGGGTGCGGGTGGGAAGTCGGCCGAGGGCCCTCCTTCCTGATTTCCACGGGCTACACGCAACGGAGTTTCCTGGGTAATTCGAAATGCCGGGGTGTCCGCGCTCCGCGGGCCGACGCATTTCCCAACCGATGTAACCGAGGAAGGAGTGTGAAGTGTATGAAGTCTAAGCGTGGATTCACTCTGATCGAATTGTTGGTCGTCATTGCCATCATTGGCATCCTGGCCGCAATTC
>BTUX01000145.1:0-11450 GCA_045863315.1 Candidatus Hydrogenedentota bacterium | reverse complement strand
GGGGATTTCGCAAATGCCTCAGTAGTTATATACCTGCATCTTGTATCCAATCGCCGATCTTCTGGTAATAGGCCGGGAAGCGCGGGTGCTTAACCCGGATTTTTCACACCCGCGGGCAATGAAGGATACAACTTCTTGCGGCACATAGCTTTATGCAGCGACAGGGAAAACGGGCTGGTGGTGTGAAAAATCCTCACCTGATTGACTTCTATGCTATCTCCTGAGCATTTCTCGCCAGTCGCTCCCGTCATCGGGAGCGACTGGCGAGAAATGCGGGTTAAAGGGCAGACTGCCGAACTGTGCGATTGCGAATGATGAGAAACCCGATTATAATTCTACCTACCGGTAGGAAATATCGCCCCGCACCGTCTCGGCCTGCAAGGATTGGACTGAAGACCCGACAACAAGGCGAAACTCGCGCCTGAGTCGCCGAGGAGCACTCGACCATGGCTTACGATGAAATCCTCTATGACGTCAGCGACTGGATTGCGACCATTACCTTGAACCGTCCCGACAAACTGAATGCGTGGACCTTCAAGATGGAGTCGGAATATAAGCGCGCCATGGCCGACGCCGAGGCGCGGGACGACGTTCGGGTCATTGTGGTCACGGGCGCAGGGCGCGGATTCTGTGCGGGGGCGGACATGGGGCTCCTCAATAGCGTCATGGGCGGCGAGATTGACTCATCTGACGTGGAAACCGACCTGCCATTGCCGGGCCAGAACGACGGCATGCCCAATGACTTCCAGAAGCAGTATTCGTTTCCTCCGGCAATCGGCAAGCCAATCATCGCGGCGATCAATGGTCATGCCATGGGGATCGGACTGGTCCATGCGCTATATTGCGATTTCCGCATTGCCGGCGACAAGGCGAAGTTTGGCACGGCGTTCGCCAGACTCGGGCTCATCGCGGAGTACGGCATCGCCTGGCTTCTCCCTCGCATCGTCGGCATCGAGAACGCCATGGACCTGCTGTTTACAGCCCGAATCATCGAGGCCGACGAGGCGCGTCGCATGGGGCTGGTCAGCCGGGTCGTTCCGCACGACGAACTCATTCCAACCGTGCGCGAGTTCGCGACGCAACTTGCGACGATGTCATCCCCGCGTTCGCTGCGCGTGATGAAGCGTCAGGTCTGGCACGGCCTGTTCACTTCGCTGGGTCCCGCGGTCGACCTGGCTATGGACGAAATGATGCGGGGCTTCGGTGCCCAAGATTTTCAGGAAGGGCTTCTGTCGTTTATGGAAAAGCGAGCGCCGCAGTTCACGGGAAAGTAGGCCAAGGCCTTCGAACGCTCGACCGCCGAAATGGGGAGGTGCCGGTTCCGATGGTTGCCATGCGCGCTATCATCTACGCTTCGGTGTTTATCTCCTTGCTCATGCTATATCTCCCCCTTGCCATCGCTCTGCGCGACCCGAACGCCGTTTCGTTGGGTGTTTTTCGGTATGCGGCGTTCATACTCTACATCGCGGGCGCTGCGATTGGTCTCTGGTGCGTTGTCGGATTCATTCGATACGGACGGGGTACTCCCGCTCCCTTTGATCCGCCCCGCAAACTCGTCGTCCGCGGGCTTTATCGTTGGGTGAGAAACCCGATGTATGTGGGCGGCTTCCTGTTCACGCTGGGACACGTGGTGTGGTTCGGATCGATTCGGGTGGCGGCGTACCTGGCCTGCATGAGCGTGGCGGCGATAATGTTCGTCGTCTTGTACGAGGAACCTGTCCTCAAGCAAATGTTCGGGGAGGAATATGAGAGGTATAGGCGGAATGTGCCCCGATGGATTCCGAGATGGTCGCGAAGCGAGCGACGGTCCGGCAATGGCGCCGCATAGCGGAACCGCAACTCCCCTTTTTCTCGGTTCTCCTCCGGCCAATCCTTAAGTGCCTGTTGGAAAACTCTATTTCGGCGCCATCCTGATCGCTCCGTCGAGCCGGATCGTTTCGCCGTTCAGCATCGGGTTCACGATGATGTGCTTTGCCAGCATCGCGAATTCGACGGGTTTGCCGAGCCGGCTTGGGAACGGCACCTGTTCGCCCAGCGACTTCTTCGCCTCGTCCGGGAGCATCGCCATGAGGGGCGTATCGAAAAGGCCCGGCGCAATGGTGACGCAGCGTATGCCCAGCTTGCACAAGTCCCGGGCGATGGGAAGCGTCATGCCGACGATTCCGCCTTTGGACGCCGAGTACGCCGCCTGCCCAATCTGACCATCGAATGCCGCGACCGACGCCGTGTTGATCAGCACGCCGCGCTCGCCCTCGTCGTCGGCCTCGTTTTTCGCCATCACATTTGCCGCGAGGCGAATGACGTTGAACGTGCCGATGAGATTGATGTCAATGACGGTCTTGAACACATCGATCGCGTGCGGGCCTGACTTGCTCACCGTGCGCATGGCCATGCCCACGCCGGCACAACTGATGGCGCCGTGGAGACCTTTGAACGCGTCGAGCGCGGCGTCCACGGCCGCCTGCACCTGGTCTTCTTTGGTCACGTCGACCGCGACGAACCTCGCGGCGTCCCCGATCTCCTTGGACACGCGTTGTCCGTTTTCTTCGTTCATGTCCGCGATTACAACCTTACCGCCGGAATCCGCCAGCAGACGGGCCGTCGCCTCGCCAAGCCCGGATGCCCCACCGCTGATCAGAAACGTTTTTCCCTTGATGTCCATGGTTGAAAGACTCCTCCACCTGCAAATAATCGGCACCGGACAGCCGCGTCCGGCACCCGCACCGTGCGCCCGTTCCCCCGCCGGTCATGCTACCGACGCAAAGGGGGAAAGGTCAACGGAAAATCGTCCGGCAATGCGGCGATCGTATGTATGGACTCGTTCGGATTGGCCGATATTGCAATACGGCGGACAGGATTGGGATTGCCAAATTGGAATACCAGTAAGACATTTTGCGCGCCGACGGCGTAATGCATGGCATCCAATCGACACAGTCCGCGAAGAAACCCCCGGTCATACCGTCCGATCTCTGTCGACACGCCGCCGTGCACATCAACCGCCAACACGGCGCAGGCGGCGGAGTGGACATGAAGGTAGGTATTGACATCCCAGGGCAGCAGATTGTGAGACGGCACTACCGCGTCGGACAGTCGCGTCTCGATTGAAGAATCGGAGTTCGACGTAAATTTCACCACCGCGGAGAAAGGTCGGCCGTTCGTTCGTACTTGGCCAAGCGTCAGGCGAAACCCATCAGCACATGTGGCAAAACCGTTCAGATGAAGTTGATCCGTGCGCGTCTTGTCATGCGTGCGGGGATCGCGGAAGTCGACACCGTCGAATCGGTAAGAGGCAGCCCCGCCGTGCCCATCGGTCAATGCCTGCAGGGCCTCCGATTGCCACGGATCAATGCACTCCGCGATCCGCCCGTCGAGATGAAACGCGAGCAAGAGGTCGTTCCGTGTCGACGTCACCCACAGGTGTTCTTCGTGATACGCGATATCGTGGATATCGGCGCAGAGCGGATGGGAACAGGACCCAATGATGCGCCATCGGTAATCGAATTGGAACACGGAGCTGTAATTCGCCACGAAGAACGTGTCGCCGGACACGGCAATCCCACGCGTCCCACGCATACCACCGCGGGGGTTGGCGTCCGTGCCGCGAAGCGGCGGTTCGGGGATGGGAAGTCTGTGAACAGGGCGGCCCGCATCCAAATCAACGAGGATGACAAAACCAGACGGTTGATCAGAATGCGAGCGGCGACAAATGGTTGAGACAAGAATCCGTTTAGACACTCGACACGACCCCGTTGAACGAACCAACGACGGACGAGTTGGGCCTCCATCGTCTCTCGTTACGTCAGGGAGGCCCTGAACGCGGTTGATTTATTGTATGGCCATCATTGTATCAGATCGGATAGTCCCAATTTGCGGATACTCGCGCCATAGAATACACTTTTGAAGCTATCAAGATGCCACCCTCCCGGTACGATCCAATCGAGGCTTGGTCAAAGGGGAAGGGTGGTGTATTGTCGCGCCCATCAAACCGGGAGGAAGTATGCCGGTCTTAGTCACGCCGACTGAAATTGAAGACGTGGTGCTGGTGGAATCGAGGTTGTTTCGCGACGATCGCGGGTATTTCACCGAGGTTTTCTCCGCGCGGAGCTTTGCTGATGCGGGACTGCCCGTCGATTTTGTGCAGGACAACCTGAGCAAGTCCGCGAAAGGCACGTTGCGCGGGTTGCATTACCAGATCGAGCCGAACGGCCAGGGGAAGCTCGTGACGGTGCTGACCGGCGCGATATTTGACGTGGCGGTCGATCTTCGCCGGGGCTCGCCGACTTTTGGGAAATGGGTGGGACGCGAGTTGCGCGGCGATTCCGGATTGGCGTTATGGGTGCCGGTTGGATTTGCGCACGGGTTTGTCGCGCTGGAGGACGACACGCGGGTCTTTTATAAGTGCACGACACCTTGGGCGCCGCAGGCGGAGCGGTCCCTGCGATACGACGACAAGGAGGTGGGCATCGAATGGCCGATCGAGCCCCGGCTCATTTCGGAAAAGGACGCGGCCGCGCCTGCGTTGGACGCCGCGGAGTTCAATTTCAGCTACTGAGAATGGCGTGACAGACGAGCAAAGACGCGAAAAATACGCGGGCCATAATCAACAAGCCCGGCAAACTCACGAAGAGCCAAGGTGACTGAGAGGGTTATCTCCAGCCAAGGGGCCGTAATTCGCCGTCTTTATACCGCGTTTCTTGTGCGTCTATTCTTGCTCCGTTACCGAGAGGACCGTTCATGCACAGCGCCGTGCGTCCATTCACTTTCGCGATCGGCGGACCCACCTGCGCGGGAAAATCCACACTGGCACAGGCCATGCTGCGCGCTCTGGGTCCCGCCCGCGCTGTTATTCTCCCCCTCGACTCCTATTACCGCGACCTCTCCGCGCTCGAACCGGCCGCGCGGGCCGCATGCAACTTTGACGAACCTGCCGCCATGGATTGGCCGCTGTTCATCGAACATTTGGATGCGCTGCGATCGGGCCGGCCGGTCCCCATACCGGTTTACGACTTCACGCTCCACACGCGTTTACGCCAAACCATGCTGGTGCAACCACGAGATTTCATTATCGTAGAGGGACTTCTCGCGCTACACCTGGAGGATGTCAGGAACCGGTGCGACCTGAAGATGTACGTAGACGCCGGCGACGAGACCTCCTTTTCTCGGCGCCGCGAGCGGGATGTGGCCGAGCGGGGCCGCTCGCCGGAGTCAATCAGGCGACAGTACCGGGAATCGGTCGAGCCCATGGCCCGTCGATACGTGATTCCCTCGAGGGCATTCGCCGACCTCGTGTTGGACGGAAACGCGGATCCCCGCATCTCGGTCGAGACCATCCTCAAACGAATGGCGGAGCTGCTTCCTCTCGATGAAGGCACGGTTCACCCCTCGCGTCGACCGGTCTAGCCCGGATTTTTCACACCCGCAAGCAATGAAGGATACAACTTCGCGCGGCAGATACCTTTATGCAGTGACAGGGGAAACGGGCTGTTGGTGTGAAAAATCCTCACCCGATTGACTTTTATGCTATCTCCTGAGCATTTCTCACCAGTCGCTCCCGATGACGGGAGCGACTGGTGAGAAATGCAGGCTAGTTCGTGAATGCCTCCATTACGGGCCGCGCGATCCACGCATCGGGCTGTTTCACGCCAAAGATATACGCGATAGTTGACGCCGTCTGAAAGGTGTCGACCGGCAACCCGATCTTCTTTCCTCGCGCCACCCCCGGCCCCGCGATAATCCACGGTATCTCGATCTCTTCCATCGTACTGCCGCCGTGTCCTTTGTTCTTCCCGCCGTGATCGGATGTGACCAGAACAACGGTCCTCCCCCGAATTCCCGCATTGTCCAACGCCTCGAGCATCGCGCCGATATACGCGTCCGCCTGCTCGACCGCTTCATTGTATTCCGGCGTGTGCCAGCCTTTGTCGTGGCCCGCATGGTCCACATGGTCGAGGTGCACAAATAGAAACCCCGGCTTATGCTCCTTGATATACTCGCGGGCGCGCTGCGCCGTCAGCTCGGCCCCCTTCGGATTGCCGATGAAGTTCAAAGCATCTTGCTCGACAAGCCTGGCGAAGTCGCTCCAGTCATGAATCACGGCCATGTGCAGGCCCGGCCTTTGCTCGCGGAGGACCGAGAAGATCGTCGGGAAAATCCCGCCGGGGCCGGTTACCGTCGGGGCGATCGCATATTTGTCCGGCTGCCAGTCGTTCGAAGTCACGCCGTGCTGCTCGGGGCCCGCGCCCATGATCATTGACGCCCAGTTTGAACTGCTGCTGGTGGGCATTACGGCCCGGGCGCGCATGGTGGAGGCGCCCTGTCGCACCAACGCATCGATGTGCGGCGTCGCCGACTCTTCGATTCCCCTCGGGCTCAGGCCGTCCACCCCAATTACAAGGACATGATCAACACCGGCGACTTGGGCGATGCTCGATGTGCCCAGCAATAACGCGCCGAAAAACCGATGTACCTTTCGCAAGCACCTCATGGGTCACGGCCCTCCTCGCACCCGCCCGGCACGGCTCCCACCGTTGTTTGCCGTCTTCAGCGGTCCATGAATTTGAGCAGATGATAGTTCTTTTTGCCGGTACGCACGACCGCAATTCGCTCGCCGCACAAGGCCGCCGCGGTCATCTTCACATCCTCTCCCGCCACGCGTTCGTTATTTAGATACAGTCCCCCGCTCTGTATCAAACGCCGCGCTTCGCCTTTGCTTTTGAATACCTTCGCCTCGACCAACACGTCAACCAGAAGACGATCGCCGGTCAAGACGTTGCGCCGCAACTCCGCCGAAGGCATCTCGCTGAAAATTTCCTCCAAGGTCGCATCGTCCAACCCCGTGAGCGGCCCTCCAAACATCGCCCGCGACGCATGTACGGCGCTTTGCAGAGCGGCCTCGCCGTGCACCACGCGGGTGACCTCCTCGGCGAGGCGGCGCTGTGCCGCGCGTTCCTCCGGCTTCTCGCGGACCGCCGTCTCGAGCGATTCTATCTCCTCCCGCGAAAGAAACGTGAATGCGCGCAACCAACGCGGGGTATCGGCATCGGTCTGATTAATCCAGAACTGATAGAACTTGTACGGAGAAGTCCGGCCGGCATCGAGCCAGACATTACCCGATTCCGTCTTTCCGAACTTGGCTCCGTCCGCCTTCTCCACCAGCGGAAACGTGAGGCCGAAGGTATCCACCCGTTCGAGGCGGCGGGTGAGGTCCATTCCCGCTACGATGTTGCCCCACTGGTCGCTGCCTCCCACCTGCAGTCGGCAACCGTGGGAACGGCATAAGTGCAGAAAATCGTAAGCTTGGAGTAGATTGTACGAAAACTCCGTGTACGAGATGCCGTGTTCCCGGCTTTCCAGGCGCTGCTTCACCGCGTCCCGCGCGATCATCTGATTGACTGAAAAGTGCTTGCCGATATCACGCAGAAAATCGACCAGCGTCAACTTGCACAGCCAGTCCGCGTTGTTGATAAGTAGCGCGGCATGCGCACCGGAAAAATCCAGAAACCGTTCGAGCTGCGCCCGAATGCCCCCTATATTTTGTTCGACCTGGCTGCGATCCAGAAGTTTGCGCTCGTCCGCCTTGAAGCTCGGATCGCCAATCATCCCCGTACCGCCGCCGACCAGCGCGATGGGTCGGTGCCCTGCGCGTTGAAACCGGACCAGTCCCAGGATCGGCAGAAGACTGCCCACGTGCAGGCTGTCGGCCGTCGGATCGAACCCACAGTACAATGTGAACCGCTCCCGTTCGAGCAGCCCCGCCAATTCGCCGTGCGTTACCTGGTGGACCAATCCGCGCCAGGTCAATTCCTCAAACAAGCTCATACAAGACTCCAAGATTACCTGAGCCGGGATTCTAGCAACCCGCCGCCAACGCGTTAAAGAATTCTGCCGTTACCTATGGGATTCGCACTCCCGGGCGTGACGTCCGCCCGGGTCCGACAGAGGAAAACCGTGCCGACGGTGGCGTAGAATTGCCGGCGCGCCCGCGCCCAACTAAACAGCGACCCGTGAAGCAGGACAATGGCAGAAACGATTGAACTTAGCGCGACCGCCTTCCATATCATGGCAAAGCCCGCGGGTGCGCTCTGCAACCTCGACTGCGCGTACTGCTACTACCTCGAGAAGGAGCGCCTGTATCCTTCTCCGGACGCCCGTCGGATGTCCGATGAAGTTCTTGAAACCTTCATTCGCGATTACATCGCCTCGCAACCCACGGAAGAGGTCAACTTTGCGTGGCAGGGCGGCGAACCGACCGCCTTGGGCCTGGCCTTCTTTGAAAAAGTCGTGGCCTTGCAGGACCGGTACGCCGGCGGAAAGACGATCCGTAACGCGCTTCAAACCAACGGCGTCTTGTTGGACGACGAGTGGTGCCGATTTCTCGCCCGCCACCAGTTCCTCATAGGGGTTTCGATAGACGGCCCGGCCCACATTCACGATGCATATCGGAAAGACAAAGGCGGACGACCCACTTTCGATCGGGTCCTGCGTTCCATCGAACGCATGAAGCGATTCAACGTCGAGTTCAATACCCTTACCTGCGTTCACCGCCAGAACCAGCGGCGGCCCCTTGAAGTCTATCGTTTCCTGCGCGAGATCGGCAGCGGGTTCATGCAATTCATTCCCGTCGTCGAACGCATGGCCGATGCAGCAACCGGCGCGGACCTCTCACTCGTATCGCCGGACAGCCGCGTCGAGGCCCACGTGACCCCATGGTCGGTTACGCCCGCCGACTTTGGCAGATTCCTGTCCGCAATTTTCGACGAGTGGGTGCGCCATGACGTCGGCCGCGTGTACGTCCAACTCTTCGACATCGCGTTGCAGGCCTGGCTGGGAATGGAGCCGGCCCTGTGCGTATTCGCGAAAACCTGCGGCAACGCCATGGTGCTCGAACACAAAGGCGATCTTTACGCGTGCGACCACTACGTGTATCCCGAGAATCGCGTCGGCAATATTATGGAACGCCCCCTCCGAGACCTTGCCCGTTCGCAATCCCAGATTGCGTTTGGACTCGCCAAGCATGCCGACTTGCCAAGCTGTTGCCGGAAGTGCCCCGTCCTGTTTGCGTGCAACGGCGAGTGTCCCAAACACCGATTCGCCGCGGCGCCCAACGGCGAACCCGGCCTCAGCTACCTGTGCGAAGGGTATAAGCGATTCTATATGCACGTCGCGCCGTACATGCAGTTCATGGCCGACGAATTGCGCGCGGGCAGGCCGCCGGCGAACATCATGCATCGCGTCAGGCAGGCCGACCTTATCGAGCGTTCGGGGAGCAGACCATCCGCGAACGACAGTTGCCCATGCGGAAGTGGGCGCAAATTCAAGAAATGTTGCGGGCGAAACGCTTGAGTCCTCGCGACTGCCGACCAAACGCGTATACCATGCACGACAGGCCCCCTCGACGACTGCGCGCACTTGCTTCGACGGCGACAATCGCCCTCACCACCGTCGCCCTCTTCTCGCTGCTTGCCGAGGTCGGATTGCGCGTCTTCTATCCCCAGGTGCTCCTTTTTCCACGGTGGGAGCACTCCGACGAGTACGGAATCCTGCTGCCCAGGAACACGACCATGCTCCACAGGCGGCCCGGACACTGGGAGTATCGCTACACGATTAACGCTTATCGATGCCGGGGTCCGTACGTCTCCATTTCGAACGAGTACAATACGCGCAATATCGTCGTGCTTGGCGATTCGTACGGGATGGGCATGGGTGTCGACGACGGCGAAGAGTTCCCCGCCGTCATGGCAGCAAAGCTGGGCGACGCCTACCGAGTGATTAACACATCCACACCGGGCTGGGGGTTGACTCAGCAGATCCGCCGGTTCTACGAGTTCGGACAGCTATACCGGCCGCGGGCCGTCATCCTGCAGTTCTGCGCCAACGACCCGGCCGACAACCTGCGCGACCGAGTGACTCGAATCGAGAAGGGACGGTTTACCTTCCATGATTCCCAGCGCAGCGTTAATCCGGTTTTCAAATCTCTATCCCGATTCCGTCTTGTACAGGCCAGCCATCTTTACGCATTGATTCGCGCCGCCTACGAGGCCCGCCGCGACGCCAACGTCGCCAACGCATCAGCGCCAACCGACGACGAATCCGTCTACAACGAGCTGCTGGAGTTGTTCGCGCATGACCTGCGCGAAAGCGATATCGATTTCATTGTGATCGACGTCGACGCGCAACTCGACAGATTTCCAGGCATCAAAGCCCGGGTCCAATCCCTGCATGCCGACGGATCGCTTCGATACCTCGACACCGTCCCGTGGCTTGCTGCGACTTCGAATTATTCCTCCCCCGAGGGACACCGCTGGGGTGCCAAGGCCCACCAGGTAATAGGCGAGAAATTGGCGGACTCGATTCGAAACGATGGATGAGCCGACCCCCGCCGAACCCGCGCCCGGGCTACTCGTACGCCAGCAGTTCAACCTTGAGGGGTCCGGGTACGGGGATGGCCTTGCCGATTGCATAGTCAACCCACGCGACCACCGACGTTCCGTCGGCAACGACCTCCTGCGTCCCCGCCCGGAACAGACCATGTTCAAGGCTAAAACTGCGCGTGCCCACCTTGACACAACGGATACCCGCCTCCAACTCGGCGGGATAGTGCACCTGCTGCCGAAAGTTGATCGTGGTCGACACAATCGCCGGTCGGTGGGTCTCAGCTTCCGCGTGGTCATACAGGTGAACGTGCTCGAAGAATTTCAGTCGCGCCGATTCAAAATACGTGAAATACACCGCGTTGTTGACGTGCCCATACGCGTCCATGTCGCCCCACCGGACACTGATCGGCACCCACAACCTGAACGAATCACGCATCATTCAAGCCGAAGCCACGTCGCGTACCGCTGATACGGTGGACGCGCTTCCCGTGTATGGTTTTGGCCCCGGCATCATATTCCGCTGCCGCTCAGGTGAATTCCGCACTCTTTTTGGCCGTCAGGATGGTCCTGGTTCTGCCAACGCCACCTCCCGGCCCGTTTATCTTCCCACGGCAGCGTGGGCGTGGTGCAGATCTTGCATCCAATGCTCGTGTACCCCATGTCATAGAGTCGGTTGTACGGCACACCGTTCGCATGGATGTATTCCCACACCTGCTCTTCGCTCCAATCCGCAAGCGGTGACAATTTCAGGAGCAGCCGCTTGTCCTGTTCGATGTACTGGGCCCGCGGCGTCGCCTTGCGCGACTCGGATTGGTCTCGGCGGACACCGGCAATCCACACGTCCAAGGTTTCCAGCGCGCGCAGGTTGGGCTTCACCTTGCGCACGTTGCAGCAAAATTCCTGCTTGGCCTTGCTGTCGAAAAACAGGTACTCGCCGTGTTGCGCCACCATCCGTTCCAGTTCGTTCGGGTCCGGTTTGAATCGCTCGATCCGTATTCCATATCGCTTTTCGATCGCGTCGATCAGTTCATACGTCTCAACCGGAAGCCGCAAGGTGTCGACGGTAACGACGCGCAG
>BTUX01000144.1:0-11477 GCA_045863315.1 Candidatus Hydrogenedentota bacterium | reverse complement strand
GTTCACCGTGCCGATTGTGAACCGGTTCGGGCCCAAGCGCGTGTTGTTCACCGGCTGGCTGTGGCGCAACATCCTCGTCAGCGCGGTTTTCTTAATTCCATTCATTCTGCAGCGATACGGCCTACACGCCGCGCAGATTCTGCTGCTGTGCGCCACGTTGGCGTTCTGCATTCTGCGCGCATTGGGCGCGGGAGGCTGGCTGCCGTGGCTGCATGAAGTGGTGCCCACGCATCAGCGCGGCTCGTATTTCAGTACGGAAGCCGCCGTATCGCAGTTCATGACGGTGGTTGTAGCATTTGCGCAAGCCGCGCTGTTGAGCGGGCATCCCGGCCACTGGCGCTTCCTGACGGTGTACGGTGTCGGCATTGCCGCGGGGTTGCTCAGCCTCGTGTGGATGGCCCGTGTGCCCGGCGGGCACGGCGTCCAGGACGCGCCCGCCGAACACGCCAGCTACGACAGCTACCGGTTCGCGTGGGCGGATCGGCCGTTTGTTCGGTTTGTCGTCGTGGCGGCGCTGTGCTTCTCCTGTATCGCGTGGATGCAGTCCGCCATCGTCTTATTCATGCGCGACGTGCTGTTCTACAAAGCCGATCGGATCATGCTGATAACCGCGGCGGGCGGCGCGGCGGTCCTGTTCACGATCCGTTCATGGGGTCGGTTCGCCGATGTATCCGGCAGCGCCAGCGCCATGCTGTTGACTATGTTCGGTCACTCCGTGGGCGCGGCGGCCTGCCTGGTTCTGGTACCGGGAATGGCATGGAACGGCGCGCTGGTGGTGTTCGGTTTCGTGCTCACCAGCGTATTCGCCGCGGCGTTCAACATGGCCGCGCACCGCGCCATGCTCAACTACGTGAAAGTGACGGGGCGAGTCGCTTACACGAACCTTTGGACGGTATTCACGTCGGTGATTTTTGGGGTTACTCCAATCATGGCGGGATGGCTGATCGACCATTGGGAACTGGCCGGCTACCGCACGTGCTTCGGAATCGCAGTCGTCGGCGGTATCTTGTGCGGCATGGCCAGCCGAGGGGTCGTGTCGGATGCGGGCCCTCTGGAACGGTCGTTGGCGGCGTTGATCAACCCGGCCCTTCCCGTGCGGATGGCGGCCCGCATCGTGTGGATCACGCTCGGCATGCACCCCAGCCGGAACGGGAATCCCTCCGTAGGGAAGTGAGCGACGGAACGGAGGCGCGCCGTCGGACTTCATCCGGGATAGCCGGATGACGGCTCCGCGCCCGGCGCGCCCGCGCGTTCGCGCTTGATCTTCTCGGCGTACCCGCTGGCGCGATATGCCCGCAACGGATCCGGATCGAGTCCCATCTCGGTCCGCACCTCGGCCAGCAACGGACGCACATCGGTCTGGTAGGCCGCCTGCAAGATTTCTTCCGCGGCGACGATGTCGCCTTTCTGTTGGGCGGCGCGCAGCGCCTTTCGATCGACCAGAAGCGCGCGGGCGTATGCGGTCTGGCAATTGACGACGGACTGGATCATCTCTTCGATTTTCGGTTTCAGGTTGTGGCTCTGATCGATCATGTACGCGACGGTCGTGTGGACGTCCGGATCGTCTTCGGCCGCGACGAGTTCGTTGTAGATCAGGAACAGTTCGTAGGGATTGATGCTGCCCACGCTCACGTCGTCGTCCGCGTACTTCTTGTTGTTGAAATGAAATCCCCCCATTTTCCCTTCGTCGATGAGGAACGCGACGATGTGCTCGATGTTTACGCCGAGCGCGTGGTGTCCGAGATCGATCAAGACCTGCGCGCGATCGCCCAGCTTCCTGCAAAACGCGTACGACATGCCCCAGTCCGCGATGTCGGTGTGGTAAAACGCCGGCTCGAACAGCTTGTACTCGAGCAGCATCCGCATGCCCGACGGCATCGCGTCGTAGCAGGCCCGCAGCCCTTCTTCCATCCAGTGTTTGCGCCGGCGAAAATCGCCTTGCCCCGGATAGTTGGTACCGTCCGCAAACCACAAGCTCAAGATGTCCGACTTCACTTCTTTCGCGATCTCGACGCACTCGAGCAGATGGTCGAGCGCTTTTTTGCGAATCCGAGCGTCTTCGTGCGTAAGACTGCCGAGTTTGTAGTCGTTGTCCTGGAAGAGGTTCGGATTCACCGCGCCAATCCGCACGCCGTGTTTGGACGCATGCGCGCTCAATGCCGCGAAGTCGTCCACCTTGTCCCACGGAATGTGCACCGCGACGGAGGGCGCAACGCCCGTGAATCGGTGAACGATCGCGGCGTCTTCGATTTTCTCGAAGGCATTGCGCGGCGCGCCCTCCTGCGCAAACACTTTGAAGCGAGTCCCCGAATTCCCATACGCCCACGACGGCGTCTCGATGTGGTGCGCTCTGATCCGCTTCTTCATCTCAGACCGATTGCTCAATTCCCTCTCCCCGCGTCTGTCCTCAAGCAGACGCTATCGTCTTCGGCAAGATTAATACACATTCTTCGATGAGACGCAAAGACGACGTCTTCGAGTCCGCCTTTCATCCTGCAACGCATGATGGTGCGTCGTGTACCTCCTCCCGGATCGCGCCGCGCTCGGCGAGCGTAGCGCCGCCGTAGCACCGACTTCGCCCGAAGGCGGCGCGCGACGGGTACTCGTGGCGGTGACCCGCAACTTTAGTCCGGATTTTTCACACCCACACGCGTTGGAGGATACAACATGGTACAGTGCGCACCGTTATGCATCGTTGCCGCGCGGCACGGCGAAACAGATGGTGGGTGTGAAGAATCCTCACCACAATCACTTCCATGATTTCTCCAGAGCATTTCTCACCAGTCGACCTCGTCAATAGGGGCGACTGGTGAGAAATGCGGGTTAGAAGGTTATGAAATCTAGAACGCACACTCCACGTCGCACGGCGAAAATAGCGCCCCGGGGCCCTGTCTCGACCGAGGCAACGAAAAAATAGCGACATCAAAACTCCCGAAAGTGCCTCGGGATCTTCCAAACCAAACGGTGGGACACGCCTCAATAGATATACAACCAGCAAGTCCGACAGACTGATAATCCAACCTAATGTGAGGCAGTCACAATGACGCGCACCCGCAGGATTTTTTACGGGTGGGAAGAAGTCAACGTCTCGCGGTCGAGCAGGCTCCGGTCTCGCAGGCGTGCGAGGCGGCGGCATCCGGCTGACGCGGTTCTACCTGCGGCAGACACGAGAGCACCGCAAAGCCGGGCGGGTTTGGCACCGCGATCGTGTAATTGAGGTTGCCGTATGAAGCGGAGACCGGCCCTGGGGAAAGGAAACCGCGCGGAGAAATGGCACGCCCCGGCTTGTCGCGCGATAAGAGGGCGCGGGGCGCCCCTCCCGCGCGTGTCCTGAAATCACGTTGGATCTTAAACCGGTCATGCCCGAAAAAATCCCTGCCCGTGAGGCGGAATCACGGAGCACCAATTGGCCCCCGCACTCTATTTCCCGTCGACCCAAGACATAGGAGGAGTGCACCGCACGGAGTCACGGCTGCCCTGCCGGTCACGGATAGCTTACCGGTGGTGTCGGACCGCCGGTGGCTAGTCTGCGTGCCAGCCATGCATTACAGGGGAAGATTCCTGGGTACTTGACGAAATCAACATGACCGTCCAAGAATAGTATATTGACGCCGCCGGGCACGTGGTTAAACTGATTGGCGCCCCCGATGGGCCGGCCGACCGCCATATCCCACATCACGGGAATCCGTGACTGGGATTCGGAACTTCTGGCGGGATCGTTGATGTCGGTGACAAGAAACCGCTCGATTCCCTCGCGCAGCCGGTACTGGCGGGCGGGCGGCATGATTCCGAAGTCCGCAAGGGCCAGATTCAACGTGGCCACGCTGTGCTCAATGTCCTTACTGACAAAGTCACCCGGGAGCACCTTGTTGGAATCCTGAGCCGCCCTCGTTCCACGCTTGAACGTGAACCAGTCGACATTGTCCATTGCCAGCCAACCGATGTACATGTACGAATAATCTCGATACTCCAATACCGCCTCGGGGTAACCCGCAGCGAACAAGTCTTGTACGGCGTCGTATGTATTGGTACCTTCGGGATCCGACGGACAGAAAGTCACAAACATGTCCGCCAGATACTCGGGATGCACCGATGGGGGCCAAAAGAACGTGTGCGACGGAATGGGACTCCCGCCTCCAGACGGATAGTAGCCGGGGTAATGAGGCGGAAGCGCAGCGTCGCGCGATTCGCCGGCATACATCTTGAACACGATGCCCATCTGCTTGAGATTGTTCTGACAGGCCGCGCGACGCGCGGCCTCTCTGGCTCGAGCAAGTGCGGGCAGCAGAATAGATGCCAGTATGCCGATTATCGCGATTACAACCAGCAGTTCGATGAGCGTAAAGCCCGTCTGCTTGTCGTTCTTGGTGTGGATCATAGTCCGGTTCCTTGTCGTCAACTCACGCTATGCGACGCGGCGCAGCAACCCCGTAGTATCTGCGTGATAGCCTGGTAGCGATGCAATCTGGCTCCGATATGCGTTCCCTTGAATGACCGCCGTCAATTCGCGTAACGCCGGCGAATCGGCCAGCGATTCATGAAAACACAGGTCGTAGGGCTCTTCCTGCACGGAGAGGAAATCGAGGCCGGCCTCCTCGGCCACCCAGCGGATGGCAATCCCCGCTTGTGCGACACCTGAAGCAATTGCGGCGACCACTTCATGGTGGTCGCGGGCCAACGCCGTGCATGTGGGAACGGGACGTCCCGCGTCATTGAACAAACGCTCCATGCAGAGCCGGGCGCCGGATTCCGTAAGCCGATCCACCCACTGCACATCGGACCGAAGCACATCGCGAACCCGCCGAAAACCCGAACCGCGCGACAGCACAATTCCCTCTTCCCACTTGTACAGCCGAAGCAGCACATACCCGAATAGACCTTGTCCCGCGATTGCGGCGGCGTTGGCGCTCTCGTCGCGGCCGGTGTGCATGCCGACCGCATGAAGCTTGCCCTCGCCGAGCAAGCGCAGACCCTGTCCCGTCGTGCGAACGAGTGGGATTACCCGCAGACCTTTTCGTGTAGCCAGCAAACGGCTCAATAACCCCAGCGCGGGGTCGCAACCGGCCAGGAGCAGCGTGTCAGACCGTGCCGCGCGGGTCCCGTCGTTTCTACCCAAAATCCCGTCACATTCGATGAAGCCCGCATGGGTGCGCTCGATGGGACAAAGGACCTTCCGTCTGCCTACAACCGCTGACCAAAAAGGTTGATTGTCGTAAGCGGGAGAAGCCACCCATAACGCATTGCCCTTCGACTCCGCATCGAACCGTTCAAACAAATCTTCGACATGGCACCCAAGCGTTTCTGCCAGTTGAATCGCGGCAGCCACGCTTGGAATCAGCCGGTTCGTCTCGATTGCGCTGATTTCTCCGCGCGAAAGTCCAGCCCTTCTCGCCAGTTCCGCCTGGGACCAGCCACGCTCCTTTCGGTATTGCGCGACGAGGTTGCTGAGTTGCTTAGGATTTGACATGAAAATATCTTACTTGATATTATCATAGAAATCAACTCAGGAGGATTACCCATGATGAAGCGCGTTTCTGTTGTTGGGTTGGCCGGGCTCGCGGTGATCGTCGCGCAACTTCCCTTGGCTGCGAACGAAAACGCCGCGCCGTCGATTGTCGTGGACGGCGCGTTGCCGCGTACGGGGACCTTCGGTGTAGATCAACTTGCCGCTCTTGGCGAGATCGCCGTGGCTTGGCCGAAGGGAGAAGATGCGGCAGACTGGACGGGGGTGCCCGTCAGCTCCTTGCTCGCGCACCTCGGCCTCAAACCCGACGAAGAGGTTTGTGAAGGCGTCGACGCGAAAGTGAAGCGACCGGGCCTTAGGAAAGCTTTAGTGGTGTCCGCCCGCGACGGATACCAAACTGTATTCTCAATGGCGGAACTCTTCGAGACGTTCGGTAGCGGGCAGGTATTTCTGGTCTGGAAGAAAGCCGGGCAGCCCTTGGACGCGCAAGAAGGACCGTTCCGGATCCTGGCCACGGAAGACAAGAAACCATCGCGATGCGTTTTTCAGGTTGTTAAGTTCACGGTGGTGGACCTCGCGGCCCAGCCTACGACGGATAAGTAGAGCCGGACGTAGGCTTCGCCCGCAACCCAGTATAGCCGAGTGGAAAATGCACCGGCGTATTCTGATGATTCTGTTCAGCAGAACCGGACCATGGGAAGGAGCGTCGGCGCATCAACGCATTTGTAGCGAAACTTCGCGACCTGATCAAGGGCATCGTTACTGGGTTTGACCGGATCGTTTTCAAAGGGGCGATCTTTCCGCTGGCGAATGCGGCAGGCGCGATGAATTCTTGCCACACCCATGGGATTCGCAACAAGGACTTTATGCGTTGGGCGATGAATCAAAGGGCCTTGGTGGTAGATTCAGCCCACCGATATGCCGTGAAGCGTCGCGGGCGTGGCATCCAAACCGTCGTCTTCTCCAAGGCGCGCAGGGAAGATCTCGCACATAAACGCCAGCAGGAAGAGTGCATCGCGACGGGCTTGATCGGCGTTTGGTCAGAGGTGGAATCGTGCTAGCAGTTTGTCGGACTTCGCTCCTAATTCTAATCATAGCAATGGCGCTCTAATTTGGATCGCCTAGCGACGAGCATTGATACATAACGACTTACACATTTGTCCGATGCCAAGTCCGACAAACTGCTAGCCCGCATTGCTCACCAGTCGCTCCCGTCATCGGGAGCGACTGGTGAGCAATGCGGGCTACTCCCCCCGGTAATCGGAGCTTTCCCCCTTTAACCTGAAAACGCACGATCCGCGACCCCCGCGTCGACACGCGGGCCCAACGCCTGTTCATCCGTGGCACGAACAAAAAAATGGTCGGGGCGACTGGATTCGAACCAGCGACCTCTTGACCCCCAGTCAAGTGCGCTAAACCGGGCTGCGCTACGCCCCGACGTGTGAGCGGCGAGTGGTTTGCCTCGCCAACGGAAAACACTATCAAATTATGTCCGCTGTGTCCAATGGGGTTTGGGCGACGAGTTGATTGCTCCCCGCTTGGTCGCTACACTCAACCGTTTGCTCTCGCGAATTGAGGGGGTGCGGCCCAGTCTTGAGGAACTGTACACAAACCATGCCGAATCTGAAATTAAATGCGCTTCCCGGCTATCGGCATTTCCCCGGTCCGGTTGTTTTCGTGGTAATGGACGGCGTCGGGATCGGCAAGCGTGATGAATCCGATGGTGTGTGGCTGGCCTACACGCCGGTGCTCGACGAGTTGTTCAAGGAACCGCTTTTCACGCAACTTAAAGCGCACGGCACGGCCGTGGGCATGCCCAGCGACGATGATATGGGCAACTCGGAAGTCGGGCACAATGCGTTGGGTGCCGGCCGTGTATTCGCGCAGGGCGCCAAACTGGTGAGCGAGGCCCTCGCGTCGGGTCGTTTGTTCGAGGGTGCTGCGTGGAACATGGCCCTAGGCCGGGCCCAAGCGGGCGGCACGCTTCATTTCATCGGGCTGCTCTCCGACGGCAACGTGCACAGTCATATTGATCACGTGCTGGCACTGCTGGACCGTTGCGCCGCGGAGGGCGTTGCTCGCGTCCGCCTGCACGTGTTGGCCGACGGGCGAGATGTGGAGGAGCGAAGCGCGCTGCGCTATATCGAGAAGTTGGAAGCGAAGCTCGCGGCTTTGAACGGTACGGGCCGGGACTACCGGATCGCCTCCGGCGGCGGGCGCATGATTACGACGATGGACCGATACGACGCCGACTGGTCTATTGTCGAGCGCGGGTGGAAAGCGCACGTTCTCGGCGAGGGGCGGGCATTTGAAAGCGCTGCGGAGGCCGTTCGGACTTACTACCACGAAGATCCCCATGTCACCGATCAGTATTTGGAGAGTTTTGTGATTGTCGAAAACGGCACGCCCGTGGGCACAATTGAGGATGGCGACGCCGTTATCGTATTCAATTTCCGGGGCGATCGGGCGATCGAGATTTCGCGCGCATTTGAAGAGGGCGACGAGTTCAATCAGTTTGACCGCAAACGCCGACCGGACGTGTTTTATGCGGGGATGATGCAATACGACGGCGACGCGAAGATTCCGGCGAACTACCTCGTGGAGCCGCCTGCCATAGACCGGACGGTCGGGCAATACATGTGCGCGCAGGGCATCACGACATTCGCCATATCCGAGACGCAGAAGTACGGACATATCACCTACTTCTGGAACGGGAACAATTCCGGATACATCGACGAGAAACTGGAGACCTATGTCGAAGTCCCATCGGATCGGGTCACATTCGACCAACGACCCTGGATGAAGGCGGCGGAAATCACCGATGCGGTGATCTCCGCGGTGAAGTCGGGCCGGCACAAATTCATTCGAATCAACTACGCGAACGGCGACATGGTCGGCCACACCGGCGTACCGGCCGCCATTCGGATTTCGGTCGAAACGGTGGACCTCGCACTACGCCGCTTGTTGCCCGTCATCGAGAAGGCCAAAGGAATTGCCGTGATCACGGCGGACCACGGCAACGCGGACTGTATGTTCACGGAGAAAAAGGGCAAGCGCGAGCCCATGGTCGCGCATACCCTGAACCCGGTGCCGTTTATCATCAAGGACTATAGCGGTGCGAACTCGATTGCCATGCGGCCGATCGAGAAGCCCGGACTGAGCAATGTGGCGGCTACGCTGATGAACCTGCTCGGTTACGAGAAGCCGGGGGAGTACGACGAGAGCTTGATCGAGATTGGGTAGGGAGCAGGGTAGGCATCCCGAGTACTACGACAAGGACGCGAATGACTGCGAGGACGACCACAGTGCGCAGGCGTATGGCGAAGACGTTGGCGGCCATCGGCCTTGCGTTTGCGCTTGGGGCGGAAATGGCGCTTGCGCAGTCGCCCGCGGAGTTGCTTTCCGGGCTGACGCGGCGACAACCGTACGTGTCCAAGCGCGAGAGCAGCGCAAAGAAAGACCTCAGGCAGAACCGCGACAACTACCCCATCGAGCCGGGTCAGACG
Organism: Candidatus Hydrogenedentota bacterium; assembly: GCA_045863315.1. Classification (GTDB taxonomy): domain Bacteria; phylum Hydrogenedentota; class Hydrogenedentia; order Hydrogenedentales; family SLHB01; genus JABWCD01. The sequence continues at coordinate 2,507 of BTUX01000144.1, read as the reverse complement.
CTGATGCTCGGCGATCTCGAGGGGCCGGGCGTCATCACACACATCTGGACCACCATCAACACGAAGAACCTCTTTTATCCGCGCTCGCTGGTCTTCCGTGTCTACTACGACGGCGCGGAACAACCCAGCGTCGAGGCGCCGTTTGGCGATTTCTTCGGCGTGGGCAATGGCGCAAGCGCGAATTTCACGTCGGCAGTCGTTACCGCGTCCGCCAACGGCCGTTCGCGGAATTGCTACTGGCGTATGCCGTTCCGGACGCGCGCGAAAGTCACAGTCACCAACGAGTCAAAGGAGTATCGGGTCGATTCGTTCTATTACTACCTCGATTGGCAGAAATACGAGTCGCTTCCCGACGACATCGCGTACTTCCACGCGAAGTACCGGCAGGAACATCCCGCCAAGCCCGGCGATTACGTCGTCCTTGACACGCAGGGCCGCGGTCATCTCGTCGGCGTGGTGTACTCGGCGCTTCAGACGCAGATCGGTTGGTTCGGCGAAGGCGACGACCGCTTTTATATCGATGGCGAAGACTACCCTTCGTTGAGCGGCACCGGAACGGAAGACTACTTCGGCGATGCGTGGGGCTTTCGCGAATTCTCATATCCATACAACGGCGTGACGATGTTTGAAGGCTACATGCCCGGCGACCGCGTATCGGCGTACCGCTGGCATATAGCCGACCCCATCGCGTTCACGAAATCGCTGCGGTTCGAGATGGAGCATTACGGCAGTCTGTTCGCGCCACCGCTCCAGTATCTCGGCCAATTCTACGAGCGCCCGGACTGGCTGAGTTCCGTCGCGTTCTGGTACCAGAGTCCCGTTGTCACGATCGACGAGCCGATGCCGCCCGAGCCCGAGCGCATTGCGCCCTACCGTGTCATCAAGCCGAACGAACTCGAGGTCCGCGCGTCCACGCCGGGATCGATACGCAAAGGCAATCCCGAGGTCGGCTATATGCCATCGGGTGGGGACAGTTGGATCGAGTTCGACTTCGACGTCGGGGAACCGGGCAGCTATCGATTGCGCGCGGTCATGAGCCATGCCTTTGCCGGCGGTATCTACCAAGTCCTCCTCGATGGAAAGCCACTCGGCGCCCCGATTGATTTCTACATCCCCGACGAGGACGAGCTCTGGCACGATTTCGACCGCCACGAGTGGAAGGAAGGAACGCACACGCTCCGCTTCGAAGGAAGAGGCCGCACGCGGAAAGCGCGCACCGGCCTGCCGGAGTTTCATGCGCTCCAACTCAATGCGATCGTGCTGCTCCGGATGGAGGACGTGGAAGGCTACCTGGACGCGACCCGGCGCGCCGTCGAGGAAAAGAAACAGCAAAAGCCGGCGCCCTGACGCTCAGGCAGCCGGCCTATGGGAATGCTGCCTACTCGCTCTATCGCAATGCGCGGTGCGTAGCGGGCAGCGCGCGGATATCGGTGGTGTTGTACCGGCTGATGCCCAGCTTCGGCTGCGCCGCGCTCACTGCGGCGCTTACTCGGGAGTTTGGGGCCTGGGTTCGCGGGTTGTGCCCCAACGCGACAAAAGTCGCGATCACAATAGCGACGCCCAGCGCAACACTCACCGCCGCCCCGACCACTTCCTGTACTTCCAACCTGCTCATGTTTTCGGCCTTCTGAATGCGATCTACTCATTGCACACACTGGGTGCTGGCCCTGCGCCTCACCCAATACTGACGTCAGTCGCCCGCTCGCTATTCACTATATCCCAGAACTCGTTACGACGCAAAGGGGAGGGACCCCGGGCCTTTTGTCGGGCGAGTGTAAGTTGTTGCAGATAAATTGATTATAATCAAAGGCGAAGAAACAGCTTCTTCCGGTACAGGCCGTAGACAACCACGAGAACGGCCACCATGACGATGCTCCAGTGAATGACGTCGTACACGTGGCCGCCGACAGCCGGTTCCAGCCGGACCTCGAGCGGCCGCAGCGCCCAGCCCCAGGGGAACGCCCCGCATATCAGATACGCCGTGATGGCGTTGGAGCCAATCCAGAAGAAAGGGGTCGCCCAGTTTCGATAGTGGTACATATCAATCAGCAGATAGAACAGGCCCAGCAACAGGCAACTGTACCCGCCGGCAACCAACACGTAGGAGGAAGTCCAGATGCGCTTGATCACGGGGAACTGAATCCCCCATAAATACCCGAGGGTGACCATCACAACCCCGCCAACAAGAAGCCACGTGACTCGATGTTTGTCCGGTATCGACTTGTCCCTCAGCATCGTCCCCACGAACACGCCCAGCAGACACGTTGCGACGGCGGGCACGGTGCTGAAATACCCTTCGTTCGACCAGCCCTGCCGGCCGCCATTACCCTCGGGCAGGTAATGAATGTCGATGTAGTTCGGCCACGTCTTGCCGATTTCGAAGGTTGGCGCCGGCTGATTAGGCGGCGGTACAAACGTGAGCAGGGCCCAGTACGAGACGAGAATGGCGGCGAAGATGGCGGCGAGACCGCGCAAGGGGACAATACAGAATAGAATCGACGTGATGA
>BTUX01000143.1:0-11500 GCA_045863315.1 Candidatus Hydrogenedentota bacterium | reverse complement strand
CCCTGCCGTGCTCGACAGGATGAGCGAAACATTGAGCCTAATGTCTGAACCGGGAGCCCAATATTTGAGTGGCTGACGTCAGGCCGCCGAGTGGCGGAAGTCGGTACGCTACCGTGAGGGCACCCCCTTATTGGGAAGGTTCAAGACGTTTCGCCACCGCCGGCAATGTGCGGGGAAATTTTGAGCGAGACGTTAATCGTCTCGCTCTTTGTTTTGGCGGAGAGAAAATTATTGACATAATAATCAAATAATGCGACAATGTGCATTGTGTAAACCGGGATCTGCCTTGTGAAATCAGTGCCGTTGAATGTAGACTCAAGTGCAGTATTCAGTTGACTGCCAGTTTTACGGGATTTCCAGATATCGCATAATTAGTATAAGTCGTAAATACGCTTAATACAAAATATTAGATGCAAAATTTTATACCGTATGAATGTCTATTTTCACACTAGAGCCAGTAAAGTATTGACACAATCTTAGATTTTTGCTATTCTCAAATCGAGTAATTATACAAAATGGGAGAGTGGACTCGTTGACCAGCACAGCCCGTTTGATGTCTGAATGTGTTTAAGTGTAAGTAAACTGAGAACCTCGAGGGAGGGCGAATAGCCTTGCTATTCTCGAAGCCGACCAGAGCCGTTGGTATTGATATCGGCACGCACTCCGTCAAGGCGGTACAGATGTCCCGCTCAGGGGGGCGGTTGCGTATCGATAATGTGGGTTATGCAGTTGTGGATCGGAACCAGGTAGCCGTCGACCCGATCGCCGCCCAAGCCAATGCGCTTCGTGAGGCCTTGCGCACGATTCCCATCGCGCAGACCTTCATTGTTGGTGCGTTGCCGGGGCAGACAGTGGTGATTCGCTATCCGCGATTTGCGGAGATGCCGGAGGGGCAGCTTGCGGATTCCGTCGAGCGAGAGGCGGGCCAGAACATACCGTATGAGCGTTCCGAGGTGTTTCTTGATTGGACGCCGCTCGAGACGGTCACCGAAGGCGGAAAGTCGATGGTGAAAGTGTTGCTGGTCGCGGCGCGGTACGAAGTCATCGAATCCCGCGTCCAGGTCGCGAGCGAGTCCGAGATTGCGTTTTCAGCGTTGACGGTCGATTCGCTGGCCTTGGCGGATGCGGCGGAGGGCTGTGATTTCCTGCGGGTGGGCGAGTCGGTCGCGATGGTGAACCTGGGCGCGCAGACCACCAGCATTCATTTCATCAAGGACAGTCGCTCAAACTTCATTCGCGACGTAAGCTGGGGTTCGCGCGAACTGGTTCAGGCCATATCGAAAGCGCGGCGAATGGATGTCGCTGAGGCCGAGCGCGTCCTGATGACGTTCGGAAACGGAAAGCAGTCCGTGGAGTCCGCGGTCCCGCCTCCGTTGCCGGCCCACGAGCCGCCACAACCGGAACCTGCGCCTGCCCCGCAACCTCCCGTTGGTGGAAACCCGCTTGATCCGCTCGAGGATGAGTTGGGGGGACTGGGCGGGCTCGATTCGTTGGGTTCCGCTCCGACGGCAAAGCCGGCGGCCCAGCAGGCCCCAGTCGAAGAAAAAGATCTCGGCGAAATCCTGGGGGGTCCGCTGGCGCGGCTCGTGAGCGAAATCCGTCGGTCTTTCGATTACTATGAACAGCAGTTGTATGAGCACCCCGTTGACCGAATGATTGTCAGTGGCGGAGTGGCGCATTTCCCCTTATTGCGCCAGACGCTGGCGGATGAGTTGGGTGTTCCCGTAGAGTTGGCCGATCCTACGCGAGGCGCGTTGGTCATGGGGCCCGACCACGCGGTCGGTCGACTGATCGAACAGCCGGCGCAGTACATGGTGGCCGTTGGACTGGCCGCCCGTGGAATGGCGGAACTATGATCCGTATCAATCTACTGCCCCACCATCTGCGGCCCATTAAACGTTCTCCAGTTCCTTACCTGGCGTGCGCTGGTCTGTTCGTTGTGGTGCTCTTGTATATCGCCGTTTCCTTCGTTGCAACCCAGGCGCAAATCCTTTCCGTACAGGCGGAGTTGGACGCGAATCAGGCGGAGCTGGACAGTTTGAAGCAGATCGTGGAGGAGTCGAACCAACTCGAGCAGCTCAAATTGCAGCTCGCCGACAAGATCGAGACGATCAACGAGATTGTGTCGAACCGGATCGTGTGGTCGCGCGAACTTTGGAACCTCAGCCGTCTGAAGCCCGACAACTTTTGGTACAGCGAGATCGCCGAGGCCTCGAAGACGTATTCGATGCAGGAACCGGAGATTGACCCGAAAACCGGCAAGCCAGCCATTGACCCCAACACCAAGAAGGTGAAGATGAAGACGGTCAACATCACGCGCCCGATCCTGCGCTTGTCTGGCTATGTGGTCGGCGCCGAAGACGGGCGTTCGGACGTGAGCCCGTTGACCGACGCGTTGACAAGCGATCCGGAGTTCTCGCGAATGTTTCAGCTCGAGCCGCCCTCATTCCAGGACACAGAGTTCGAGGGGTTCCCGGTGAAAAAATTCACGCTCGAATTCCTGATCGCCCCTGAAGGGGAGGCCGCACCGTAATGGACTTCCTGAAAGGCAAAGTGACCCCGAAGGATTGGATTGCGGTTGGGGTGATGCTGTCGATCATCGCGGCCGTGGCGGTCGTCTATTTGTTCTTCATTCGATCCGCACAAGTCGAAAAGCTCGGCAGACTCCGGGCGGACAATGCGGCCATTATGGCTGATCTCCGGCAAGCCCACGAGAAGCAGAAACGGATCGAGGCATTGCGCCTGGAGACGGCGAAGATTCAGCAACTGGTATCGGATTTTGAGAAGCGGCTTCCGTCCCAACGTGAAATCCCGACCTTGGTGCGGCAGTTCGAACAGATGGCCAACGACGTCGGCCTGTCGCACGCGCTCAAACCGGAGGCCCCGATCCGTGATGAACGCAAGGAGACCCTGCCCTATAGCGTTTCGACGTTCGGCGACTTTCACCAGACCGCCAGCTTTATCAACCGGGTGGAAAAGTTCGAGCGTTACCTGAAGGTGTCGAACCTCAAGATCGAGGAAGAGAAGGAAGGGGTCTCGAAAGCCACCTTTACGCTGAGCACGTACCGGTTCCTCGCCCCGACACCCGCCCGTGCCGCTGCGAGACAGGCGTCGGCGGGGCCCACCGGCGCGCAGGGGGCGTCGTGAACCCCAATCAGAAACGCAACGCGATAATCCTGGGTGTACTGGGATTGATATTGGCGTTTTTCGTCTACCGGGCCATTTTTGGGGAAACGGAACAACAGCGAATGGTCCGGGAGAACGCCGCGAGAAACGCGCAGCAGCAGGCGGCGGGCGATGCCGCCGCGCAGGCCCCTGGGGCGCCCGCGGCGCCTGCCGCCCGCTCTCAATTTCAAAAAGCGGCGGTTGACGTCGACCAGCTTATCGCCGGCATTCGCGAGGTCGAGTTCAGTTACGACACGGAACGAATGCCGACCAATCCGATGTCGCCCTTGGTCGGTCCGATGGCGCCGCGACGACTCGCGAGCGGGCAGCCGGGCGACGAACCAGCGGCGACTTCGGGTTTGAGCACGCAATCCGCCCTGCGCAACTTCAGGGTAACCGGAATACTTTGGGACCAGTACGATCCCTTGGCGGTCATGACCTATCCCGCCCAGGGGCAGATGGCGAATGAAGTCGTTGCGCGAGGCTACACCTTCCCCGAGTTCGGCTTTGTGGTCCAGAACATCGAGGTCGACCGTGTCATTCTCAACGTCAACAACACGTTGGTCCCGATTCAGCTAGAGGAGCGGTAGGAGATGGCACCTGAACGAATCGCCCGCGCCACAGCCGTGCTGGTTGCGCTGACTGCCTTGTCCGTATGTGCGCCGGCCGACGACATCGGGCAACGCAAGGAGGCCGTCGTGAAGACCGCGATCGCGGCGCTCGAGAGGAGCGGCTCCAAACTTGACGCGCAGCGCATCGTTGACGCGGTGCAACAGGCGGCTGCAATAACCCGATTGGAAGTGGCCGGAGAGGCCGGCGTGCCCGAACTTAGGATCGATACGCACGGCCGGCCCGAGTTCCGTTGGTTCCTCATGCCCAAGGGGAACCGGCTGGTGATCGATTTTCGCGGCACGGTGAATTTGTGCGCTGGATCGACGGTTCCGCTGCCTCAAGGGAGCCCCGTCCGTGGCGTGCGATCGAGCTTGTTCGCGCTCGAACCGGAACTGGTCTCCCGCGTCGTCCTCGAACTCAGCGGCACGGTCGCGCCTGAATTCGCGCAGGAAGAGGGACGAATCGCAGTCCGCTTGCGTCCGCGGTCCCCAAGGACGCCAGAAGCACACGCAGTCACGCCACCAGTCACGCCACCAGGCGCGCGGCCGGAGCCGGCTCCGAGCACCTCTTTGCCGGATGGGGAGCGGGTTCCGCCGATGCCGGTGCTGGCCGCAAAACCGCACGTGAATGACGTGCTGCACCGTTTGCAGCAGGATTTCCACGTACTGCAATCGGAGGCGGCGAATGGACGGCCGACCACGCCCGCGTCGAATGGGACTGCGCCGAATCGGTCCGCACAATCTTCCAACGCCGCGATGGCGATGCCCACCCCGCAAGTTATCGCGCAGTTGGACGCGCTCTCGAAAGCGTTAGCCGGTCTTCGCCCACCCAGCGCACAGCCCGTTTCCGCGGGGTCCGCGCCCCCGAGCGAACTTGTAACCGCGCGCGTGCCCGAGCGGACCCTTGATCCAAGGGTTGGGCTTCAACTGGTTGCCGATGCGCCCTTGGATACATTCTCGTGGGATGCGGCGGAATTGAGCGCGTCCGCGGTCCGTGCGGACGCGGATCAGGCCGAGGAGACCGCGAAGCCCGTCCAAGTCGCGGCCGCCGAACCGCAGCGCAAAGAAACGCCGGAACCGTCGACCGAGGATGACGCTGCGGCAGCACCAGAGGCGGAAGAGGCGCCGGTATCTGAAGCCGCGCCGGAGGAACCCGTCACCGACGATGGGTCTTCGGAGTCACCGGCCGAGACGCCGGTGCCGGCGGAATCTACTTCTCCGGCGGCCGAGCCGATCGCTGCCGCTCCCGAGCCTCAGGAACCTCCGAAGGTCATCGCCGCGCCGAAGGTCGTTGAACGGACGGCCCTGCCTCCGGGCATGGACCCATTGGATCAGCCCGTGAATATCGACTTTCGGGAGATGGACTTGAGCAATGTCGTGTCCTTGTTGGCGAAGAAGGCGCAAGTGAACGTCATCGCCGGCACGGACGTCGTCGGGACCGTTACGGCCGAGATGCGAAACGTACCCCTGCGACAGGCCATGGACATGGTGCTGCGCATGAACGGGCTTGGCATCGTGGAGGAGGAGGGCATCTTCCGAATTGTGCCGTATGAGGAAGCGGTTGCGGCGCGACGCGCGACGCGCATGGTGGTGCTCAAGAATGCGCAGGCCGACGACGTCAAGTCAACCTTGGATGGCGTCATCGTCGGCGATAAAGACGCCAAGGTGATGACGATCTCGGCGAACAAGAACACGAACGTCATCATCATATCCGGTCCCGAAAACCGCGTTGCTGAATTTGAGCGATTGGCGATGGACTTGGACGTGAAGGAGCCGACGCTTCCCACAATCACGGAGGCTATCAAGCTCAATTACATCGAGCCGGCGAACGCCAAGCCCATCGCCGATTCGGTGAAGACCGAGGCGATTGGGAAGGTGGAAATCGATAAGGAAGGCCGCCACCTAATCGTGACGGACTTGCCGGTCGTCGTCGAGCAGATGAAGAGCGTCATCAAGAGCATTGACACTCCGGTCAAGCAGGTCGCCATCGAGGCGATGATCGTCGACGCCGTGATGCGCGACGCCTCGCAGACCGGCGTGGACTGGACCATCGAGGCCATCCGCCGTCACAGCACGAACGGCGATCTGGTGAGCGACCTGTCTGAATTGTCCTTCGATACCGCGCTCGGCGCGATCGGAACGCAGGCCCTCGACGCAGGCGTGCTCTCGCTTGGAATTTTGTCGAGCGAAGTTCGCGTGAACGCCCTGATTGCGGCCGAGGCCCAGAGTCGCAACGCCGAGATCCTGGCGAACCCGAGTATTGTGGTAGTCGAAAACCAGACTGCCAATATCAGCATTGTTCAGGAATTTCCGTACCAGGAGATCACGCAGGGGCTGACCGGGCCGCCCGTGGCCTCGACGGAGTTCAAACCGATCGGTGTGACGCTGGGAGTGACGCCGCGCATCACGCATACCAACGATACCATCGTGCTCATCAGCACCAAGCAGAGTTCCGTGAGCGGCATTACGGAAGACGGTGTGCCCATCGAGGACAAGCGCGAGGCGGAGACGACGCTGCGCGCCGAGAACGGCAAAACCGTCTTTATCGGCGGACTGCGTAACATTTCCGACCGGCTTGCGATTAGCAAAGTGCCCGTGCTCGGCGATATCCCGGTGTTGAATTTCCTGTTCCGCAACACGGACGTGGAAAAGATTCATACGGAACTGTTGATTTTCCTGACCTGCCATGTGGTCGAAGAAAACCTGCCCAAACTCACCTCGTCTGAGCAAGAGGAATTCGACAAGTTAGACGCCTCACCCGAAGTGCCGGACGCCCAGCGCGCGATGTTCCGGTCGATTGTCAAACCGCAGGAAATGCGCGACCCGATGTGGAAGTGGCGTCGATCGAATTAGAGGGGCGCACACGAGAGGGGATTGCGCGGCCCCGTCCTGCGAGGGACGGGGCCGTGTCGTTTTCCGGGTAGAGGCCATGACAGACGCAAGGGGCTCGATGCGCGCCGGCAAGACCGGACCCGCCGCACGGTGGGAGCAACGTTTGCAAGAGCCAAGGGGACATGGAGATTCAAGTCCGCGTTGAATTCTCCGGGCGCGGGTCAGTTGCCGCACTCATTCCCATGCGGTAAACTTAGATATGGAGATTTCGCTTCGGTCAATGGCCCAAGTCGGAACCGTTGTCCAGTCCACGAACGGCCGCCGGACGTAGTCAAGCCGGCGGTCTCCGGATTTAGTCCTCACGGCACGCGTGAGAGCGGCAAATGTTTGCAAGCCTACAGATGAAACGCGCGCACAAGCCTGGACGTGCGCATCGTGAGGGCGTTTTTCGAGCGGCTTCGGCAAACGGCAGGAGCGGGAAAAGCGAGCAGTCCGATGTTAAGTTCTGAAGAAATGCGCGAGATTTTTCGATCGACACGGATTATCCGCAAGCCTACGTATGGAATCGTCAGCGGCTACCATACATTGCCCTACGTATGTTTGGGCGCCTCGGAAGACCGGTCCTCCGGGACCACCCGTGTTCGAGGCAAGGTGCATGTGTCCCCCCGCCTTATCATCCGGCCTGCGCACTGCGAGCCCAGTTACGACGACATTTTTGGCGAGGACAACGTGGATGAGGCGCTGGTGGGCCGGGTGTTTGGCTTCATTGGTCTTCGCAGCAAACCAGTCGAGTGTAAGTCGGAACACCTGGAGGTGAACCTGCTGGGCCGGTCCGTGGAACAAGTGCTGGCTGATACGCTCGATGAACTCGAACGTCTTGAAGACATCACGACGGGTGTCTTTGTAACGCCGAACAGCCGGTACTACCCGGTGTCGGTCGAGCGGTTCATCGCCAGCATACTCGAAGACGAGTTTGCGGTGTAGGGCCGGCGTCACGCCGTTCGCGCATCGGGTTCTTCGACGAGGGACACAAGAAGGAGTGTATGTGTGAAGAGCGCGTTCGAAATTGCAATGGAGCGATTGGAAAAGGAGTCCGGTCCGGGACGCAAGCTGAGCGACGCGCAAAAGGCCGAGATTGCGGAAATTGACAGGCGGTTCGACGCGAGCGTGGCCGAGGAAAAGCTGACGTTCGACACCAAAATGGCCAAGGCCCAATCCTTCGAGGAAATGGAGACGCTACGGGCGGAGTTGGCGAAAGCCCTGGCCGACTTGGAAACGCGCCGGGAGCGCGCCAAGGAAGCGGTTTGGAACGAGGCGTAAGCCGGCACCCCCGTATGTTGCGCCGCATATGCTCGCTGGGCCGGGGCTGGCGCCTTCCGCTTGCCACGCTCCTTGCGTTGATTCTGCTTGCCGCGGCGGACGAGTGGTTTGTGGAATCGGCCCCCTATCACGGGTACTACCCCGGAAACGCTTACTGGGCAATCTCATCCTCGCAATTTCCCTCGAATTGGCGTCGAATCGAGAGTTCCGATGTCTACGGCCGGCTCGTTGAAGAGTGGCCGCGTCCTCAGAATGAAATCGAACTGGCGATACGCCTGGGGGCGGGTGTCCGGCCAACGCCGGTCCGCTGGCGACTCTGGATGGGATCGCGCTTCGTGGTCGCACAGTCGCCGGAGGGTATCGGGGTCAGCACCTATCCAGGTTTCCTGCTGCGCGTACTCGACGGGCTTCGTTCCACTGTCCTGGGCCGTGGACCCGACGGGATTGCCCAGTGGGGGGCGTATTACTACAGTTGGCGCGACGGTTTTCTGATTGTCTCGAGGTCGCGAGAGTACGTCATTTCCAGCCTCGGCGAGCGGGGCGCCAATCAGCTCCGGTCCCGTTCAGACGGCAATCTGACGTTTCAATGGTTCGGCGAAAATGAGGGGTTCATGCGCCTGTTGCCGGGCGACGACATGCCGGTCGAGGGGCAGGTGCGTATCTCGGTGGCGGACGGAACGACGCCGATTACCCTGGCGAATGCATGGCCCGCGAACCCCGTATTCGCGATTACCGTTCGCACTGGCGAGGACGTAACGCAAATAAGCCGCGTGCTGGACGCCGCAGCGTCTGGACTGCCCATTTGGGATGAACTCAAGCGCGGCGGTTCGGTACTATGGCGCAGTTGGAACCTCGGAACGCTTCCCGCCAATTGGGACGCACCCGCCGACCAACTTTCATTGGCGCTGCTGAACGTGGATGTGCAAAGCGACCTGCCCCTGCCGGATCTCGCATTCGTGATGCGCGGCTCCGGCGCCCGTGTAATCCAACACCCGATGCTGACCTTGGCAGGGGGCCGAGCCACGGTCCCCTATGAGTGGGCCGGAGAGCCAGGAGTTGCCGTCCCCCTGCTTGGACCGGCGCTGATGCCCTGTTTCGGCCAATCGGGGCGGGACTGGATCGCGACGGTGAACGAAAGCACGATGGCGTCTCTTGCCGGGGCGATGTCGGCGGGGCCTGCCTGTCCGCCGGACGTAGACATCGCGGTCCGGTTATCGTGGGAGCGCGCGGGGAAAATCGCGGAGTCGATTGTGGAGAAGGCGGGCGCTCTGGAACTCATCCCCGGGGTCAATGTGAGTGACGTACAACGTGACGTGGGCCCAAAGCTGCGCGCGCTCTCGCAACTTGGTGAGGCGGCGCTCGAGGGACACGCCCGCGGCAACTGGGTGCATTTTTCGGGCTACCTGACACGCACAAATGCGGGGCACGCACAATGACCCGCGTTTTGGCATGCATTTTCTTCGCCGCGGCGTCCGCTGGGGCACAGGACCTGTTTGCAAGCGAAACCTGGACCGAGCTGTTCGGCGCCAGCGAACTGACGGCGGCCGCGGGTAACGGCGGCCTGACGGCGAGTGTGGATTCGTTCGGGCGGATTGCTGTGTGCCGATGGCCCAGTCCGGGGCATTTTGACCATGTGACAAGTCATGTTCTCGAAAACGAATCGGGGCGCGGTTTGGGCGGTGCCTGTTGGGCAGTCCGATTCGACGACTCAACCTTCTGGCTGAAAGGTCCGCCTTGGAAGCCGGCTCGCCAGTTGAGCAACGTGGACGCGCCCATTATTGAAACCGTGCTCGAACTCGAAGGCACGCCGGCCCAAACCACCCAGACAATCTTCGTTCATGCGGACAAGGACCTCCTCGTGTGCCGCATGAAAGCGCTTTACACGAGTAGCGCGCCCGAGGTGTTCTGGTACGCGAACTTCTCTCCGCGTACTCGCCTGATCCCCGGCGTTCCCGTGAACGATCTTTCCCTTGCCCCGGGCGGATTCGTCACGTTTGAGGATGGCGGCGCAATCTACCATGCGAGGCCGGAGCGCGTGGGTTCAGCCTATTGGGAAGATACGAAGAAATGGGTGGAAGGGAACGGCCCCGAACCGCGTTGGTTTACGCGGGACAGCGGAGTTTGGATTGGGTATGCGGCGTCAACCGAGGTTGATATCGCGGCGTGCGGTGATGGGGCCGGCGCCGATTCCTTGTCAAGCCAGATTGACCGAGGCGAGTTACGCCATGGCGGGGCGAAGGTTGGCCAAGCTGCGGGCGCGATGCGAATTGCCGCGGAACCCGACGGGCAGGGCTACGCCGCGACGGTGTACGTCGCGTTTGGGGAGGATCGCCGCACCGTAGACGACACGCTGCGGTACGCCCGGGACGTGGGCTACGAGCGGCTGGCGGCTGAGACGCGCGAGCGGTGGCGCGCGCGGGTAAATGAACTCACCCGCCCGGACACGACGGACAGCACCATTCAACAGCTTTATCGCCAAGCCGTCCTGCAATTATGGATATGCACCGATCGGACCACCGGGGCGATCGTACGGGCCCCCGTGTCACGACCTCCGATGGGAATCGACTTGACGCGCGACGGCATGTGGACGACGCTCGCGCTGAACATGGTCAACGCCCAGGAATCAGCCGGCCGGCACCTCGATTTCTACATGCGGGCGATCAAGCAGGGCGCGCTTCTCGCGGCGCTCCACGCCGATGGAGAAGCCGCCCTGCCGTCGTTCGTGCGCGACGCGGAATCGTCGGCGTGGTGGCTCTGGTCGGTGTGGCAGCACGATGCCTTTCTACGCGAGGAAGCGCGCGGGGAATTTCGAAGCAGTGTCTGGCCCTCCGTTGAGGCAGTCGCGGATTACCTCGTAAACTGGACGGCGCCACTCCAAACCGCGTCGGTTTTCACGTTTGACCCGGTATCGCTCAGCGATGCGCCATCTCTTTCGTTCGCAATCGCCGCGTACTCCGGGCTCAAGAGCGCGTCCGCGATGGCCCTTGCGATGGGACACGATAGGCCCGAGTGGGCGAATCGAAAATCGGAACTCGAGGACTACCTCGTCTACCGCGTGTTCGATGCCGATCTGCGCTGGAAGCTCGAGGACCCACTCTCACTATGGCCTAGCGAATTCGTCGGCGCAGGAGATCCTCGGTGGGACGGGGTCGTGCGAGGCGCGCTTGCCCGCATCGAGTCCCTGCCACCGGATTCAGGTCTCGAACTGCTGGCGAACGTCGCCATGTTGCTACGGGATCAACCAGACAAATTGCGCGAACTGGCGCCCCTCGTGGCGCCGACGGTACAACGGGCGATCGGCCATCAGGTCCCCGACAGCCTTCGCGCTGCACAGGCCATTGCATCCATTCTGGCGACATTCTCTCACGAGGCCTTGCGTGAGGTGTCCCGATGAGCCGCCGGATCGAACGTGCGGACCCTGATCCTAGGCCTGCGTCCTGACTTCGATTCGGAAGAGTTCCCGCGCCAAACCCATTGGCCCCGTACCCACCTCGCCGCGCTTTCAGCGCTATCGTGAGGTTTTGGGGGCAAGTGACTTGGGGCTCACGCCCCAAGCTACGACCCGCCACGGC
>BTUX01000142.1:0-11512 GCA_045863315.1 Candidatus Hydrogenedentota bacterium | reverse complement strand
GCCGAAGGCCGAACGGTCAAAAATCCTGAAGCCGAAGGACAACATCGACTTCGCCATGTCGCACAATCTGAAGCAGGACGGGTCGCGCAATAACAACACATTCGTGGAATCAAAGGACTGGGTCGTGGCCGAGTACATCGGGACGGGCGAGGTGTACACGGAGGGAGACACCGTATATATCGGCGAAGGCAACGACATGACCGGGATTACGTGGAAGGGTCCCCTGCCCAAAATGAACTACGAAGTTTCGCTGGAAGCGAAGCGGGTTGCAGGAAGCGACTTCTTTTGCGGGCTGACATTCCCCTACCATGAAGACCCGTGCTCCCTTATTGTCGGCGGCTGGGGGGGGCGGTTAGTGGGCATCTCGTCGCTCGATTACCAGGATGCGTCGGAAAACGGGACCGCAACGTTCCGGGATTTTGCGACGGACGTGTGGTACAAAATCCGGCTCCGCGTGACCCCCCAGAAGATTGAGGCCTGGATTGACGGCGATCAAGTGATCGACGTCGAGACGAAAGGCCACAAGATCGGGATTCGCTGGGAGGTTGAGCCGTCTCGTCCGCTGGGCATCGCAACGTGGCGGACCGGCGGCGCGATACGAAATATCCGGCTGCGGGCCTTTGCGGAGGGCGAAGCGTAGCTGTCGTTGGGGCCCTGCGCCGCGCCGAGTTTTGCGTTGATTTGTAGCCCGAACACCGGCCCGTCCTCGATGGCGTCAATGTACGCCCGGATTACGATGCAAGTCCGACAACCTTTTCCGCTGCTTCCACCGTCTGCGCGATGAGTGTGGCGATCGTCATAGGGCCGACACCGCCCGGCACTGGGGTGTAGGCCGCGGCGCGCTCCGTGATCGCGGTCAATTCCACGTCGCCGACCCCCCCGGGGTGGTAGCCGGCATCCACGACGACGGCCCCGTTTTGTATCCAAGCGCCCTTGATGAACTGGGGAATTCCAACCGCGCCCACGACGACGTCCGCTCGACGTACAATGTCCTCCAGTCCACGAGTGCGGGAATGGCAAATCGTGACGGTGGCATCCGCATTGAGCAGCATCATGGCCATTGGTTTGCCCAGAATGGGGCTGCGGCCGACCACGACGGCATTCTTGCCGGACAGCGCGACTTGGTAGTGATTGAGCAGGCGCATGATGCCGGCCGGTGTGGCCGACCCGTATGCCGGTTCCTTCATAGCCATCTTGCCGAAACCGAGGCAGGTCACCCCGTCAACGTCCTTCGCGATGGCAATTCGGTCGAAGCAGGCGCGCTCGTCAATCTGCTTGGGGACGGGGTGCTGCAAGAGGATTCCGTGGACCTGGGGATCGGCATTCAGCGCGTCAATCTCGTCTAGCAACTGTTCGGTGCTTGTCTCTTCCGGCAGCGTGACTTTACGGGAAAGCATTCCGACGCGTTCGCAGGCGTTACCTTTCATCCGCACGTACGTGGCCGATGCGGGGTCATTGCCGACAAGGATCGTCGCGAGTACGGGCCGCGCTCCGCCGCTACGCCCGAGGATTGCCGCAACGCGGTTGGACAATTCCGCCTCCATCTGTTTGGCGAGGGCCTTTCCATCGAGCACAAGCGCCGGCATCAGGTTGAACCGCTCCTTTCGTCCGCAGGCCCGAGCGAACTCGGGGGCTTGGTTCCGGTTTGTTTGGGCACGAGCAACAGGACGTGCACGCGCAGGAATTGTTGCATATCGATGACGTAAAAGTCGCGGTTCAGAAAATCGACGAACGCGTTCTCCGGGTACGGCTCGCTGCACAGATACCAGATCGATTCGGGGTTTCGCTCCGCGACGAAGGCGCGCACCTTTTCAATGTCGTCCTCGCGCCCAGCCTGGAGGGCGGGCGTCCGCGTGGATCCGAAGCGTGTTAGGTAATAGTCAAACGTGAAAGGCAGATGCGAATACACGATCAGCTCGGCGTTGGGATGCTGCTGTTCGCGCCCGACAACGTACTGTACCGCTTCGCGAAACTGGTCTTTGTGTGGAGCGGTGTAATAGCCCGAGGTGAGCAGGCGGAGCAGCGATGCGCAAACTACGACAGCGCCCACCGCTGCAGTCGCAGGAGAAGGCAAGGGTAGTCGCGTAATTCCCCGTGCAGCGAGCAGGTAGATGGCCGGCAGAGAAATCGAGAGGTTTCGGTGCGTGAATATGGACGCCGAGAACACGGACTTGGTGTATGCGAATAAAAAGGGGAGGAGGAGCCACGCGGTCATTAGAAACAGCCGGGCGACAAGCGCGTTTCGGTTCGCGGAGGAGGCCGGCAGACGGGCTAGCGCGAATATTGTATGGCCCAGCACCAGGGCGTAGAGCAGCAGGGCGGCGACCGTGATGACGTGCGCGAGAGGCGTGCCGGTCTGCCCATGATTGAAGGCGGATGAGATGAAGTCGTAGAAAGCGGTGAATATATCCGAGTCGACGGGAGGGTTTTGAGGTCCCGCGTCCTGATTGCGGAAATGGCGCCACATGCTGGGCAGCCAGGGTGTGTAGGCCAGGGCAAGGGCGCCGTACAGTCCGAGCGCGCGCGATAACCGGGCCGGCTTGCGAATCAGCAGGGCGAACGAAACGATGCCGGACAGGAATGTAAACAGAACGCCGAAATAATGCAGGTAGTTGCAGGCGCAGGAAGCCAGGAAATAGAGCGTGAGCGCCCAGGAAGGAGCCCCCCGTTGAAGAGACCACGCATCGATCACGTAGGTCCACGCGAACACGGCCGCCAGCACCGAGACGTACAACAGCGAATACGGCCGGGCCTCTTGCGCAAAGTAAACGGAAAAGATGGCGAATGCGGCAAAACCGGCGGCGATTAACCCTTCCTTGCGCCCATAAAGGCGCCAACCGATGAGGAACAGCAGCGGAACCGCGATCGTCCGCGCGAACGCGGAAGGGGCGCGCAGGGTCCATTCGGAGTCCCCCGCGAACCGCGTGATGAAATGAAGCAGAATGCCGTAGCCCGGCGGATACATGTTCCAGTCGCGGTCGGCGAGCGCGACGTCGATCAGGGAATCGTGGATTGCGGTGTGCCAACTGCAGATTTCGTCGAACCACAGGGATTGCCGGTCGAGTCTGTAGAAGCGAGCACAGGCGGCCGCAAGGGTGAGGGCCGCGAGACACAGCAGTTCGGCCCGGGTGGGAGGATTCTCTTTGAGATTGTGAAACATCGGGCCGGGACTTCACTCACAACCTCAATCACTATACCAACACCGTGTGTCACTTGTACATTTCGACTCGGGTGACTAATCTGGGCGTTGGGCATAAACCAGACAACGGACAAACGCGAACATGTCACAGATGGACGTCGAAACCGCTGACGGGGCCGCCGCCCCGAATGGCTTGCGGGACAAACTTCGGTCCGGAGTGACATGGTGGAGCGTCGGCAGCTTTGCCGCGCGGCTCTCCAAACTGGTTGTCTATCTCGTCTTGGTGTGGATGCTCGATGTCGCCGATTTCGGGTTGGTCGGCATGACGGCGGCCGTCACGTCGCTTCTTTACATGCTTTCCGAATTCGGGGTGGGCGTGGCAGTCATTCAGAAGAAAGACATGCCGGAAAGCTACGCCTCGTCGGCGTTTTGGCTGAATCTCGGCGCGAGCGCGATCATGATGGTCGTCGCGTACGCGGGGGCGCCGTGGCTCGCACGATTCTACGGCGCCGCTGAAATCACTCTGCTGCTTCAGGTCACTTCCCTCGGGCTCGTTGTCACGGCGCTGCGCACCATACCGATGGCGATGCTGCGAAAACAACTTCGATTCGGGGTCTACGCCGCGCTGGATACAGCGTGGCACGCGCTGAGCGGGGTGCTGTCGATTGGAATGGCCGCCATGGGGATGCGGTACTGGAGTATTGTGGTGCCCGGGATGGCGGTCGGCCTGCTGATGACGCCGCTGTGGTATTGGGCCGCGGGATGGCGGCCGCGAATGGCTTTCGATCGGCAGGTGTTTCTCGAAGTGTTCGTGTATTCGCGCAATGTGGTCGTCGCGGCGGTCCTCGCGGTAGCGCTGGGCAATGCGGCCTTTGTGATCGCCGGCCGCGAGCTGGGCGCCGAACCGGCGGGATTCATCAAGGTCATGTCCGAATACGCGATGTTCGTCGTGTACAACTTCGCATGGATTGTCGGAAACGTGGCCTTGTCCGGGTTCGCGCTCAAACAGGGCGATCCCGCCGGCCTTCGCAGCGCCTTCACGCGGGTCTTCGAGGTCCTGGTCGCCACGATGTTGCCGCTGCACGCCGTCGGGATTGTTCTTGCCCCGTTGCTGTTCCGGGTTGTGATTCCGCCCGAGTATGCGCCGGCGCTGCCCGTGTTCCGGATCTACCTTGGGCTTGCGGCGGTTGTTTGCATGACTGCCCACGTAGGCCCTTTCTTCAACGCCATTAATCGGTCCGCGTTTAATGCCGCGTACTTTCTTTTTGCGACGCCGCTGTGCATAGCCGCGATGTGGATTGGGTGTGCGCGAGGTGGACTTGTCGGGCTGGCATGGGGTGCGGCCGCGGGCCAGGCGCTGGCGAACATCGCGCTATTGTTCGTCACTCCGAGAGTGCTGGCGTGGGAGCGCATACCATACCTTCGCACCGCGTTTCCATATGTCCTGCCGACCGCGATCGCAATCGCCGTTGCGGCGTTTTGCGCGTGGTTGGGTGAGACGGCGGGCGCGCCTACCTGGATTACGCTTGCGATTGCGGGCGCCGTTAGCGCGGCGGTCTATCCGGCGGCCTTGCTGTTCACTGCGCGCGGGCTGTTCATACAGTTGGTCGAAGATGTGGTTCCCGCGTCAATCCGGCGGCGCTACACCGATCCTTGGCTGCGCCGGGCCGGTCACGAGAGCACGTAGTCTGGATTTTTCATACCCACGCGCGTTGGAGGATACAACATGGTACAGTGCGCACCGTTATGCATCGTCGCCGCGCGGCACGGCAGAACAGATGGTGGGTGTGAAAAATCCCCACCCCAATCACTCCCATGCTTTCTCCGGAGCATTTCTCACCAGTCGCCCCCTTCAACGGGGGCGACTGGTGAGAAATGCGGGGTAGCACGCATCCGCCGAGTCATGCTATGAGCGGCAGGGTCTTGAAGTCGCGGTTGAGCACCTGCTCCGGTCCGACTGAAAACCAATGCTTCAGTACCGTTGCGTACACACTACGAAAGTCGGTCGTGAACTTGAGGTCCTGTTCCTCGAGATCATTGAGATCGGGCAAGGGGCCATAAAGCCCGGGCCTGACCTTCGAGCCCACGAGGAACATCGGCGCCGCCGTGCCGTGGTCCGTACCGCCGCTCGCATTCTGCGCGACGCGGCGCCCGAATTCGGAGAACACCATCGTGAGCACGCGGTCGGCGTTGCCGTCCTGTTTGAGTGTCGCCTGGAAACGCGCGAGCGCCGCGGAACAGCGTTCGAGCAGATTGTCGTGTGTGCCGAGCTGGTTGGCGTGCGTGTCGAACCCGCTGACGGAGACATAGTAGATGCGGGTTTGAAGGCCGCCGCGGATCAGCGCCGCGACCGTCTGAAGGGGGTCGCCGTCCCGGCGCATCGGCTGCGCGCCCGGCTTCATTCCGACGCGTGCAGCCGCCTCCCGCACCTCGTACGAGCTCATGATGGCGTTCGATGTGGTATGCCGGAGAAAGTCGAGGGTGTCGTTGACGGGGTTTTGGGCTGCGTTGATGCGCTCGAAATTCCGAGGTGTGTCGGCGCCTTTACCGGGCCTCCAACCATAGCTCTGAGGCGATTCGAAGGCGACGCCGATGCCGCGCCCGCCATCAAAGGCCTGCGGCCGTTCTTTTCCCAAGGCGACTCCGGCCTGGGGACGTGCCGCGCCCGAACAACAATTGTCGAAGTACCGTCCGATCCATCCATGACCGAGGAACTCGTCGGATTCGCTGGCGGTATGCCAGATTTCCATCGAGCGGAAATGAGATCGGTCGGGGTTGGGATATCCGACGCCCTGTACAATGGCGACCTCGCCGTTATCATATAACTTCATAAACTCGGCGAGTTTGTCGTTGGCCGCGAGGTCATCGTTGATCCGAATCAAGCGGTCCTTTTTCAGCCCGATTGTCGGACGGACGCGGTAATAGATGTCGTTACTGTAGGGGACGAGTGTGTTCAGTCCGTCGTTGCCCCCGCCGAGTTGCGCTACCACGAGGATTCGGTCGTCCTTAAACCCCTCGATGGCGGGTCGAGCGCCTTCCGCCGTGCGGGTAAGGAACGCCGGCGCGACCCCTATCGAGGAGAAGACGGCCGCACTCTTTAGAAATCCCCGCCGGGAAATGATCACGTTCATCGAGTTTTCCTCCACATGGTCCGCGTCCGGACCCGCTTTTCTAGTAATCTCAGCACAGTTGATATTCGGGCGTGCTTAGCAGCAGGTGCATCACGGCCGCGATGTTTCTCGGGTTCACGTTCTTGCGGGTCATGGGCGCGTCCGGGCCGCCGGGCGCCTCGAGGGCCTGCAGCAATACTTCTCTCTGATCCCCGGACAACGGAACGCACAGAAAATGCCGGGCGAGTTTGTCGACGCATTCATTCGGCGTCCTGAATCCGAGTGACAGGAAGAACTCTCGCGCATCCCAGCGGTCGGGGTCCACGCCGCCGTCGGGCGGATTGGGCTGCTGCATGGTCATCTCAGTCTGTTCGGCGCGCATCGCGAGGCTGTCCATGGCGGCTTGCCCCATGTAGTTCATTGAACGGTCCTCAGGGCGGTGCTTCGCGGAAATGATCATGCCCGGAATATTGAATCGCAAGAGCATCGTGTTCGCATTGACCCACGCGCGATTGCCGTCCCAACCCTTCACGTTGGGGGGGTAGAAGAGATCCTGCCCGAGTTCCTGCGTGGCGCGCGCCATGGCGGAATAGGGCGGGTTATCGTAGCGAAGGTCGGACACCAGTTGGACCACCCACTGTGCCGGACTCTTGACCTGTGTCCCCATTGCTTTGTCGCCATAAAAGGCGCGCGATGCGAACAATTGCCGAAGCATCGGTTTCAGATGGTAGTTGCTCTGGCGGAGCGTGGCCGCGAGACCCTCGACAATGTCCGGCTCCGGGTCCTCGTATGCGAAAAAGGTCCAGAGCTTGGCGGAGATAAACCGCGACGCGGCGGGCTGTTCGAAGATGATGTTGATAATGTCCCATCCGTCAAGTTTGCCGCGGCGGCCCATGAACACTTTTTCACCGTCGTCATGAAGATCGAGACGATAGACAAACTTTTCGTGGTCCGTGCTCCACCCGGTGAACGCCCGGGCCGAGTTTTTGATGTCATCCTCGGTGTACTGGCCTTGTCCCAACGTGAAGAGTTCCATCAATTCCCGCGCCCAGTTTTCGTTCGGGCTTTTCTTGCTGCTTCTGGCGTTATCGAGGTAGCGGAGCATCGAAGGCGATTGGCCGACGTCGATGGTCAGTTGTTTGAAGTTTCCCGTGGCGTGCGAGCGAAAGACTTTGTTGAGATGGTAGGTGTGATGAGACGAGCGGACCTTCTGCGCGGAGGTGGCGAAATGTCCGTGCCAGAACAGGGTCATTTTCTCCTCGAGAGGCCTCTCGGTGTTTAGCATCCGTTCGAGCCACCAACCCTTGAGTTGCTGTACGGCCTGGCGTTCCTCCTGCTGATACTCATTTGCGCGCTTGCGGCGCTCTTCCTCGGTCAGGGCCGCCAATTCGCGGCGGACCTCGGCGGGGTCGGGGGGCGCGATGATGAAGGCGGGTTCGGGGGCGTTGTTGCGAAAAGACTCGTAGTCGACAAGGTGCGATACCGCGGCGGTTGGTGTCATCGCCGCAAGTTTCGCTGCCCGGTCATGGTCGACGCCGAACCCGGCGCGGTTGAGCAGGTGTCGGGCCGTAACGGAGTTCCATGCGCTTTGGTCAATTGGTTCCAATAACGGTGTGGTCATGTCACCTGTCCTCTCCGTTTCGATACAGAGGCATTCGAGCCGACCTCTACCATCCCCTTATCGGCTGATCTGTTCAACACGCAAGCCGGCCGTGCGGTTCCAACCGAACGGCGGTCGACCCGGAGCGGGGTGCCGCTTGAATGGGCGCAGTGTGCAAGAACCGCACGGATTCACGCCCAAATCAATACGCGGCCGGGCCGAATGCGCTACCTTTCTCTGGCGATTAAAAGCCGAGCGTCAGAGCTCCGGCGCGCGAGTTTTTACTTTAGGGCCGGTGGTGCTATACTCCGCATTCAGCGCCGAAGGAGCGCGGGGAAAAGTTTAACGTTGAAGTAAGTCGCATGTCAGCATCGTTTCGGACGCTTGTCAATAGTTCCGTACTTAAAAAACAGATCGTTGCGATAACAGGCCTTGTGTTGGTGCTGTTTATCCTTGCGCACCTGTCCGGCAACCTCCTTATCTTGTTGGGCCCGGAGATATTCAACGGCTATACCGAAACGCTCCACGCCGTGCCCGAACTGCTTTGGGTGGCGCGAGCCGGGCTAATCGCCGCGTTTATCGTTCACGTCTACTTCACCATTCTGGTCACCATGGAAAACCGCGAGGCGCGCGCGCACTCGGGTGGTCCGCAGCGGTATGCGGTGGAGGCCACGCACGGCCGCACGAACTTTGTGAAGAAGTACATGATTTATACGGGGTTGTTCGCGTTCGCGTTCCTGATGCTGCATCTCGCCGATTTCACGTTTCCGGCCAAGACGGGACCCAAAACCGAACTGAACGGCGAAGCGATGCTTCTTTTTGGGCTGGTCTGGAATTCGTTTCTGCAGATTCCCCGGAGTGTGATCTATATCGTCGCGGTGTGGTGCGTGGGGCTGCATCTTTCGCACGGCATTCAGAGTCTTTTTCAAAGTATCGGGTTCTTCCACGACCGGTACACCCCGGTCATCTACAAGGCAAGTTGGGTTGTTGGCATCGCGGTCGCAGCCGGCTTCAGCCTTATCCCCGTTTACGTCATTCTCCGTCATTACACCATAGGACCCCCGATGTGAGAAATCGCAGTGAACTCCACAGGCGATCGGCGTTCGTCACGCGCGGATGCCGAAATAGGCGCAGTTGACCGATGAGCCATAACGGACTCGATTCGAAAATACCGCGCGGCCCAATGGCGGAGAAATGGACCCGTCATAAGGCCGAGATTAAGTTGATCAATCCTGCCAATAAACGAAAGCACACGGTTATTGTCGTGGGCACCGGATTGGCGGGCGCGTCGGCGTCGGCATCGTTGTCGGAGCTGGGCTACAAGGTCAGAACGTTTTGCATCCACGACAGCCCGCGGCGGGCGCACAGCATTGCGGCGCAGGGCGGCATCAACGCGGCGAAGAACTATCAAAACGACGGCGACAGCGTGTACCGGCTTTTCTACGACACGGTGAAGGGAGGAGACTTTCGCGCGCGGGAAGCCAACGTGTACCGGCTCGCCGAGTTGAGCGTGAACATTATCGACCAGTGCGTGGCGCAGGGCGTGCCGTTTGCGCGCGAATACGGCGGGCTGCTCGCGAACCGCTCGTTCGGCGGCGCACAGGTCAGCCGTACGTTTTACGCGCGCGGTCAGACCGGGCAGCAACTGCTGCTGGGAGCGTACAGCGCGCTGATGAAAGAAGTCGCCGCGGGGGGCGTGGAACTCTTTCCGCGGCGTGAAATGCTGGACCTTGTGGTTATCGACGGGAAAGCCCGCGGCATAGTGTGCCGAAACCTGCTCACGGGCCAGATCGAGTCGTACGCGGCGGACGCGGTGATCCTGGCGACGGGCGGATACGGCAACGTGTTTTATTTGTCGACAAACGCCAAGGCATCCAACGTGACGGCAGCCTGGCGCGCGCATAAGCGCGGGGCCTTCTTCGCGAACCCGTGCTACACGCAAATACACCCGACGTGCATTCCCGTCCATGGAGATTACCAGTCGAAACTCACATTGATGAGCGAGAGTCTGCGGAACGACGGTCGAATCTGGGTGCCGAAGAAAAAGGGCGACAAACGACCGGCCCATCAGATACCGGAAGAAGAGCGCGATTACTATCTCGAACGCAAATACCCTGCTTTCGGCAATCTCGCTCCCCGTGACATATCTTCGCGCAGCGCCAAGCAAGTCTGCGATGAAGGGCGGGGCGTCGGGCCGACGAGCATGGCGGTGTACCTTGACTTCCGCGACGCGATACAGCGTCTGGGCCGCGAAGTCATCGAGTCGCGATACGGAAACTTGTTCCAGATGTACGAGCGGATCGTCGATGAGGACCCGTACAAGGTGCCCATGATGATATTTCCGGCCGTGCATTACGCAATGGGAGGACTCTGGGTCGACTACAACCTGATGAGCAACCTGGCGGGTTTGCACGTGCTGGGCGAGGCGAATTTCTCCGATCACGGGGCAAACCGACTCGGCGCCAGTGCGTTGATGCAGGGACTGGCCGACGGCTACTTTGTCATTCCGTATACCATCGGCCATTACCTTGCAAGCACGAAGCTCGACAAAGTCTCAAACGATCATACCGAGTTCAAGGCTGTCGAGTCGGATGCGCGTTCGCGAATCGAGAAACTCCTGTCTATCAAAGGCAAGCGGACCGTCGACGACTTCCACCGGGAGTTGGGTCTGCTTTGTTGGGACAAGTGCGGCATGGCGCGGAATGCGGCGGGACTGAAGGAAGCGTTGGAGAAAATCCCCGCGATTCGCGACGAATTCTGGAACAACGTCACCGTCACCGGCGGCGGCGAAGAGTTTAATCAAAGCCTCGAACGCGCCGGACGTGTGGCCGACTTCCTTGAATTTGCCGAGTTGATGGTGCGGGACGCCTTGCACCGTGAGGAATCGTGCGGGGGCCATTTCAGGGAGGAGCACCAGACCGAGGACGGGGAGGCAAGGCGGAACGACGCCGAGTTCTGTTACGTAGGCGCGTGGGAGTTCACGGAAGTGGGCCGGGAACCGGTCCTGCACAAGGAGCCGCTTGTGTTTGAGGAAGTTCACCTGGCGACGCGGAGCTATAAGTGATGGGAGTCTATTCGATTTTCGATATTGAATTCTGGAATGGCGGTTCCCGTGTCGCGATGCGATCGTCGGGATTGGCGGGCTTTTCGGAACCGATGCGCTTGCGCATCCAAAGCCGTGACAACATCAAGAATCCGGAGAATCGTTTCCCGTGGCATCCGTGGCGCGGCGCAAGAGCAAGGCCGACCTCAACCGTTTGCGCGTTCTCGTCGCTATCACTTCTAACGAAGAACCAGAACCCAGAATCCCCAATTGGCCCCAGCCATGTCTAAGACGATCAACCTGACCCTGAAAGTCTGGCGCCAGAAGTCAGCGACCGTTCCCGGGCGCTTCGAGACCTATCAGGCGCGGAACATCGACACGGACGCCTCTTTTCTTGAGATGCTCGATGTCGTCAATGCCGAACTCGAACTGAACGGAAAGGAGCCGATCGCGTTTGATCACGACTGCAGGGAAGGCATCTGCGGCAGTTGCGGGGCGGTCGTGAACGGGCAGGCCCACGGACCTGAGCGGGAGACGACGCTGTGCCAACTCCACATGCGCAAGTTTAAGGACGGCGATACCATCACAATCGAGCCTTGGCGCGCGAAGGGGTTTCCAAT
>BTUX01000141.1:0-11568 GCA_045863315.1 Candidatus Hydrogenedentota bacterium | reverse complement strand
GGTTCGTTGAAGAGACGAGCCGCGACCAAGGCGATGCCGGTGCTCCCAACCCGCATTTCTCACCAGTCGCTCCCGATGACGGGAGCGACAGGTGAGAAATGCGCAGGAGATAGCATAAAAGTCAATCGGGTGAGGATTTTTCACACCGACCGCCCGTTTTCCCTATCGCTGCATAAAGGTATGTGCCGCACGAAGTGGTATCCTTCATTGCCCGCGGGTGTGAAAAATCCGGGCTAACCAATGGTATTCCAACAAGGGCCGCCCAGTCGAACAAGACTCACCGCACTCGAAGATAAGTTAGCAGGAAGGATCGCGACGATGCGAGTGGCAACCAAAGCACTCGGATGACTGGGAACGGTTGCAACTCTTCGTCCTCATAATCCGGCTGTGGATGGCCCATGAACGGGTTCCGTCCACCTACCGAGATGTTCGAGCAGCCATCGGCAGTTGATCACCTTTTCCGCCAGATCAAGCGGCAAATAGAAGTACTGGCACGAGGGTTCAAACCCGATTCGCGAATCCTCCAGCGTCAACGAGTAGAGCTCGCGCGCCAACGCAATCTCCGAATCCAACAGTCGCGCGATCTCCTCGTGCAGCCGATTGCGGGTGTCGGCCTCAGCCGGACCACTGGGATCGAGCAGGGTGTCGCGGGCCGCGACGAATCGGGCCTGGTTCGCAACGGACTGAAAATGGATCGCCGCGGCGCGCGCCAGCCGCAGGTCCGCCGCGGCGTCGTTGCGCAGTTCGTCCGGCGCATTCTCGACGGCCCGCCGCAATTCTTCGATGCCAGGCCGCCAACCTTCGGCGACCTTTTCGAATTGTCCGGCGAAAACGTCCGGCGGGTAAGGCCCCCGCCAGCCGGTCAGGTCGTCGTACGGAATTCCCCACATCGTCGCGCTGTAACCTGTCTTGGAGGGATACAGCGGATTCGCCGGCCCCCATTGCACGGGCGAGACGTAGACCACGCTGATGTGAAACGGATACTCACGGAATGCCTGGCTCATATGTGTCCACGCTTCTCGTGCATGGGGCGCCCCCGCCGCGCCGAAACGCTCTTTGGCCAGTTCGTCCAGCACTTCTTCGACTCCCGGCGTCGGAGTGCGATCGAACCGTTGCGGTATTCGCAGGTTGGGCGACGGATACCCGCCCATCGTCCACCCGATCAACATGGCATCGAGTTTCGCCGCCGATTTCAGATTGCGGCAATGTTCGGCCACAAGGTCCATGACGGGAAGATACGGAATGCTGGCGATCTCGCAAGTATTGTTGAATTGAATTTCCGTACCGGTCTTCAACCCCTTATCCGTGGCAACCTTCCAGTGGTGTTGTGAACGCGGGCCCGGCCCGACCGCCGATATCGAGTACTCGCCCACGGTGCTCTTGATTCCGCCGCGCTCGATCGGCAGATGCCATTCGCTCACCGACATCAGCCAGACCGATTTGGGCAGGCGGGCAATCATGTCGGACGCGTCGCCGTGCCCCCGCCAGCCCCAGTCCGACACGAGCACTCGCGCGTTGGGATTGCCGCGGTGTACGCCCTCTTCTATCACCGCGACGACCTCGGTGATGATGTCCGCGTCAGTCCGGTTCTTGCACCGGCCGCAGGACTGCCAATCGCCGTGCGAGGCGCAATTGGTAAGGTTCTCCGACGCGGTAATCGTGTAGACGCCCCCGAGGCCGGGCACTTCCCGAAAGACATGCGCCAGCGCATCGCCCATCCACTGGCACACGGCCGGGCTCGACGTGCACATCGCCGTCAACTCCGATTCCTTCACCCCCGCCACTTCAGGACGGTCGGTGAAAAACAAAGCGGGCATCGCGCGCGGCTCGTTGATGTACAGAAATACACGGATGCCGAACTTCCCGGCCCGCTCGACGAGAATCCGGAGGTTTGAGAGCCGCTCCTCGTGGCCGGCGCCGAACTCCGGAAAAGCCGCGCCACCCGGGGCCAAATCCCTCAGTACACCCTGCAACCACACGCCGTTAATGCCCGAGGCTGCCAGACGCTGCAACAACCCATCGGGGTACGGGTTCAATTCAGGATGTGCCAGCGGGTCGCCGTAGACCGCCACATAGGAATAGACGAGGCGCAGCGTCGGAGGTTCGCCGCCCGCCCCCGATTGTCTGCTGTCAGCGTTCGCGATCGGATGAATGAGCGGTTCGGATAGTCGGCGAACGAACTCAAAACGCGGCTCGCCCTTGCGCCGAATCTCCCCGCCAAAATCCTGCGCGACCACTCGCCGAATCTCCGCTGCACGCCGTTTCGCCGCCTCGTCCGGTGGTGTGTACTGAAGCGGATCGCATGCCGGCTTGATCCGACCCAGCTTTATCCAGAGGAAGTCCTCCTCACGCAGCATCACCGACAACCGCTCCGGCGTCATGTCCAACAGTTCGAGCAATTGTTTATAGGGCAGCAGGTGCCAGTTGCGCCGGATCAACGTCACGTATCCCCGCTCGCGCATCTCCGGCGGTACGTGGGCCTCCGGCGGCAGCCCCATTGATTCCGCCATGGAACGGATGTTCTCAACCGAAGTCCTCAGAATGCCGGCCAGCGTCTCCGGTTCCACCGCGTTCCAGTTCCGCCAGACGAACTCGTGTACACGGTCCGGGAAATATCCGCTTGTCAGCGCCGGCCGCAGTTCGCCCTGAGGCAGTGCCTCGCCTGCCGTAGCCACCCGCGAGATGCCGGAGCAAAGAACCGCAATTAGCATCGCACGCGCAATGACAGTCATAGAAGGGTTTCCATCCTCTATCAATTCATCGGGGCCATTGACCCGACGACAGTCTAACCCGGATTTTTCACACCCGCGGGCAATGAAGGATACAACTTCGTGCGGTACATACCTTTATGCAGCGACAGGGAAAACGGGCTGTTGGTGTGAAAAATCCGGGGTAGAGCCTGGCGGCGGCGAGTGCCGCACGAGCAATTCGCGCCTCATGATCAATACGCCTATCGCCCATGCACCAGAAGCCATGGCGACCCCAGCTACGCCGTTCCGTGAAGTGCGCTACCGGACCGGGTGTGGACCGCCGCGATGCCGCGGATGCGACCTGCTGCATCGGCTTCGCTCTACGCAATATGGGGAGGCCGCGGCAATGCCGTCATTTGTCGTCGACATCTTTATCTTGCGGAACCAGTTCGAGCCGGATCTTGCCGATGGAATTGCATGATGCAGCCAGCACGGTGATGCGAAACCGGTCTTTGGAAATGACCTCGCCCTGCATCGGTATTCGGCCGGCTACCCGCATCACCCAGCCGCCGATGGTTTCCACTTCCGCGTCTTGCAGCGGGACCCCTATCGCGTCGGACACGTCCTCGAGGTAGGTGCGCGCGTCAATCACGTATGCGCCCGGCCCGACCAATTGAATCTGGCGCTCTTCTCGATCGTGTTCGTCCTGAATGTCGCCGAAGATTTCCTCGAGGATGTCCTCAATCGTCACCAGCCCGTCCGTGCCGCCGTACTCGTCGGTGACGATGGCGATGTGCTGCTTTGCGCGCTTCATTTCCTGAAGGAGATCGTCCACTTTCATGGTGTCCGGCACGTGCATGACAGGGCGGATAAATCGCCTGATGTCCCGTGCGTCGGGTTGGGTGTCGAGGAGCACATCGTGCGCATGGATGACGCCGATGATCGTGTCGACACTGTCGGCGTACACGGGAATGCGCGTGCGGCCGGTCTGCGCCAGCAGGGCCAACAGTTCATCACGCGTTGCGGTCTCGGGCAGCGCCTGGATGTCGATGCGCGGCACCATGATTTCTTTGGCCTGTGTGGCCTGCAAGTTGATCACGGAATGAATCATGCGCTGCTCTTCCGGCGCGATATTGCCGTGGTCGGCGCTTTCGTCGACCAGAACGCGCACGTCGTCCCGCGTCGTCATGAGCGGGCTGAGGTGCTGTCCTTTGCGACGGAACATGAGGCGCGTCAGCCACGCGATCGGGGCCGCCAGCGGCGCGCCAACCAAGTAAAACGCGTGGATGACCGGCAGGAACGCCAGGGACAGGCGGCTCGGGTGCGCGCGAAAGATGCTCTTGGGAATGATCTCGGCGAACAATAACATAATGGGCGTCGATATGAGCACGGCGCCCAGTTCGCCAAAGCCTCTTGTCATGGCGATTGTCGCCACGACGGTGCAGATATTGTTGGCGATAAGCAGCAAGGCGAGCATTTGGTCGGGGTTGAGCGAGTACCGCAGCAGGCGTTTTGCGGCCGCGCGGCCCTCTTCGTCCGCCAGATAGCGGATGCGAATCCGGTTCAGGGAGACAAAACCGGTCTCGTACCCCGCGAACAGGGCGTTGATGAACGTACAAATCAGTAGTATCCCTAGTGCTGCGGCCATACTCACGACGCCGCCGGCCTCCCCTCAACCCCGTCCGTGCCGTCCTCGGAAGGCGGCTTCAAGTTGACCCGCACGCTTGACACCCTCTTGCCTTCGCAGGATTCGACGATAAAGTGCACATTCTCGATTTCGAGTTCGTCACCGGGTTCCAAAATGCGCTCGCTGCGGTGCATCAGAAATCCCGCAACCGTTTCGTGCTCGGCGTCATGCAAATCGGTGCCGATGAGCTCGTTCAACTCGTCCAGCGAGATACTGCCGTCAACGAGATAGACGTGGTCTCCGGCTTTCCTGTACGCGGGCTCCTCGTGCTCGCCCTCGTCCATGATGTCGCCGACGACCTGCTCCATGGCGTCTTCGAGCGTGACGATGCCGGCGGTGCCGCCGTATTCGTCCACCACGATAGCGAGGTGCGTGCGGTGGCGCTGCGCGTCGCGCACGAATTGCTGGACCGTCATCGTGGCCGGAACAAAGTGGACCGGGCGCATCAGATCGCGAACGGGCCGATCCAGTTCCGATCGCGACACGGCCGGAATCAGGTCTTTCGAGACCAGAATGCCGACCACCTGGTCCAGATTCTCGCGATACACGGGCATGCGCGAGTACTTGTGTTCCTTATACACCGCCAGCGCATCGCGAACGGTCGCGTCGTCGGGCACTGCGATCACGTCGGGGCGCGGCACGAGAATCTCTCGAAGCAGCGCGTCGCTGAATTCGAGGATTCCCTGGATCATTTGGCGCTCGTCTTCTTCGATGACGCCCTGCGCCTCGCCGTCGGTCAGAGCGGACTTGAATTCTTCGTCCGTAATGAACGGCGCGGCCTTAATCTCGTGGAAACGGGTGAGCTGGAACAGGAGGTGGGTAATGCCCAACATTCCTACGCGGATGGGAGCCAGCACGCGATCAGTGAGAAGAATCGGAAACACGACCAGACGTGCGATGCGTTCGCCGGCCTGCACCGCGAAAACCTTCGGCGCGATTTCGCCGAAGAACACGAGCAGGGAGGTCACGATTCCGACAGCCAACGCGTACGCAAACGCCTCGTGCAGGTCCGGATACAGAAAGTGGAGCAAATCCTCGAACCGCGTGCCGAGCAAAACGCCGATCAACGTATTGATGATCATATTTCCGACCAGAACCGTCGTGAGCAAGCGGCCGGGATGTTCCATCGTCTGCGCGATCAGCGCTCCCGTGACGGAGCCGTCTTCGCGAATGCTTCGCAGCCGGAGTCGATTGATCGAGAAAAAGGCGGTCTCGGACCCGGAGAAAAACGCGGAACACAACAAGAGGCAGATCCCGGCGACGATGATTTTCGGCGGGAAGAAGTCATGCCAGGACTCGTCGCGCTCAGTTGCAAGGACCAGCGCGCCGCTCCGCATGAGGTCTGCCACCTCGGGACTGACGCTCTGAGCACTCTCGGAGTCGCCGGGCGCGCGCCCTGCGAGTACCACGAGCACGACGATCGCGCATAGGAGATAGGACAGCCCCCTCCGGCCCAACCGACCATGTTGGCGTTTCATGCGCGACGGGTCCCTTGCGCGCCTACTTCGGCCACGCGTCGGCGAGCGGCAGTCCGAGGTACTTCGCCTGTTTTCTCGCCATTCGCATCTGTCCGGCTTTGTGTGCGTGGTCGTATCCCAGCAGGTGCAGCAATCCATGGCAGAACAGCAGCCGGACATCGTCCCGGATGCGTTTCGCATCGCCATCACTGCGTCGTTCAACCGTCTCGAGAGAAATAACGATGTCCCCTAGGGCCGAAGCGTGTTCCACCCCCGGTGGCGGAAACTGGTTGAACGACAATACGTCGGTCGGCGCGTCGATGCCGCGGTACACGCGGTTCAATCGGCGGATTTGAGCGTCGTCGCAGAACAGCACGCTCAGTTCCACATCATGACGGATGGACTCTGCCTCGAGCACGCGTTGGGCCAGTTTGCGCAGGAGCTCGGATCGGCAGCCCGCGCGTCGTTTCGAGACTTTCCGCACACCCAGCGTGACGGTCACTTCTCCGGGCCTCCCGGCATGGCGATGACATTGGCCACGCGGGCTTCGGGTTTCTCGTCGGGATAGGCGATGCGGCGGTGCTGTGTTGACGTAATGCGCCGGGTCAGCACCTCCGCGATGGTGTCAAGGTCTCGCAAGGTCAGGTCGCACTCGTCGAACTGGCGGTCCGCCGCCCGGCTCGCAATGATGCGGTCGATCAGCTCGCGCACGCGTTCTTCATTCGGGTTTTTCAACGTGCGGACCGCGGACTCGACCGCGTCGCAAATCATCAGGATCGCGGTTTCACGGCTGCGCGGCCGCGGACCAGGATACCGGAAGTCCGCCTCGATCACTCCTCCGTGCTTGGTTTGCGCTACGGCTTCCTTGTAAAAAAAGCTGATGAGGCAGGTGCCGTGGTGTTCGAGGATGGCGTCGATCAGCGGCTGCGGAAGATGAAGTTCACGGGCCATCTCGGCGCCTTCCGTCACGTGCGACGCGATCGCGCGCGCGCTCAGGCGGGGTGACATGCCGTCGTGGATGTTCGCGCCCGTCTGGTTTTCGACGAAGTACTCGGGCCGCCGCATCTTCCCCACGTCATGGTAGTACGCGCACACCCGCGCCATCAGCCCGTTCGCGCCGATCGCGTCCGCGGCCGCCTCGGCCAATTGGCCCAGCATCAGGCTGTGCGCATACGTCGCGGGCACTTCCATCGCGAGCCGGCTGAGAATCGGATTGTTCAGATCGGAATACTCGAGCAGCGCGATGTCCGTTGTAATGCCGAACAGGCGTTCGAGCGCGGGCAGAATCGCGGGCACTGTCAACAAGCACAGGACGCCATTCAGCGCAATGAGCAACAGCGAGTTTAACGTGGATTCCGTGAAAAGCGAATCCTGCGCGAGCGACACCCCGACCATAACGAGTATTCCAACGAGGGTCGCTTTCACGGCCGCGCTGCCCATGTCGCTTCGCTTGCGCACCTTGTAAATGCTCAGGACGCCAGCGAACGACATCGAACTCGAGATCACCAGCACCTGCCAACTGTAATCGAACTGCACCGAGATCAGGATGGCCATCAATGCCGACGCGAACCCCGCGAGGCGCGCATTGGTCAGAATGGCCAGTACGATCGCGCCCGCCGCAACGGGCACCACGAGCCCCTTTTCGTTCACGTACAAGGACACGCGGCCAAGCATCACCGCGGCGCAAACGACGAGCAGCACAAGACTCAGGTCGCGGAACGGATGGTCCCTCGTCGGAGCGAGCCAAGGCAGCGCGCGCACGAGAGCGACCAGCAGCAGGCCCACGACCAGCATATTGCCGGCCAACGCGCCCGCGACATTCGCCGTTTGCTGCTCGAAGCGCGCCTTTTCCTCCAGATACGTCTGGGCATCCATGCGCGATTGCGGGGTCCAGCGCTGGCCTTGCCGCTGGATTTCTTCCGTGGGCATGACTTCCTTCATGACGGGGGCGACGGCCAGTCGCGCCGCATCCCGCATCATGAGAGTCTCGCGATTATCGTACTCGAGCGTGTCCGTGACATACAGCCGCGCCAGCTCGTACGCGGCGTCCTGCAATGCAATACGATCGACCTGGAGCAGCGAGCTGATCGGCAGTTCCTGGGCCGCCCTGCCGATTCGACTGCGCAACTCCGAAAGGGCGGTCTCCGAGTTCAGCGCCTGCGTGATCTGAAGTTCTTCCTCCGCATACTGGCCCGGCACAGGCCGGTTGCGCTGCACAAGAATCCGGCGCTGAGGAGCGTTCGAAAACTCGCTCCCGCGTTCACCTTCTTTCAGCACGCCATATGACAACACGTAGCCCAGGCCCGACCGGGCCAGACGCGACAGGTCATCAAGATAAGCGAACTCGAGTTTGGGAACCGGAGGCGATGTGGCGCCCGGCGCTGCTTCGGACTGCGCCCCTTCGGACGCGGCCGCCTTGTCGCCGCTCGCGGGGGGCAGCAGCGGCTCCAGCTTGGGCGTGAGCCATGTCGCCAGGGCTTCCGGCTTCACACCGCGGAACTTGTCGTCCTGTTGAACGAGGCCATCTGCGTATGTCCGGACCGCCCTCGATACGACGAGCGCGGGCGACTGGTTCTCGCCCGCCGCCTTCATCGCCTGCAACACCGCCTGCTCAAGCGGTTCGCGCTGCGCCTGGACGGCCGCAATCATCTCGTCGAGTTCCGTAAGCTGCCGGGCGACCTTGGCGTCATCCACGCTGAATACGTCCGGCACCTTGGCTGCCGCGGCCTCGCGGGCTTCCCGCGTCTTTTCGATGTCTTCGCTCTTGAACCCGATGTCCGCGATGATCGTCTGTTTCGCGATGACGCCCTCCAGGCTGATGTGCTCGGTGTTCGAGGCGGCGGTGAGCCGGTTGGTGATGAGGATCACCAGCAACGCAAAAGCCGAAACCAGTACGAGTCGCCGCATTCGCGCCTCGAAGGCCTTGTTGTCGCTTTGATGCTGGCCGCGGTACACACCGGGGCTCAATCGTTGCTTCTTTCGGAATCGCGTAAACATCAGACGTCACCGTCCGGCGGGGGGCTGACCGTCCCGCCCTGTTCGGCCGCGGAATACGCGTCGATGATGTTCTGTACAAGCGGGTGGCGGACGACGTCGCTGCGGTGCAGATGGACCGTCGCAATGCCCGGACAATTGCGAAGGATTCGCTCGGCCTCGATCAGGCCCGACTTGGTCCCCCTCGGGAGGTCAATCTGAGTTACGTCACCCGTAATGACCGCGCGCGAGCCTTGCCCCAATCGTGTCAGAAACATCTTCATCTGTTCAGACGTGGTGTTCTGGGCCTCGTCGAGGATCGCAAAAGCGTGATCGAGCGTGCGTCCCCGCATGAACGCAAGCGGCGCCACCTCGATGACCTCGCGGTCAATCATCCGGCGCACGCGCTCCACGTCCACCATGGAATACAACGCGTCGTACAAGGGTCGAAGATAGGGATTGACCTTCTCCTGAAGGTCGCCCGGCAGGAAGCCCAGATTCTCTCCCGCCTCGACGGCCGGACGTGTCAATATCAGGCGATTGACTTCCTTGTTCAGCAGCGACGTGATGGCCGCCGCCATTGCGAGGTAGGTTTTACCCGTCCCCGCGGGGCCGATGGCCAGGGTCACGCCGTGGTTCTTGATCGCTTCGAGATACCGCACTTGACCGCGCGTCCGAGGTTTGATGGCCAGATCGCCCCGTAGCCCACGGGTCGTACTGAATACGCTGCCCAAATCATCGCCCCGGCTGACCTTGGCTTCGCTCAGCGCATAGCTGATGTCGGCGAGCGTCGGCGTGTGACCGTTCCTTACGGCCACCAGCATCTCGCCCAACATTTGCCCGACGATGGCAGCGTGCGGATCGTCGCCCAGGATCACAACCTTGGCCCCACGGTCCACAATTCGAACGGGCGCTTCCTCCTGAATCCGTTTGCGGATTTCCCCGTTCTTGCCAAGAAGTTTGATCGCCTCTTCCTGGCTATTTAGCAGAATCTCGTGTGACAGATTTGGTATTCACTCCTCAATCCGGGACCCCTCCGGCTCGAGTTCAACTCGGTAGAGTCGTTCGCCCGGACGCGCCAACTGCCTGGCCTGGCGCGCGCTGGCCTCCATGGCGATCGGGTCCCGTTCCAGCCCATTGACCTGCTCCGTCAGCCGCTTTTCTTCACGGACCAGCGATTCATACTGTTCCTTCAGGCCGCGGGCATACTCTTCATTCTTCAAGTAGAAGCGGTATTGGGCCGGCAGGTCGCGATGCACCGCGTACGCCGCCGCCAGCCCAAGCGAAACCGCCAGCGCCAACAGGTACCCTCTGTCGAAGTGGCCTGACACGGCCGTGCCTATTTCGCACCTGTCTTACGAGCCATTATATTATAAAAAGCCTCGGCGCCCAAGAATTCCGCCTGGCTACCCAGTTCGGCCTCTATGCGCAGTAACTGATTGTACTTCGCAATACGGTCGCTCCGGGACGCCGACCCCGTCTTAATCTGACCCGCATTCGTGGCTACCACCAGATCGGCAATCGTCGAGTCCTCGGTCTCGCCGCTCCGATGGGATATCACCGCCGTATACTTCGCCCGCTGGGCCATCTGCACGGCCTCGAGCGTCTCGGTTAAAGTGCCGATCTGATTGACTTTAACGAGGATTGAGTTGGCTACGCCCTCTCGAATTCCCCGGCCCAGATACTCGGTATTGGTGACGAACACATCGTCTCCAACGAGTTGTACCTTCTTGCCGAGCCGGTCGGTCAGCGCTTTCCACCCGTCCCAGTCGTTCTCGGCCATCCCGTCCTCGATCGAGACGATAGGGTACTTTTCTACCCAGTCAGCGTAGAATTCAACCATCTCCGCGGACGTATGGTCGGGATCGTTTTCCGCCGCCAGCACATACTTCTTGCCCTTGTAGAATTCGCTCGAGGCGGGATCCAGCGCCAGCCAGACGTCTTTGCCAGCCTTGTATCCGGCGTTCTTAATCGCTTTGAGTATCACCTCGATCGCTTCCGTGTTAGAACTCAGGTTGGGAGCAAACCCACCTTCGTCCCCCACGGAAGTGTTCATACCCTTGTCCTTAAGGACGGACTTCAAAGCGTGGAATACCTCGGCGCCCATGCGCAGGGCCTCGCGAAACGTCTTCGCGCCCAACGGCATGACCATGAATTCCTGAAGGTCGACGTTGTTGTCGGCGTGTGCGCCGCCGTTCAGAATGTTCATCATCGGCACGGGCAATACGTGCGCGTTGGCGCCGCCGACATACCGATACAAGGGCAATTCCACCGCCGCGGCCGCGGCCTTCGCCACGGCCAGGGACACGCCCAGTATCGCGTTTGCTCCCAGCTTCGATTTCGTTGCCGTACCGTCGAGGACGCACAGCGTATGGTCGATTTCGCGCTGATCCAGGGCGTCCATGCCGAGCAGTTCATCGGCGATCGTCGAGTTTACGTTTTCGACCGCTTTCAGGACACCTTTGCCAAGGTACCGTTTCGGGTTCTTGTCGCGCAATTCGACGGCTTCGTGTTCGCCGGTCGAGGCGCCGGACGGCACAGCCGCGCGACCCATTACCCCGCTGGAAAGGTATACGTCGACTTCGACTGTTGGGTTGCCCCGGGAATCCAAGATTTCGCGTGCGGTAACACCGGTGATTCGAGTCATAGGGTCAAATTCTCCTTCAACTTTGGATTCTACTAAACGGGGAAGGGGTTCATCAACAGTTATTTTATTGATGAAAGTGGAGTCATTCTAATAAAAATACTAATTATGTGCGCC